>JAKADK010000005.1 GCA_021820665.1 Actinomycetes bacterium | reverse complement strand
GGGATCCCGGCCAGCTGGCGCAACCTGCGCCCGGGAGCTCCTTTCCCGGAAACGGCGTTCACCGGGCCGACGGGCTCACGGGGCGGGGCCAGCTCACTCACGGGGCGGACCGGCTCACTCACGGGGCGGACCGGCTCATCCGACGGGCGGGCTCACTCGATCGAGAACAAGTAGGGATAGAGCGGTTGCCCGCCGTGGTGGACCTCGATGTCCACGTCCGGCCAGTGCTCGTGGAGCCACTCCGTCAGCCGGCGGGTGTCCGCCGCGGTCGACCCCTCTCCCTCGAAGATCGTGACCAGGTCGTGCCCTGGCTCGACGAGAAGGTCGAGGAGTCGGCATCCTGCGTCGCTCGGCGACGGGGACACCACCTTGATCTCCCCCCGGGAGACACCCAGCCAGTCACCGGTTCGGATCTGCCCGCGCGGACCGTCGGCGTCCCGGACGGCCCTCGTCACCTCCCCCGGCACCACCCGGGCGGCCGATGCCGCCATCGCCACGGCATTGGTGTCCACATGGGCGGCGGGATCGTAGGCGAGCAGGGCAGCGAAGCCTTCGACAATGGTGGCCGTCGGGATGATGCGCACCTTCTTGCTCGTGAGCGCGTCCACCCGTCCGGCGACGGCATGGATGTTGTCGTTGTTCGGGAGCACGACCACCTCGTCGGCGTCGACGGCCTCGACGGCCTCGAGCATCTCCGCCGTCGACGGGTTCATCGACTGACCACCGGCGATCACCCGCTGGACGCCGAGGGACCTGAAGATCCGGCCGATGCCGTCGCCGGCGGCGACGGCGACGGCGCCCGTGGTGCGCCTGGGTCCTGGCGGGGTCTCCGACGGTCCCGTGCCGGCCGTGCCCGCGCCCTCCCGCACCCAGCGCTCCTCCTCCACCTGCTCGAGGAGGTCGGTCACGCGGATCGAGTGCGGCCGTCCGGCGTCGATCGCCGCTTCGATGGCAGCACCGATGTCGTCGGTGTGGATGTGGCAGTTCCACAGCCCACCTCCCCCGACCACGACGATGGAGTCGCCCACGCCGGCCCAGACCTCCTTGAAGTGGGGGATCGTCTCGTCCGGCGCATCGAGGAGGTACATCACCTCGTAACGCAGGTTGGCGAGCGACGTTGCCGACCCGGCGCTGCCGTTCCCGGGGTCCGTCACCGACTGCCCCGAGCCGACCGTGCCGATGGCGACCGGGGCAACCCCCTTCACGGGCGGCGGCTCCGGGAGCGGAGTACCGGCCACGACGTGCGACAGCGCATCGAAGAGCAGCAGGTACCCCGTCCCGCCGGCGTCGACCACTCCGGCATCAGCGAGGACGCTCAGCAGCTCGGGTGTCCGCGCCAGCGCGTCGGCGGCGCCGGCTCGCGCCGCGTGGACCACCTCGACAAGCGACTTGCCCGCCTCGGCCGCCTCGGTGGCGGCACCCGCTGCCCCCCGCGCCACCGTGAGGATCGTGCCCTCCACCGGACGCATCACCGCCTCGCGAGCCAGGCGGTCGGCGGTGGCGAGCGCCCGGGCCAGCTCCGCCGGGCCGACGACGCGGCCGGACCGGCCCTGCTTGTCGTCGCGCTCGGCTCCCAGATGGGCGGCCTCGCCAAACCCATCGGCAAGGCCGCGGAGGAGTTGAGACAGGATCACCCCCGAGTTGCCACGAGCGCCCATGAGCGACCCGTGGGCGATCGCCTCGCACACCCGGTCCATGGCCGGGGCGGGACCACCGGGTCCTGCGGGCACCAGGTCGCCCGCCTCGCCCCCGTCACCTCTGTCCCCGGTGGCGCCTAGAGACCGCTCGATCGCCGCCACGGTCGACTCGACGGTGAGCGCCATGTTGGTCCCGGTGTCACCGTCGGGGACCGGGTAGACGTTGAGACGGTTGATCGCCTCCCGATGGGTCTGGAGCACATCCCGGAAGGACACGATCACCGCCCGCACGTCAGCGGCGTCGAGCGCCTCCAGAGTGGTCACCGCCAGGATGCTAACCTCTCCCCGGTCCACGAGGAGCCTCGAGAGGAAGTCTGCGCACCATGGCAGCGGTCTGTGACGTCTGCGGTAAGAAACCTTCGTTCGGGATGAGCGTCAGCCACTCCCACCGCCGCACGAAGCGCCGGTGGGACCCGAACATCCAGCGGGTCCGAGCGTTGGTCGAGGGTTCCTCCACTCACGTCCACGCCTGCACGTCGTGCATCCGCTCAGGCAAGGTCACCAAACCGCCGGCCCGTGAGATCCCCCCGACGCCCTCGGAGACCCGGACGCGCTGAACCGGCAACCGTCGGGGGAGCGTCCCTTCTCACCGGCGTCGGCACCACCGGCGGCCGGGCTCGGCCGAGGTTGACTGCTCCGGGCACGCGGGGTGCGCGGGCTGCTCCGAGGCCCAGTCGCACGCTGGCCGCTCGGGCTGTGACAACCGCCCGTCGGCACGGTTCTGACCCGCAAACCGGCAACCTCTCTCTAGATTGGGTCAGGATTCGGGCATCCCGCCCGAAGGCGGCCGCCCATCGGGTCGCGGCCGCGGGACCGAGCCGAAAGGTGAGACCATGCGCATCGCGGACGACGTCACACAGTTGATCGGAGGCACTCCGCTGGTGCGCCTGCGCCGGGTCACCGAGGGCGCGGCCGCCGAGGTCGTCGCCAAGCTCGAGTTCTTCAACCCGGCCCACAGCGTGAAGGACCGCATCGCCGTGGCCATGATCGACGCCGCCGAGGAGTCGGGCGCGCTCACCCCCGGCACCACGGTCGTGGAACCGACCAGCGGGAACACCGGGATCGCGCTGGCCATGGTGTGCGCGGCCCGGGGGTACCGGTGCATCTTCACGATGCCCGAGACCATGAGCCGGGAACGGCGGATGCTCCTGCGAGGCTACGGCGCCGAGCTGGTCCTCACCCCGGGACCCGAGGGGATGGGCGGTGCCATCGCCAAGGCCGAGGAACTGGCACGCGGCGACGGGAAGTTCTTCATGCCCCAGCAGTTCGTGAACCCGGCGAACCCGGCGATCCACCGGAAGACGACCGCCGAGGAGATCTGGAACGACACCGACGGGCGCGTCGACATCGTGGTGGCAGGGGTGGGGACCGGGGGGACGCTCACCGGTGTCGCCCAGGTCCTCAAGGAGCGCAAGCCCTCGGTCCGGGCCGTGGCCGTCGAGCCCGCGGCCTCGGCCGTCCTCTCCGGTGGCCCGAAGGGACCCCATCCCATCCAGGGAATCGGCGCCGGCTTCATCCCCGACGTGCTCGACGTCGACCTGCTCGACGAGATCGTCGCCGTCGAGAACGCCGACGCCTTCGATCTTGCCCGCCGCATGGCGCGCGAGGAGGGGCTCCTCGTCGGGATCTCCTCCGGCGCAGCGGTGTGGGCCGCGCTGCAGGTGGCACGGCGCCCGGAGCATGCCGGCCAGCTTGTCGTGGTCGTGGTCCCGTCCTTCGGCGAGCGGTACCTGAGCACACCGCTCTTCGAGGGTCTCGGGGACTGAGGGTGCTGGCGACCGTCCGGCGTGACATCGCCGCCGTGCGGGAGCGCGATCCTGCGGCCCGCTCCACGGCCGAGATCGTGCTCACGTACCCGGGATTGCACGCCATCTGGGGCTACCGCCTCGGTCACCGGTGCTGGAGCCGCGGCCACCGGCTCGCCGGTCGGGCCATCGGGGAGCTGACCCGGATCCTGACCGGCGTCGACATCCACCCGGGTGCCGTCATCGGCTCGGGGTTCTTCATCGACCACGCCACGGGTGTCGTGATCGGCGAGACCACCTCGATCGGTGACGACGTGACCATCTACCAGGGAGTGACACTCGGGGGGACCAGCCTCGAACGGGGCAAGCGCCACCCGACCGTCGGTGACCGGGTCACCATCGGCGCCGGGGCGAAGGTCCTCGGTCCGGTGACCATCGGCGACCACAGCCGGATCGGGGCCAACGCCGTCGTCGTCCGCGACGTCCCACCCAACGCCGTCGTCGTCGGGGTCCCCGGACAGGTCATCGCCCGGAGCCGACCCCGGTCCTCCTCGTCGCCGCCCGACCTCGATGACGGCGTGGTACCCGACCTCGTGGGTACCACCCTGGCCGCCCTGCGCCAGCGCGTCGACGCCCTCGAGCAGGAGGTCAACGGCACCGTCACCGTCCCGGACATCCGGCCGTCGGAGGGTGGCGTCTGGCAGGGCGAGGACTTCTCGATCTGACCGGGCCGGGATCCGGGCTGGGACGACCGCCGAGGTTCACCCGCCGGAGCGCCGTGCCGGAAGAACGGGAGCACCGGGGGAGACGGGAACGCTCGGTGCCGGGAGCGCCGGTCGCCCGTGCGCCCGGGGCAGGTGGACCCGGAACGTCGTCCCCTCCGCCACGACCACCTCGATCCGCCCGCCGTGGGCGTCGACGATCGCCGACGCGATAGCGAGGCCGAGGCCCGCTCCCCCGGTGGAACGGGCCCGCGACGGGTCCGACCGGTAGAAGGGCTCGAAGATGTGGTCCAGGTCTTCGGCGGCGATCCCCTCGCCGTCATCGTGCACCTCCAGCACAGCGTCCGCCTGGAGAGCGACCCGCACGCCGATCGGGGTCCCGGGGGCCGTATGGCTGATGGCGTTGGTGAGGAGGTTGTCGACGACCTGGCGCAGGCGCTGCTCGTCGCCCTGGACGACAACGGGGCCTGATGCGTCCACCTCGACCAGGCGTTCCGGCGCGACGACGGCCGCCCCGGCCACCGCCGCCCGGACCACGGCGGCGAGGTCGACCGGCTCGCTCGCCAGTGGTCGCTCATGGTCGAGCTGAGCCAGGAGGAGCAGGTCCTCGACCAGGGTCCCCATGCGGGCGGCCTCCCCCCTGATGTGGTGCATCGCCGAGGCCAGGTCCTCGGGGCGGTCACGGACGCCGAGGTCGAACAGCTCGGCGTAGCCCAGGATGGAGGTGAGCGGGGTTCGCAGCTCGTGCGAGGCATCGGCGAGGAACCGGCGGAGGCGCTCCTCGGACGCCGTCCGGGCGGCGAACGCCTCCTCGATCCCGGCGATCATCGTGTTGAAGGCGGTGCCGAGCCGTGCCACCTCGGTCCCACCCGAGACCGCGGACACCCGCTGAGAGAGATCGCCACCGGCGATCACTCCGGCCGTGGTCGCCATCTCCTCCAGGGGCCGAAGCCCCCGCCGGACCATCCACCACGCCAGCACCCCCAATCCGAGGATCACGGCACCGGTGACGGGCACTTCGATGAGGAGCAGCCGGTCGAGCGTGCTCGTCACGTCGGTGAGCGGCACCGCCACCACGACCGTGCCGCCGCCGGGCAGCGCCCGGGCGATGGCCCGGTAGCCCATGGCCCCCCGGCCCGTGCTGGCGGTGGTGAAGTACCGCGGCACCTTCGACGTCACCGACGTCCCTGCGAGGCGGCGAGGCACGGACGGTGGGCTGAGGGCCTTGACGCCATAGGTGAAGAACACGTGAGCCAGGACGCGCCCGTTCGAGCCGAGCAGCTCGCCGTAGGTGCCCTGGGGGACGAGCAGGTCCCGGCCGACGGCGCCCGTCTGGGCGTCGGAGAAGCCGGCGACGCGGGAGAACGCCGAACTGTAACGGCGCAGCGGCGCGCCGTGCGCCAGCGGCCCCGGGCGCTCGGAGGCGATCCCGGCAGAGACCAGCAGCTCCTTTTCAACCGGAAACGTGGCCACGAGCAGCTGCTGGTCCTCGCGCGTCGTGAGGAACGCCCGGAGGGACGTGTAGGTGACCACGTCGGAGATGACCAGGCCGGCGGCGACGATGCCGATCAGCACGAGGAGGAGGCGGAGGCGGAGCGTCACCCGGGCTTCCCCGTGCCCGGCTCGAGCCGGAGCGTGTAGCCGATGCCCCGGACGGTCCGGATGACCGGGGGACCGAGCGCATCGAGCTTCTTGCGGAGGTAGCTCACGTAGACCTCCACCATGTTGACCTTCCCGTCGAAGTCGTACTCCCAGACGGCGTCGCGGATCTGGGATTTCGACATGACCCGACCGGCGTTCACCATGAGGTAATGCAGCAGCCGGAACTCCGTCGGTGTCAGGGTCACCGGCACGTTCCCCCGGCGCACCTCGTGGAGCTCCTCGTCCAGCTCGATGTCGGCGAACTCCAACCGCGGCCCGGTCTCCTCGTAGCCGTCGGTGCGTCGGAGGATAGCCTTCACCCGCAGGAGCATCTCCTCCACGCTGAAGGGCTTGGTCAGGTAGTCGTCACCCCCGCCGGTGAAGGCACGCTCCTTGTCGGCCAGGCCGGTCCGGGCGGTCAGGAACAGGACGGGAATGCCGACCATTCCCGTCTCCCAGCTCATCCGCCGCTGGACCTCGAACCCGTCGAAGTCGGGCAGCATCACGTCAAGGACCACCAGATGAGGTCGGTACTCGGCGATGGTCCGGAGCGCCTCGGCCCCGCTGTGGGCGACGCGGACGTCCATCCCCTCCAGCCGGACCGCCATCGACACCAGGTCCGTGATGCTCCGCTCGTCGTCGACCACCAGGATGCGCCTCACCGTCGCCCTCCTCCCCGGGTCACCGTTCCGGTCACCGCCGCGTCCAGCGGCTCCCGCCACAGTCTCGCCCGCCAAGCTGGAGATTTCCTTGGAGCCCCTGACCCTTCACGGGCGGGCTCCCGCCCCGCCGATGGCGTGGCGCCAGCCTCCGGAGGGCAGCGGGCCACCCGCCAGGGTCTGCTCCCCCGGGTCTCGGGTGCACCGCCCGATGGGGACGGGGGTGGCCAGACCCGCCGCGGCGAAGGCGGCGAGGAGCTCGTCGGGACGGTCCGTCGCCACCACCAGCTGGTAGTCCTCCCCCCCGGACAACGCCTCGTCCACCGTGGCGCCGGGCGCCACGGGAACCGGCTCCAGGGCTACCCCGACACCGGAGGCCTCGGCCAGGTGGCGCACGTCGGCGACCAGCCCGTCAGAGACGTCGATCGCCGCCGTGGCGCCCGCCCTGCGGGCCACGACGCCTTCTGCGAGGCGGGCCCGGGGGCGTCGGTAGGCGTGGACGAGCGCCGCGTCCTCTCCCCCGTCGAGGCCGAGCCCGCCCGCGCCGCCGCTTCCGGGATCACCGCCGCTTCCGGGATCGCCGCCGTGGGGACCTCCGGCCGTTCGCCGCCGCAGGAGGCGGAGGCCGGCGGCCGACGCCCCGAGCGGCCCGGTGACGAAGAGCGCGTCACCCGGCCGGGCGCCGCTCCGCAGCAGCGGCCCCGTCGGTGGACCCGTTCGGTCGAGTGTCCCCACGGCGGCTACCGACACCACGAGCACGGCGGCGTCGGAAAGGTCGCCACCGACCACGACGCATCCCGCCGCCGCCGCCGCCTCGGCCACGCCCCGGCCGATGCGCTCGGCCGAGACTCCCGGCGGGACGGCCATCGACACCAGCAGCGACGACGGTGAGCCGCCCATGGCGGCGATGTCGGACACCGTGACCATGACGGCCTTCCACCCCACGTCCTCCGGGAGGCAGAACGCCAGGTCGACGTGAACGTCCTGGACGACCAGGTCGGTGGCCAGGAGCACCTGAGCCTCCCCGTGCCAGGGCGGCCCGCCGGGGACCACCCCGACCAGCGCTGCGTCGTCGCCGATCCACACCTCACCGGCCGCCATGCCACGCGGTGCCTCGGCCTCGAAGCGCGCCCGGAGCTGGTCGATCACCTCGAGCTCGGCCCCTCCCGGTCCCGAGGGGCCACCGGGTGGGGGTACGGGGGTCGGCGCGTCGGACGGGGGAGCCGGTCGATCGGGTGTCACCCGCCCTGCCTACCATTCCCGGAGAGAGCCGGCACTACTATGTCGCGACGCATCATCACGGGCCGGGTCCGCATCGCGGGGGACCTGACCGCCCCGTCCGACCACGAAGGAGCGACCGATGACCACGCCACCCACCCAGAACAAGAAGTTGATCGCCTGGGTGGAGGAGATCGCCGCGCTCACGACGCCGGCCGAGGTGGTCTGGTGCGACGGCTCAGCCGAGGAGTACGACCGGTTGTGCCAGTCCCTGGTGGACGCCGGGACCTTCACGCGACTGTCCGAGGCGAAGCGTCCCAACAGCTACTGGGCCCGCTCCGACCCGGGCGACGTCGCCCGGGTCGAGGACCGGACCTTCATCTGCTCGGTCCACGAGAGCGATGCCGGGCCGACCAACCACTGGCGGGACCCGGCCGAGATGCGGGCCACGCTCAGCGAGCTGTTCACCGGGTCCATGCGCGGTCGGACGATGTACGTCGTGCCGTTCTCGATGGGTCCCCTGGGATCGGAGATCGCCCACATCGGCGTGGAGATCACCGACTCGGCCTACGTGGCCGTCTCCATGCGCATCATGACCCGGATGGGCCGGGGCGCCCTCGAGGTCCTCGGGGCCGACGGAGACTTCGTGCCGTGCCTCCACTCGGTCGGGGCGCCGCTGGCAGACGGCCAGGCCGACGTTCCCTGGCCGTGTGACGCCGACAACAAGTACATCGTCCACTTCCCCGAGACCAGGGAGATCTGGTCGTACGGGTCCGGCTACGGCGGCAACGCCTTGCTGGGCAAGAAGTGCTTCGCCCTCCGCATCGCCTCGGTCATGGCCCGCGACGACGGATGGCTGGCCGAGCACATGCTGATCCTGAAGCTCACCTCGCCCGAAGGCGAGACGCGCTACGTCACCGGGGCGTTCCCGTCGGCGTGCGGGAAGACGAACCTGGCGATGCTGATCCCCACCCTCCCGGGATGGAAGGTGGAGACCGTGGGCGACGACATCTGCTGGATGAAGTTCGGGGCCGACGGTCGCCTCTACGCCATCAACCCGGAGGCCGGGTTCTTCGGGGTCGCCCCCGGGACCAACGCCCACACGAACCCCAACGCCATGCTCACCATGGACGCCAACACCATCTTCACCAACACCGCCCTCACCGACGACGGCGACGTGTGGTGGGAGGGCATGAGCGAGCCACCACCCGCCCATCTCACCTCGTGGAAGGGTGACGACTGGACGCCGGCGTGCACCTTCCCCGCGTCCCACCCGAACGCCCGGTTCACCGTTCCCGCGTCCCAGGACCCGGCCATCGCCCCCGAGTGGGAGGACCCGGCCGGCGTTCCCATCGACGCCATCCTGTTCGGGGGCCGACGGGCCTCCGTGGTGCCGCTCGTGTTCCAGTCGTTCGACTGGGCCCACGGTGTCTTCCTCGGCTCGATCATGGCGTCGGAGACCACCGCGGCGGCGGCCGGCGCCGTGGGGAAGCTCCGGCGGGACCCCTTCGCCATGCTGCCCTTCTGCGGCTACAACATGGCCGACTACTTCGCCCACTGGCTGGAGGTCGGTGCCGGCGCCGACCCGGAGAAGCTGCCGAAGATCTTCTACGTCAACTGGTTCCGAAAGGACGAGAACGGGAAGTGGCTGTGGCCCGGCTACGGCGAGAACTCCCGGGTCCTCGAATGGGTCTTCCGTCGCGTCGCCGGTGAGGGCAAGGCGGAGAAGACTCCCATCGGCTACGTGCCCACGGCCGACGCCATCGACACGGACGGTCTCGACGTGCCGGCCGAAGACATGGCAAAGCTGCTCGCCGTCGACGCCGACGACTGGCGGGCGGAGGTGCCCGGCATCCGCGACCACTTCGCCGTCTTCGGGGAGAAGCTGCCCCCGGCCCTGCACGACGCCGTCGATCGGCTCGCCGCCGAGCTGGGCTGAAGCCGGCCGAACCGCGCTGCGCCGCCGCCCGTCGCCCGATCAGACGACCCGCTCCGACCGCTTCCGCAGCAGGAAGGCCGAAGCCACGACGGCGGCGATGCCCGCCATCGTGGCATCGCCGAGCGAGAACGGCAGCGACAGGACCACCGGCACGAACGAGCCGACCACCCATACCAGTTGGAAGCGGGTCTCGAACCGGGCGAACGCCCGGCCCTGGTTGGCCGGGGGCACGTGCCGCTGGACGAGCGCGTCGAACGACGGCTTGGCCACCGCCCCGACGAAACCGATGGAGAGGGCCACGACGGCCTCGAACAGTCGAGCCGGCTCGAGGACCCCGAAGCCCGCCACCACCGTGACCACCGCCAGCGCAGTGACCAGGATCTGCTCTTCGGTGAGGAACTGCCGGATCTTCGACACGAGCAGCACACCGGTCAGCGATCCGGCGGTGACCGCTCCCAGGAGAAGGCCGAACCACCAGGTGGCGGCGCCGGCACGTCGCAGTTCGAAGGCCACCAGAAAGGTCAGGAACCCCCCGATCGCCCGCAGCGCCGACATCGGCATCGACGCCTCGAGCACCTCGTCAGGCACGAGCGGGCGCAGCGAACGGAGGTCGGCTTCGTCTTCCAGGCCAAGGCTCCCGACGATCCGCTCCCCGGGATCGGCGTCCGATAGAGCCCCCCGTCCCGGCGGAACCCTCGGTCCCGGCGGCGCGAACGGACCGGGCGCGGCGGCCGAGGCTCCACGAGGCCCGCCGGTCGACCAGGCGGACGTGCCGGACGTGCCGGAAGGCACGTTCCCGCGACCAGTGCGAGGGTGCAAATGGAGCCGGGGCACGGGCAGCCTCGACGCCGCCACCATCGCCACCAGGTAGACCCCGAGATCCACCCAGAGGACGGACGGGGAGCCCCCGAGCTTCAGGATCACGATGGCCGGCAGGGCAAAGGTGAACCCGGAGAGCGACGCCAGCAGGCCCAGCCGAGCGTTCATGCTGGCCAGATCGGGTGGCACCGGCCCGACGGGGGAGCTCGGGGTGCCAGAGGGAGGGGTGGGTTGGTCCTCCGGGCGGCCCGGTGCCGACCGGTCCGGTCCGGCGCGGGACCCGTGCTCTCGGGCGTTCCCCCGCCCCGGCCCCGCCGACCGGGCGCCGGGGTCGAGCATGCCGGCCGAGGCCATCTCCGGCACGAGGGCTCCCTTGGTGATGAGGAAGGTCTTCGACAGGACCAGCATCGTGAAGGCCTCGGGAAAGAGCAGGAGCGAATGGACGTCGACGGCCAGGAAGGGGCACAGGAGCGCCCGACCGAAGGCCGATGCCATCACCATCCCCCGGCGCGCCCCCCGGGAGCGGTCGATCAACGGGCCGAGCAGCGGTGCCACCACGGCGAACGGCGCCATGGTGAGAAGGAGGTAGAGCAGGACCTTGTCCTTGGCGGCGGTAGGCGAGATCGAAAAGAAGAGCGACCCGGCCAGGGAGACGGCGAACATGGTGTCGGCACCGCTGTTCATGACCTGGGCAAGCGCCAGGCGACCGAACGGGCTGCGCTGGTCGAGCAGGTCGGCGATGGCACTCCGGAGCAGCCTGGTGAACTGGTCGCGACGCTCCCGGACACCCACACGGGCATGGTAGGTCACCAGTGCCAGGCCGCATCCCGGGTCGGCACCGGGCCGCGACGGCTCCGAAACCGCCACGGGGCCGAGATCGGGACCCGCTGGTCGAGCTACGCTCGTCGGGGTCGCCTCGCGGCGGGACGGGCCCGCTCGGGACCACCCTCGGGTCGAAGCCAGACTCCGCGGATGGTCCGGTCGGCGGCCCGGGGAGGACCCATGACCGTTCGTGGCTACGTGCTCATCCAGACCGAGGTGGGACGGGCGGCCGCCGTATCCGAGCTCGCGGGCGCCATCGAGGGCGTCGTCGGCGCCGACAACGTCACCGGTCCCTACGACGTCATCGTCCGGGCCGAGTCGGGCACGGTCGACGACCTCGGCCGCCTTGTCGTGGCCCGGCTCCAGACCATCCCCGGCATCACCCGTACCGTCACGTGCCCGGTGGTGCACCTCTGACCACGGGCAGCCTGTCGCCGGGCGCGTCGGGCGGTGCCTCGTCGCCGGCCGGTACCCGACGGCGGCGCCGCGCCGGTCAGGCGATCGGCGCCGGTCAGGCGATCGCCCGGACCGCCCGAAGTTCGCTCACCCGGTTGTCGTCGACCCCCCAGTCGGCCAGCGCCTCGTCGGCATGCTGGCCGGGCTGCGGCGGTGGACGGCGGATCGCCCCCGGTGTCCCGAGGAACCGGGGGGCGGGGGCGGGCTGGACGATCCCTGCCACCTCGGTGAAGGTCCCGCGGGCGGCGAGGTGCGGGTGGTCCGGCGCCTCGGCGGGAGAGAGGACGGGAGCCACGCAGGCGTCCGAGCCCTCGAAGATCGCCGTCCACTCCGCCCGGGTCCTGGTGGCAAAGGCGGCGGCGACCACCCGCTTCATCGCCGGCCACCGGTCCCGGTCCATCTGGCCGCCCACCGCGTCCAGGTCGGCGCCGAGCAGGCGGACGAACTCGGCGTAGAACTGGGGTTCGATGGCGCCGACCGCCATGTAGTTCCCGTCCGACGTCTCGTAGACCTCGTAGAACGGGGCCCCGGTGTCGAGCAGGTTGGTGCCCCGCTCCTCGCGCCAGACGCCGGCGGCGCGCAACGTCCCCATCATCGTCATCAACGAGGCAGCGCCGTCGACCATGGCAGCGTCGACCACCTGACCGGCTCCGGTGGTCCGGGCCGAAAGGAGGGCGGCGACCATGCCGAAGGCCAGGAGCATGCCGCCACCACCGAAGTCGCCCACCAGGTTCAGGGGCGGCACCGGCGCCTCGCCGGCCCGGCCGATGGGCTCGAGGGCGCCGGCCAGCGCGATGTAGTCGATGTCGTGCCCGGCCCGGGCGGCCAAGGGACCGTCCTGGCCCCACCCCGTCATACGCCCGTACACGAGGGCTCCGTTGCGCTCCAGGCAGGCCTCCGGACCGAGCCCGAGCCGCTCGGCCACACCCGGCCGGAACCCCTCGATCAGCCCGTCAGCCCGTTCGACCAGCGAGAGCACCAGCTCGACGCCTCCGGGGTGCTTCAGGTCGACGGCCACGGACCGCCGCCCCCGGTTGAGCAGGTCGATGCTCGGCCGGTCGTCGGGGGGCGAGGAGGCCCGCTCGAACCGGTCGACCCGGAGGATGTCGGCCCCGGCGTCAGCCAGCATCATGCAGGCGAACGGGGCCGGTCCGATCCCGGCCAGCTCGACCAGCCGGATCCCGTCGAGCGGGCCGCTCATGCGGCGATCTCCCGGAGGGACGCGTCGTCCCCGAAGACCCGACGGGTGGTCCGAGAGACCCGACGGGTGGTCCGAGAGACCCGACGGGTGGTCCGAGCCCCCGAGGGCCGGTGGCGGCCTGTGGGTCGGGGAGGACGATCGCCGGCGAGCAGTCGGCACAGCGTGAGGACGGGATGCATGCCCGGATGGTGTCCCGGCGGGGCCGTGCCGGTCAAGTACGCGGTGGAGGCCGCGCCCATCGAGAGGAGCGTCCATGCCCCAGAGCCCGGCGCGCGTGGTGACCTGTCCCGGGCGTGTCAACCTGATCGGCGACCACACGGACGACAACGGCGGGCTCGGCTCGTCGCCGCCGTGCTGGCACTGGTCAGACCGGACAGCGGCGGACGGCTCGACATCAGCTCGACCGTGCCCGTGGGAGCGGGCCTGTCCTCCAGCACCGCCGTCGCCGTGGCGAGCGCCTCCCGCTCACCGGCGGGCCCGGCACGTGGCCACCGAGTGCGCCCGGGTGACCGACACCGGCGATGCGCTCAGGGCACCGCCCGTCGGCGATAGCCGGGGTGGCCTCCGATCCGGCGGTTGACCACCCGGGCCACGACGAACGGCTTGCGGACGTCGGTCAGCGTGACCAGCTCGGTCCCCCGACCGTGGCCCGGTCCACCGCGGCCGGCGGCGTCGGGCTCCGTCCCGTCCACGTCGTCGGTTCCGTCGACGCCGCCTCCCTCGCCGGCACCACTTCCATCGCCCTGGTCGACGACGACCTCGCACTCCAGCTTCCCGTAGCCGAGCAGCCGGTCGATGGGCCCCGACCGTGCGCGCACGCGGAGGATCTCGTCCATCCACACCTCGGTCGTCACCGTGGTGAGCACCCCGCGCAGCTCGACGATCCGGCTGGGCGTCACGACGAGGAGCGTGCGCCGCCACCGCACGAACCGGGCGACCAGCCAGCACAGCGGCGGCACCGACGCGCCCCCCTCCAGCCAGTGCCGGTCCACCGAGGTGTGGGGGAACGCGATGTCCAGGGTGACGCCGGCGGCGATGACAGCCAGCGAGACAACCACCGGGCCGAACAGGTACATCCAGTGCGGGTGCATCTCCACGAGGACCGGCTCGTCGGGCCCGATCCACTGCTCCTTCGCGCCCAACGGCCGTCAGCCCAGCTTGGCGGCGATGGATCCTGCCGAGCGCAGCACGGTGCCGTCCGCCCCCTGGGCCGAGTACCCGTGAGTGGGCCGCGACCTCGCCTCAGCCATCAGGTCGCCGAGGAGCCGGCTGAAGGGCACCACCGGGTCGACCCACAGGTAGCGACCGAGGGACCCGGGAATGGAGTTCACCTCGTTCACGACGAAGCTCGCCCCGTCGGAGAGGAAGTCGATCCGGGCCACTCCCCGCACCCCGACGATCGCCGCCACCTGGCGCGACGCGGCAACCAACGCGGCAGCCAGCCCACCCGGCAGGCGGGCGGGGAGCTCCCGGGGTGCGCCAGCCATGCCCTCCCCCGGGACGTACTTGTCCCGGTAGTCGAGGATGTCCGCACCGGCGCCACGACGGATCGGCCGCTCGATCGCCGAGCACGCCAGCTCGGGCCACGACCGCACGGCGACCTGGAGATCGAACAGGTCGGCGCGGTAGGGCTCGACGACGGCACCCATCGCCAGGTGGCGGTTGGCCCGCAGCCGATCCCGGGCCGTCCCCAGGTCGGCCACGACGTCGATGCCGATGGACGACCCCCCGAACCGGGGCTTGAGGATGTAGGGACCGTCGAAGGGTAGCTCGGTCGTCGTCGGGGTCAGCAGCACGCGTGGCAGCGTCGGGAGACCGCCACCGGCCGCCGCCGCCCCGAACGCCAGCTTGTCCATGGCGAGCGCGGCCCCCGCCACGGTCGGACCGGTGTAGGGCACCTCCGCCAGGTCCAGGGCCGCCTGGAGAGTCCCGTCCTCGCCCGGACCTCCGTGGCAGCACACGACGGCGACGTCGAGATCGATCGGCCGCGCCCGGCCGAGCCGGCCCGCCGAAGAGGAGAACCCCCCGCCATCGCCCAGCGACAGCTGGAGGGCGGTCGCACCCTTCGGGACGCCGTCCACGAACGCCGTCGCCTCCGCACGGGGATCGACCTCGAACCACGCACCGGTCTTCGACCAGTACAGAGCCCTGACGGACCCCGTCGAGGGCACCGGGCCCTCGACCAGCTCCCGTGCCGCCTGCAAGCCGGTCAACACGCTGACGTCGTGCTCGGGTGACGGTCCTCCGAAGATCACGGCGATGTCGGGCACGTGCCCCTCCTCATCCTGGTCGGCACTGACAGTGGTCGTCGGGCGCCCGGACACCGCCGGTTCGTCGGCGGAAGTGACCGCGCCGAGCCCCACCGCACCGGTCCGGGGTGCGGCGCGCGACCACCCGGGCCAGGCACCCACGTCGGCACCGGTCGGCCCCCGGCCCGGGTCAAGGGTAGTGGTCCGGGAGATCGTTCTCGTACAGCACGGCGTCGCCCTCGTGGAGATGGGAGCGGACCCACGCGACAGCGTCCTCCCGGTGCTCGACGACGACCGTCGCCACCCCTCCCCGACCCGCTCCCTCGAGCAGTGCCCGGCGATTGGTACGGCCCACGACGATCAGGTCCGTGGCCACCCGGGCCACCTCGGCACCGAACGCCTCGTTCTCCGCCCGCTGGACCGGGCCGAGCTCCACCATGCCGGGCGTCACCACCACCCGCCGACCACGGGTGACCACGCCCGCCGGGCTGCCGGTCACGCCACCCCGGGAACCCGCAGGGCTGGGGACCGGCGGAGCGAGCGCGGCGAGCGCGGCCAAGGCCCGGCGGCTTCCCGCCGGGTTGGAGTTGTAC
Organism: Actinomycetes bacterium; assembly: GCA_021820665.1. Taxonomy (GTDB): domain Bacteria; phylum Actinomycetota; class Acidimicrobiia; order Acidimicrobiales; family RAAP-2; genus JAKADK01. Next base: position 56,267 of record JAKADK010000005.1, on the reverse strand, counting down.
GTGTCGTCGAGGATCACGACGCCCTGGGTCGAGCGCGTCGTGCTCAGACGGTGGTCGACATCGGGCAGGCGGGCGATCGCCGGGGCCAGCGTGGCCAGCGGGATCCCGAGGCGGACCGCCACCGCCACGGCACAGGCCAGGTTCCCCGGGTGCACGCCCGGCGGCAGCCCGCCGGCGACGTCGACGACCTCGCCGAAGGCCCGGAGGGTGACCCGTGGCCCGCCGTCGCTCCATGCCCCGTCGACGACCACGTCGGCTCTCGCTTCCCTCCCGGTGGCTCCATCGGGCCCCGCACCGGCCGCGGACGCACCAACCGTCGAGCACCGCACGACCACCCGACCCTCGGCTGCCAACCGGTCGGCCAGAGCCGCCAGCCTCGGATCGTCGACGTTCAACACCACCGTCTCGGCCCCGTCGAGGATCTCCGACTTGGCCTGGAGGATGCGGTCCTCGCTCCCGAACCGTTCCAGGTGGACGGGGCCGATGGCGGTGATGACCGAGATCGTCGGGGGGCACCACCGGCACAGCTCGGCGATCTCCCCGGGACCGTAGGTCCCCATCTCCGCCACGAAGACCTCGGTGCCCTCCGTGAGGTGCTCGTTCACCGCCCGCGCCAGCCCCGCCCGGTTGTTGTAGCTGGCCGGGGAGCCGACGACCGCCCGGGCGGTGGCCACCAGATGGACGATGGCGCTCTTCGTCGACGTCTTGCCGTAGGAGCCGGTGACGGCCACGACGACAGGGTCGACACGGGCCAAGCGCTCCGCCGCCCGGCGCACGAAGACCTGGGCGGCCCGGCGCTCCATCGGGGCAGTGATCGCCAGGGCCATGTCCACGGCAAGGGGTACGCCCAGCGCACCCACGGCAGCGGCGACAGAGAGGGCCGCCCCCGTGCCGAGCACGGCCTCCATCCCGGCGCCGACGGCGAGCACCGCCACCTCGACTCCGCCGACCACCACGGCGAGGACCCGGAGCCGCCTCGTCCACGCCAGCGGTGAGGTCCTCCCCCGGACCGAGAGGCCCAGGGGACCCACGGCGACGACGCCCCCGGTGAGCACGGCGGCGATCGGCCACCAGACCGCCAGCACCCCGGCCGCCACGGCCAGGACTCCGAGCACGAGGCTGCCAAGCCGGACGCTCCACCACCTGGCGGCGAAGCGAGAGCAGGCGCCGGGCAGGTAGTGCTCCCGTTGGGCGACCCGGAGCCAGCGGAGGCTGGCCAGCCCCGCGCCGGCCACGCAGGCCACCACGGCGGGGACGACCTCGGCGGGCGGCGCGCTCACCTCGCCGGCTCCGGTCCCCCGCTGACCTCGGGCCGGACGGGCACCCCGAGCACGACGGACCGCAGCGCCCCGGGGATCTCCAACGGGGTGAGGTGCCCGACGCCGGGCCAAACGGTCAGCCGGGCATGGCGCAGGAGAGCCGACGCCCGCTCCGCCACCTCGACGGGCACCTCCCGGTCGTCGCCACCCCACACCAGCTCCGTCGGGCAGGTGATCCGGGCCAGGTCCTCCTCGTAGGTGTCCTGCACCGCCCGCACGAAGACCTCGCGCATCGTGCCTCGCGCCGCCAGGTAGTCCGGTGAACCGTGACGACGCCGTGCCGCCTCCATCCGCTCGTCACCGAGCAGACCCCACCTGTGCAGGCGTCGGGCGATCCGGTAGGAGCGCGCCGGCGTGGCCCGCCGGTCGGCGCGGTCGACGAGGGGCACCCCGGTCAGGACCAGCCGGGCCACCCGGTGGGGGGACATGGCCGCCAGGCGGACCGCCACCCTGCCGCCGAAGGAGTGGCCGACCACGGTCACGGGACCCCCGAACGACTCGAGGACGCGGTCCACCGCCATGGCGTAGTCCAGGGTGCCCCACCCGCGCTCCGGCGGCGGCGTGGCGCCGAAGCCGGGCAGGTCCACCGCCACCGCCGTGCAGCCGGGCCCGAAGGCGGGGTCGTCGAACACCGCGTCGAAGTCGTGGTGGTCCCGGAGCCACCCGTGCAGGGCGACGACCGACGGCGTCGACGTGCCCCAGGCCCGGCCGAACAGGCGACCATCGTCGTAGGACGTCAGCACCGACACACCCTACCGATAGCCTCGCGGGTCGTGGAACACTCCGGTCCCGCCCGGCTCACCGGCTCCGACGTCCGGGGACGCCAGAGATCTCCCGCCGTGGTGGACCGCCGCGGCCGCCGCCCCGATGCCAGTCCGCTCACTGCCGACCAGCGCCGGGTCGTCGACTCGCCGGCGGGCGCCCTCTGCCTGCTGGCCGGAGCCGGATCGGGAAAGACCCGGGTCCTGGTCGAACGGACCACCCGGCGCATCCTCGACGGGAGCGCGGCGGCAGACCACACCCTGGTGGTGACCTTCACCCGCAATGCCGCCGCCGAGCTCCGCTCCCGCCTAGCGGCCTCCGGGGTCCCCACCGCCTTCCCCCCGGGTCGGCACCCGGCCCCGACAGTGGGCGTCAGGGTCGGCACCCTCCATCAGGTCGCCCTGTCGATGCTCCGCCGCCACGCCGCCGACCGCCTCGCCCGAGCCCCGGTCATCGTCTCCAGGCGGGCCCGCCTCGTGGCCGACAGCGCCGCCGACCCCGAGGTTGCGCTCCTCGCCAGCTCGGAGATCTCCTGGGCCAAGGCCCGCTGCCTGGGGCCCGACCGCTACGTCGACGCCGCGGTCGACGCCGGCCGCCTCCCCGAGGAGCAGGTCACCGCCGTCGGCGCCGCCTACCGCCGCTACGAGCAGGGACTCGCCCGGCGGGGAGTGGTGGACCTCGACGACGTGCTGTTGCGGGCAGGTGAGCTGCTGGAGACCGACCGGCACTTCGCCGACGCCATGGCGTGGCGGTACCGGCACCTGGCCGTCGACGAGTTCCAGGACGTCAACCCGGCCCAGTTCCGGATCGTCCTGGCCCTGGCCCGGAGGGGTGGCGACCTCCTGGCGGTGGGCGACCCCAACCAGGCGATCTACGGGTGGAACGGCTCGGACCCCCGCCTCCTCCATGCGCTGCCCGACCATGTGGACGGCATGGTGGTCCTCCGCATGATGGAGAACCACCGCTCGTCGCCCGAGATCGTGGCCGCCGGGTCGGCCGTCCTCGGGCCCGGGCGGGTCGGCACGCTCCGCTCCTCCCGCCCGCCGGGAGCCCGGCCGCGCCTGTGGTCCTTCCCCGACGAGGCCACCGAGGCCGAGCACATCGCCACCGTGCTCTCCCAGTGGTCCCTCGACGGTCGCCGGTGGTCGGACATGGCCGTGCTGGCCCGGACGAACCACCGGCTGGCGACCATCCGGACCCACCTCGAGCGCCGGGGGCTCCCGTGCCGGTCGGCACCTCCCCCCGAGGCCGACGAGCGCACCGCCGTCACGCCAGACCCCCCGGGTGCCACCCGGACGGCACCGTACGCGGAGACAGACCCCGACGGCGTCCACCTCGTTACCTTCCACCGGGCGAAGGGTCTGGAGTGGCCGGCGGTCTGGGTCGCCGGGCTGGAGGACGGGACCGTGCCCGTGCGGCAGGCCACGACGCTCGCCCAGCGCGACGAGGAGTGCCGGCTGCTCTACGTGGCCGTCACCCGCGCCGCCGACGAGCTGTGCTGCTCGTGGTCCCGGTCGGTGGACCCGGGCGGCGACAGGCCACTCCCCCGCCGGCCGTCTCCCTGGATCGAGCGGCTGGCACCGCACTGCGAGGCGACGACCCACGTGCCCGCCTCCCCCGGAACGGCGCCCTCCGGGGACAGCTCGGCGACGGGCCGCCCGGGCGATCCTCCGGGTGCGGGCGATCCGGGGTCCGTCCCCGACCGGTGGCTGGCACGGTTCCGTGCCACGCTCGCCCCGGGGGCTTCCTCCGGTGCCGCCCGGGCGGTCACCCGGGCGGCACCTCCCCGATCTCGACCACCACGGGAGCGTGGTCCGACGGCTTGACCCCCTTGCGCGCCTCCCGGTCGATCCACGCCGCCACGCACCGCTCGGCCAGCACCCGGGTGACCAGGACCAGGTCGATCCGCATCCCGTGGCCCCGGTGGAAGGCGCCGCCCCGATAGTCCCACCAGCTGTAGAGTGCCTCGGCCCCGTGGAACGCCCGGACGACGTCGACGAGACCCCACGCCTCGACCTCTTCGAGCGCGGCCCGCTCCGGGACGCTCACGTGCGTGCACCCCTCCAGCTGGGCCGGGTCCCAGACGTCGCGGTCGTGGGGCGCCACGTTGAAGTCGCCGCACACCGCCACCGGCCCGGCCGGATCACAGGTCTCGTCAAGGAACCGACGGAGGCGGGCCAGCCAGGCCAGCTTGGCGACGTAGTGCTCGCTGTCCAGGCTCCGACCGTTGGGCACGTAGACCGAGTGCACGCGCACGGCACCGCAGGTCGCCGCCACCAGCCGGCAGCCCTCGGCGTCCTCGGCGGAGCCGAACCCTCGCCGGACGTCGACCAGCCCGATCCGGCTGGCGATGGCGACCCCGTTCCACTGACCGTCCCCGTGGTGGGCGGTGTCGTAGCCGAGCGACTCGAACAGCGGGGAGGGGAACGTGCGGTCGGGCTGCTTCGTCTCCTGCAGGCACAGCACGTCGGGCTGGTGCTCGGCGAGCCACTGCTCCACCCGGGGGAGCCGGGCCCGGAGAGAGTTCACGTTCCAGGTGGCGATCACCAGCGGGCGGTGCGCCGCCGGCCCCCCGTCATCCCCCACGTCCCCGTCCTGCGTCACGCCGCACCCGCGTCGGCCAGCACGAAGAGGAGCTCGACCTGGCACGCCACAGCCCCCGAGACGGTGGCCGTCCCGGTGCCGCGCCCGGCGCGGGCCGACATGCGGCCGAGGGTCACCTCCAGGTCCAGCGTGTCACCGGGGAGCACCTGACGCCGAAAGCGCGCCTTGTCCACCCCGCCGAAGAGGGGCAGCATTCCGGCGTACCGAGGATCCGAGAGCACCGCCACCGCTCCCAGCTGGGCCAGCGATTCGACCATCAACACCCCTGGCAGGGTGGGCCGGCCCGGAAAGTGCCCGGCGAAGAAGTCCTCGTCACCCGTCAGCCGCCAGGCTCCGGTCGCCGACGCACCTGGCACCACCGAGCGGACCTCGCTCACGAAGAGGAACGGTGGGCGGTGGGGCAGGATGTCTTCGGCACGCATCCGCACGACACTACCGCCGTGCACCCACCGGCAGCCGGGCTGCCGGTGTGGTCGTCGGCCGGATCTCAGCGAGGCCGGTGCACCGAGATCACCCGGCCGGGCGGACCTCCGGGCGGTCCCCGGGTCGGTCCTCCGGGGCCAGCGCCAGCTCTGCTCTTCGGCCCGGGGCGTCCAGGGACACGAGGACGAACCGCCTCGTCTCCCCGCGGGAGAGCACGGCCCGAGCCCGGGCCGGCGGGGGATCCCCGAGGCCGCGCAAGGGAACGTGGCACCGCATCGCACCCACGTCCACATGGGCGCCGTGCGAGGTGAAGCCGGCCACCACGCCGTCGAGCACCGCCCCGATCCGATGCTCGGAGACGAAGGTGAGGAACGTCAACGGATCGTTCAGCGCCGATCGCCCGTCCGACACCCCGGTGCCCACCGTCGGCTGATCGGCGTTGGCCAGCCGGCTGGCCTTCCCGACCTTGGCGGTCTTCGCTGTCTTCGCTGCGCCGTCCGACCGCCCGGGTCCGGCCACGCCCCCCTCCCCGCCGGCGCTCGCCCCCTTCCCGGCCGCCTGGGCCGGCCAGCCGGCCTTCGTCGCCTTCGCTACCTTGGTCGCCTTGGCCGGCGCGGTCGCCTTCGCTACCTTGGTCGCCTTCGCCGGCCGCCCGTCCCCACCGTCCAAGAGGCCCTCTGCCGCCTTGGCTGCCTCTGCCGCCTTGGCTGCCTCTGCCGCCTTGGCTGCCTTCGTCGACTTCGCCGCCCCGGTCGCTTTCGCCGCCTTCGCCGCCCCGGTCGCTTTCGCCGCCCCGGTCGCTTTCGCCGCCTTCGCCGCCTTGGTCGCTTTCGCTGCCATGGTCGGCGTGGTCGAGGTCGCCGCCTTGGTCGCTTTCGATGCCGCTGCCGTGGTCGGCTCCGCCGCCCGGCTGTCCGGGGCGGCACTGGCGCCCGTCCCGTCCGCTCCAGCCCTCGATCTCGTTCCCCTCCCGCCTCTCGACCGCCGGCCCGCCCGTGGTGCCCCTCCCGGAGCGGCATCGTCCTCCGGCGGGGCAGCCACCGGCACCCCGTCGTCCCCGTTCGACGCCGCCGCGGACCGGGTGCCCTTCGCCTTCTTCGTGACGGCCCGGCTGGTCGCACCCCGCACCGGCGTGCGTGGGGTGAAGATCCAGCCGATCCCCGGCACGGGTTTCCCGCCGATCAGCCGGCCCTCGTCGAAGAGCCACGGCCGTTCGGCGTGGAACTCCTGGAACGAGTCGTTCGACAGCACGAGCGCGCCCGCCTTCTCGGCGACACGGAGGATGAACGCGTCACCTCGGCCGATGGCGCCGGCCGGTGGCGTCACCATCTCTCCGTGAGCCACCGCCTCCTCGAAGGCCGGCACCTCGGACGGATCGATGCGATGGCCGAACGTGGCGTCCACCACCACCGTGACGTCGGAGGTGCGGAACCCCCGGAACTCCTCCAGGAAGGCGCGGATGGCCTCGTCGAGCTGGGCCAGGCTCGGCACCGCCCGTCCCTCGGTGGCGATGTTGGAGCCGTCGACGACGACGCGGCGGTGGGTGGCGGGTTCGGGTGTCATGGTCGATTCGTTGGGAGGGGAGGGACGGCAGCCACCCAAAAAGACGAGGGAGCACCACCGGCCCACGAGCGCCGGCCCCCGAGGGGACCCGACAGCAGGAGCCTAGTCACAGGCGTGGTGCTCCAGGATCGCTATGACCCCCGACGCGTCCTTCGGCGGCGTGCACTTGCCGTCGAGGGCGGCTCGAACCTGTGGCTGGCCCGGCTCCACGGCCAGGGACTCGAGGTAGTAATGCCGCGACGCCGCGTCGTGACCGCGGTGGGCATCGAGAAAGCCCATCAGGTTCAACGCCACCGGGCTCCACGGCTCGTAGTGGAGGGCCCTGCGGTCGGCGGTGGTGGCCGCGCTGTACTCCTTCGCCCCGATCTCGAGCTCGGCGAGCGCCGCCCACGACTCGCCATTGGTCGGGTCGCGCTCGGCGGCGATGCGACCCCACGTCACGGCCCGGCGTGCTTCGGCCACGTCACCGCCGAACGAGAGGAACTGGTGGATGGTGGCGAGCAGGCGGGCGGGCTGTGGCCACGGGGCCAACAGTGCCTCGGCCCGGCGGGCGGAGACGAGCGCGGCGGGTTGGTCGCTCACCGACGACTGGGACGCCGCCGTGGCGTAGAGGACGTCACCGGCGACGAACGTGCCGGCCAGGAGCACGCCGGCCAGTCCGCACAGTGCCAGCGCCACCCGGTACGGACGCGACCACCGCTCTCCGGCCTGCCGCGTCACCGCCTCCGCCGGGCCCTTTGGACTGGGCACCGGCGACCGGCGGGGAACCACCCGCGCCGCCCCGAGGGCTAGGAAGGCGAGCGGAGTCGTCACCACGTTCAACGGCTCGGCCAGCTGGAACACGAGGATCACGGCGAAGAAGAGGGCGAGCCGGCCCGACCGCCGGTAGGCGGCGAGGAGCAGCCAGCCGACGACGAGGACGAGGCCCACCACGCCGGTCATGGTCGCCACGTCCACGAAGAAGTTGTGGGCGTCGTTGTAGAGCACGTTCGGCTGGGGCTGGAAGAACGAGAGCGGGAGGAGGCGGTTGGTCGCGCCGAGGAACTGGTCGGGTCCGTAGCCGAAGAGGGGACGTCGCTCCAGGGCCTGGAGCGCTACCCGCCACAGCTCGAGCCGGTCGCCGAAGGTCTCGGTCGCCTGCGAGCTGGCGGCGTGGGCGACGACACCGAGGCCGCCGGCGACGGAGGCCAGCACCGATCCCACGACGATCCCGGCGGTGGCCGCCACGGCATAGAGCAGCGACGCCTTCAGGTGCCCGCGCCGGTAGCCGACGACCACCTCGGCGGCGAGCACGGCCACCGCCAGCAGTGCCGGGAGCCGCTCCCCGTCGACACCTAGTGCGACCACCACGACGGCGGCGGGAAACAGCCACCGCCGGGGATCGGTGCGGACCCGATCACCGAGCAGGGCGACCGCAGCCGCCAGGAGCGCGCCCAGGAAGACCGGGTTCCCCAACACCCCGGTCGGCTGGTCCCCGTAGCTCGGGAGCGTGCTCTGGAGGCCGACGAACTGCTGGACGAGGGCGATGACGCCGTTCACCACCGCCGCCCCGATGAGCGCCGTCTCCAGCTGCGGGCGGCCCCGTTCCGTGACGAGGGAGCCGAGTGCCCAGGCACCGGCCAGCACGGCGAAGAAGACCAGTCCGGTCCACTGGTCGTAGTTGCCGACCAGGGAGAGCACCGGCCTCGCCGAGCCCAGGGTGGCCACGCCGGTGGCCGCCACGAAGGCGAGGGCGACGCGGGACGCCCACACGAGATCGGGCGCCTGGCGGGAAGGGCGGAGGGCAGTGCGCACGAGCACCACCAGGCCGAAGGCGCCGAGCACCACGCCGATCGCCGCCTCGATGGTCCACGGGCTGCTCGTCACCGTCGGCAGGTCGGCAACGGCGAGCAGGAACGCTCCGAAGGCGATGGCGACGCTCGCCCGGTCGGGTGCGCCGGCAGCGATACCCGACGGGCTGTCCACACCTTCCACGGGAGTGCAGGCTACTCAGGCCGGACCCGACCACCCGGGCATTCGAGCGTTCGAGCGTTCGAGCGTTCGAGCGTTTGAGCGTTCGAGCCGCGTGGCCGAGATCAGCCGATGGCTCGGGAGAGCACGTCCTCCTGCTCGAGGTGGTGGAGGGCGGCACTGCCCGACGCCGGGCTGGCCGCCTCCGCCCGGGAGACGTGGGCGAGCGTGTAGCGCTCGCGGGCCATCCGGTGCAGCCGGCCGTGGACGAAATTCCAGGCGCCCATGTTCTCCGGCTCCTCCTGGAGCCACACCAGCTCCGTGGCGTTGGGGTAGGCGTCGAGCACGGCGGTGATCCGGGCCTCGGGCCAGGGGTAGAGCTGCTCCACCCGGACGACGACGGTGCCGGTCCCCTCCGGGCCCAGCGCGTCCCGTCGCGCCAGCGCGTCGTAGGCGACCTTTCCGGTGCACAGCACCACCCGGCGGATCGCTCCGGGATCGAAGTCCTCGTTCCCGGCGGCGGGATCGTCGAGCACTTCCTCGAAGGAGCCGCTCGTGAACGCCTGGATGGGTGACCGAGCCTGGCGGGCCCGGAGCAGCGACTTGGGGGTGAAGACCACGAGCGGCTTCCGGACGGGACTGTGGACCTGGGCGCGGAGCAGGTGGAAGTACTGGGCAGCGGTCGTCGGGTCCACCACCCGGAGGTTCCCCCGGGCGCACAGGGTCAAGAACCGCTCGATGCGCGCCGAGGAGTGCTCCGGCCCCTGGCCCTCGTAGCCGTGCGGCAGGAGCAGGACCAGCCCGGAGCGCTGACCCCATTTGTCCTCCGCCGCCACGAGGAAGTTGTCCACGATGATCTCGGCGCCGTTCCAGAAGTCGCCGAACTGTGCCTCCCATGCCACCAGGTCGGACGGCGCCTCCACCGAGTAGCCGTACTCGAACCCGAGGCAGGCGTACTCGGAGAGCAGCGAGTCCCGCACGGTGAACCGCCCCACCCGGCCTGGCGACGCCAGGCCGCCCAGCGACGCCAGCGAGGCCAGCGGCACGTGCTCGCTGCCGGTGGCATAGTCGACGAGGACGGCATGCCGGTGGGAGAACGTGCCCCGCCGGGTGTCCTGCCCGGTCAGCCGCACGTTCACCCCCTCCAACAGCAGGGTACCCATGGCCAGCGCCTCGCCCAGCGCCCAGTCCACCTCGCCATCGGCGAAGACCTTGTCCCGCTGCTCGAACTGGCGTGCCAGCTTCGGATGGAGGGTGAACCCGTCGGGGACCGACCGCACCACCTGGGCCAGCTGGCTCAGGACCGGCGACTCCACACCGGTCTCGACACGCGGGAGCGCCAGGTCGGGGACGACGTAGGCGGGGAGCACCGGGGGCGTCCCCGACGCCGACGCCGTGGCCGCCCGGGTCTCGTCCAGCGCCGCCTGGAGTCGGGCTGCGAAGTCGTCCAGCGCCCGCTCGGCCTCCTCCAGGGTCAGGTCGCCCCGGCGGACGAGCGACTCCGTGTAGAGCTTGCGCACCGACCGCTTCGCCTCGATCAGGGCGTACATGATCGGCTGGGTGTAGCTGGGGTCGTCCCCCTCGTTGTGCCCGTGCCTCCGGTAGCACACCATGTCGATCACGACGTCCTTGTGGAAGGCCTGGCGGAACCCGAAAGCCAGACGAGCCGCCCGGACGCACGCCTCGGGATCGTCCCCGTTCACGTGGAAGATCGGCGCCTGGACCATCTTGGCCACGTCCGTCGGGTACACAGACGTCCGGGCCGCCGCCGGCGCGGTGGTGAAGCCGAGCTGGTTGTTGATGACGATGTGCACGGTGCCGCCCGTCCGGTACCCGGCCAGGCCGGACAGGTTCAGCGTCTCGGCCACGACACCCTGTCCGGCAAAGGCGGCGTCCCCGTGGAGCAGGATGGGAAGGATCGGGAACGGGTCGCCGGTCCCGTCCTCCACGGCGCCACCCGGCCCCCGCTCCCCGGCCCGGGCATCCTGCTTGGCCCGTGCCATGCCCACCACGACCGGGTCGACGGCCTCCAGGTGGGAGGGGTTCGACGCCATGGTGACCGGGATGGGGACACCCGAGCGGCCGGTGAAGACGCCGGAGGCGCCCTTGTGGTACTTCACGTCACCCGATCCCTGCACCGAGTCGGGGTCGAGGTTGCCCTCGAACTCCTCGAAGATCTCGCCGTAGGACTTTCCCACGATGTTGGCGAGGACGTTCAGACGCCCCCGGTGGGACATGCCCATGACGGCCTCGGCCAATCCCTCGGTCGCCGCCTCGTCGAGGATGGTGTCGATGAGGACGATGGCGGACTCCGCGCCCTCGAGACCGAAGCGTTTCTGCCCCACGTAGCGGGAGTGCAGGAACCGCTCGAAGACCTCGGCGGCGTTCAGCCGGTCGAGGACGTGGCGCTGCTCGTCGGGCGAGAGCCCGTCGGAGACCCCTTCCACGTGCTGCTGGATCCACCGCTTCTGGTCGGGGTCCTGGATGTGCATGTACTCGACGCCGAGCGTCCGGCAGTAGGCCTCGCGCAGGATGCCGAGGATCTCGTCGAGGGTGGCCACCTCCCGGCCGGCCAGCCCGTCGGCCACGAACTGCCGTGGCCCGTCCCAGATGGTGAGCCCGTAGCGTGACGGGTCGAGCTCGGGGAAGACAGCCGGCGGCTCGGCATCGAGCGGGTCGAGGTGGGCGATCAGGTGGCCGCGGACCCGGTACATGTTGATCAGCCCCTGGACGTGGACCTGCTTGGCCAGCCGCTGCTCCGCCCCGGTCAGCCCGTCGTCGGGAGCGTGCTGGTCGCGCTCCCACCGCACGGGCTCGTAGGGCACCTCCATCGACTCGAAGACGGAGCGGTAGAAGTCGTGGCCGCCGGTCAGGCACTCCGCGGCGTAGGCCAGGAAGAGCCCGGACTCCGCGCCCTGGATGATCCGGTGGTCGTAGGTGGACGTCAGCGTGACGGTCTTGCCCACGCCGAGCTCGGCGAGGACGCGGGGATCGGCCGACTCGAAGCCGGGCGGGTAGGCGAGGGCCCCCACTCCGACGATCACCCCCTGGCCGGGGAGGAGCCTGGGGACGGACTGGACGGTGCCGAGGGTGCCGGGGTTCGTCAGGGTGACCGTCGTCCCCGAGAAGTCGTCCGGGGCCACCTTCCCCGCGTGGACCTTGCGGACCAGCTCCTCGTAGGCCCCGACGAACGCCCGGAAGTCCAGCGTGTCGGCGTCCCGGATGCACGGGACGAGCAGCGTCCGCGCACCTCCCGTCTTCTCCACGTCGACGGCCAGGCCGAGACCGACGTGCTCGTGGCGGACCACGCCGGGCGTGCCCTTGCCGTCCGCGTCGGCCACGTAGGCCGAGTTCATCGTGGGGTAGGCGGCGAGCGCTCGGACCACGGCGTAGCCGATCAGGTGGGTGAAGCTCACCTTGCCGCCCATCACGCGTGCCAGCTGGGCGTTGAGCATGGCCCGGTTCACCTCCAGGAGCTTCGCCGGGACCGTCCGGACGCTGGTGGCCGTCGGCATCCCGAGCGACGCCTCCATGTTCGACGCGATCCGACCGGCAGCCCCCCGGAGGACGACGGCCCCGGGCACCGGCTCACCACGCCCGGCCGCCGCCACCGGCGCCGGCGCCGGCGCCACCTGCGGGGCGGGACGGGCGACGACGGTCGTGGCACCCCCGGGCCCCGGTACGACCGAGACGGCCGGTCCCGATGCCACCGGCCGGTAGTCGGCGAAGAACTCCCGCCACGACTCCCCGACCGACGACGGATCGGCGCAGAACCGGTCGTACATGTCCTCGACCAGCCAGGCGTTCGGGCCGAAGGCCCCGGTGCCGGCGACCTCACGACCTGGGTCACCGCCCTCCGGGTCGCCCTCGTTGACCTTCCCGGTGCCGTTCGTCGAGTCCATGGCCCCGATCCTACCGGCCCCCCCGGAACGGAGAGCGGCGGATCGCGCCCCGGTGCCGGTCGATTAGCGTGCTGTCGGTGGGATCGCCTACCGCCACCGATGCTCCCGCTGGCACGGTCGGGCGTGCGGACGACGACGCACCGGGCACCGCTGTTGCCAACGCTCCTGCCGTCATCACCGCCGTCACGGTCAGCTTCCGTTTCGAGGCCGCGCACCACCTCGTGTGGCACCCAGGGAAGTGCCGGAACGCCCACGGTCACTCCTACCGGCTCGACGTGAGCGTCGAGGGACCGCTGGACGAGCACGACGTGGTGGTCGACTTCGACGCCATGAAGGCAACGGTGGACGAGACGGTCGTCTCCCGGTGGGACCACCGGGACCTGAACGACCTGTTCGACAACCCGACCGCGGAACGCCTGGCCCACGATGCCTGGGAGCGCCTCACCGGCGCCGGTCTCCCTGTCTCGGCCCTCCGCCTGTGGGAGACGGCCGACGCCTCCGTGGAGCTGCGCCGGGTCGACCCTCCCGCCATCCCTTCTCCCGCCTGACCATGGGCGGACATCTCGTCATCCTGTCGGGCGGCCTCGACTCGACGGTGTGCCTGGCCCTCGCCGCCGAACAGGCCCGGGGGCTGGAGGGCCCGGGGGCGCAGGACGGCGCGGCACAACCGCAGTCGACGCCCTTGGTCGCCGTCACCTTCGACTACGGGCAGCGCCACCGGGTCGAGATCGCCCGGGCGCAGCTCGTCGCCCGCCACTACGGCGCCAGCCACGTGATCGTGGCACTGGACACCGCGGCGTGGGGAGGGTCGGCGCTCACCGACCTCGCCATCCCCGTGCCCCATGCCGGGGGAGCGCCGGTCCGCGATCCGGGCATCCCCGTGACCTACGTCCCCGCCCGCAACACCATCTTCCTGGCCGTGGCGCTCGGCATCGCCGAGGCCAGGGGGCTCGACGCCGTGTGGATCGGCGTCAACGCCGTCGACTACTCCGGCTACCCCGACTGCCGGCCCGAGTTCGTCGAAGCCATGCGTCAGGTGGCTCGCACCGGACAGCGCCGAGGGGTCGAAGGAGACCCGATCGCCATCGAGACCCCGCTCATCGCCGCGTCGAAGGCCGACATCGTGCGGCTCGGCAGTGCGCACGGCGCGCCGCTGCACCTCACGTGGTCCTGCTACGAGGGCGGGGCAGCGCCCTGCGGGACGTGCGACGCCTGCGTCCTGCGACACCGGGGCTTCACCGAGGCCGGCGTGCCCGACCCTGCCCCCGCCGCCGGCGGCCCCACCTGAGCGCCCCGTCATGAGCCCCGCGCCGTCCCCGGCCGCCGGCATCTACGTCTGCGAGGTCTTCTCCGCCATCCAGGGCGAGGCGATGCTGGTGGGCGAGCGCCAGGTCTTCGTCCGCCTCGCCGGGTGCAACATCCGGTGCGCCTACTGCGATCAGCCCGAGGCGCTCGAGCGCCATCCCGGCCCCTGCCTGCTCGAGCGGCGTCCCGGCGCACGCGACTGGGAGGTGGTGGCCAGCCCCCTCCCCGTCGGGACCGTCGTCGACGCCGTCTGGACCCTGTGGCGGGCGCTCCCCCACCACTCGGCCAGCCTCACCGGCGGCGAGCCGCTCATGCAGATGGGTCGGGCTCTCGAGCTGGCCACCGCGCTCCACGCCCGGTCGATCCCGGTCATGGCCGAGACGAACGGCACGCTGGTCGGCGCCATCGAACGGATCGCCCCGTTCCTCTCCTACGTGAGCATGGACGTGAAACTGCCCAGCGTCGACGGCGCCGGGGTGTCCATGGCGACCCAGCGCGCCTTCCTCGACACCGCGCTCGGGGCGGGGGTGCCGACGTGGGTGAAGATCGTGGTGGGACCGGCGACCGATCCCTCCGAGCTGGACGCGGCGATCGACATGGTGGCCGTGGCGGCGTCGGGGCAGCCCGGCTCCCCGCCTCCGGTGGTCTTCCTCCAGCCGCTCACCCCGTTCGCCGCCGCGACGACGGCGCCGAGCCCGGAGCAGGTGCTCGGGTTCCAGGAGCGCGCCCTGCGCCACTACCGCCGGGTGCGGGTCGTGCCCCAGACCCACAAGGCGATCGGCCAGCGGTAGTGCGCCCGGCCGGGCCCGGAGCAGACGCCGCGTCGGCAGATCAGCAAGCGGCCAGGGCGATCCCGGGATCGAGGCGCCGGAGCCCCCCAGCCCCGGCCCACCCCCGACGACCCCTGCGACGCGCACGGAGGCGTGGTCGGACCAGCCGGACCACGCCTCCGCCCCCGTCACCAACTCCGCCCGGGCCGTCGCCACCCGGATGACCCGGGCGGCGACTTCCTACTTCACTTCCTACTTCCTACTTGGCCTTCTTCAGCTTCGGGGCCGGGGCCTGCCCATTCACGATCTTCTTGAACGTCGCCCCGGCGCTCACCTTGGGCGCCTTCGACGCCTTGATCTTGATGGCCTCACCCGTCTGGGGATTCCGGCCCGTGCGGGCCGGCCGCAGGGAGCGCTCGAAGGTCAGAAACCCGGTGAGGACGACCTTCTCACCCTTGGCCACGTTGGCCACGATGACGTCTTCGAGACCGCTCAGCACGGCCGCGACGTCCTTCGCCGTCGAACCGGTGTGCGCGGCGACGGCACCAATGAGGTCGGTTTTCGTAAGGGACACAGTTTCTCCTTGGTCTGCGGAGCCCCTACAATGCCCGATCTCCGGCACCAATGCGTGGATTTCCGGGTTGCCTGGCCCTGATGCCGCTCTCCGACCCCGGCCGCACCGACCGCCTGCCAGTCCCGGCCACCCCTGTCCGGCTCACCCGTCCAGCCCACGGAGGAACTCGAGGACGCTCCGGTTGAAGGCCTCGGGCTGGTCGAGGTTGCTCCCGTGCCCGGCCTCGGGGAGGACGACTTTCGTCGCACTGGGGATGTGCGTCGCCATGTAGTCGGCAGCGGCCAGGAACGGCTGGTCGGCCGCGCCCACCAGGACGAGGGTCGGCACCCGGATCGAGCCCAAGGACTCGATCACCCGGGCGTCGCGCTGCGTGAGCAAACCGCGGGCGGCGAGGGCGAGACCGGTCGCGTCGCGGTGGATGTCCGCCCGGACCTCGGAGCGGACGGCCAGCGCCTCCAGGCCTCTCTTCTCGAAGGCCTCGGCGCTGGCCAGGGCCGACTCGTTCCAGCGCGCCCTGGCCCCGTCACGGCGGTAGCCCGGCCCCGTGTCGAACAGCATGAGCGCCCGCACCCGGTCGGGGTGGGCGAGATGGAAGGCGAGCGACAGGTAGCCGCCGAGGGAGAGCCCGCCGACGATGGCCTGGGGAGCAGCCACGGCGTCCAGGATGGCGGCCATGTCCCCGACCGCCAGCGACTCGGCGTAGGACGCGACGTCGCCGGGGTACTCACTGCGGCCGTGCCCGCGCACGTCCCAAGTGACGACCCGGTGCTCCGCCGCCAACGCGTCGAGATTGGGCGCCCACATGTGCGAAGACGACGAGAAGCCGTGGGTGAGCAGGATGGTCCCGAGCCCGCGCTCCGACCGGGCCTCCGCCACCTCGTAGTACAGACGGACACCGTCGCGCTCGACCTCGGCCATGGACCCCGATCGTAGATGCTCGTGCCGACGGGCACCATGGGCCCGGGCGGCTCGGGCGACCCGTCCGGGACGGCGCGTCCGTCCGCGCTCCGGTGGGCGTGGATGGCGGGTGCCGTCCCCGGGCTGGCAGGCTGGGGACGTCATGGACCATCGCGCCGGCCTCGCCGTCACCACCCAACGCCCGCCCGACGCCACCGACGACACGCCGCTCGTCGTGCTCGTCCACGGCTCGCTCGACCGCTCGGCCAGCTTCGGCCGGGTCATGCGACGCCTCACCGACGTCATCGTCCTCACCTACGACCGACGCGGGTACCACCGGTCCCGGCAGGCCCTCCCGCTCAACACCACGCTGGACGGGCACGTCGACGACCTCCTGGCGGTGATCGACGGCCGACCCGCCGTGGTGGTGGGCCACAGCTACGGAGGCGACATCGCCCTGGCGGCGGCCGAACGCGAAGGTCCGTCCGGCGTCGTCACGTCGGTGGGGGCCTTCGAGCCCCCGGTGCCGTGGCTCGACCTGTGGTCCACCAGGGGAGCATCCTCGAGCCCGCCGGGTCTCGGCGACGACCCGGCACTGGCGGCAGAGCGCTTCTTCCGTCGGATCGTCGGCGACGAGGGGTGGGAGCACCTCCCCGAGCGGACCAAGCAGGAGCGCCGCGCCGACGGTGCCGCCCTCGTGACCGAGCTGGCGGCCATCCGGACCGGACCTCCCCCCTTCGACGTGTCGACGCTCGGCGTTCCTGTCCTCTTCGGCCGGGGCGAGCGATCCCGACCCCACCAGCGAGGCGGGGCCACCTGGCTGGCCGAGCACACACCGGGCGCGGAGATCGTCGAGATCGCCGGTGCCACCCACGGCGCCCACCTCTCCCACCCCGACGCCTTCGCCGACTTCGTGCGCCGGGCGGTCGACCGCCGGTCCCGCCACGAGCTCCCGGTCCGGGCACCGACGTGAACGTCCTCGTCACCGGCAGCCACGGCTTGATCGGCACCGCGCTGGTCGCCAGCCTGGTCGAGGACGGGCACCGCGTCGTCCGGCTGGTCCGCGCCCCCGCGGCGGGCCCCCGGGCGCCCGCCGCGTCCTCGGCGGCCCCTCCCGCGAGCTCCCCGCCGACGTCGGTGGAGGTGCTCTGGGACCCCGTGCAGGGCACGCTCGACACGGGGGCGCTGGAGCGGGCGGCCCCGGTCGACTGCGTCGTCCACCTGGCCGGAGCGGGCATCGGCGACCGGCGGTGGACCCCCGCCCGGAAGGCCCAGATCCTCTCCAGCCGCACGGCCTCGACGGCCCTCCTCGCCACCGCCATCGCCGGCCTCGACCCGCGCCCCGGCGTGGTCGTCTCGGGATCGGCCATCGGCTACTACGGGGACCGCGGCGACGAGATCCTGACCGAACGGGCGCGGCGTGGCGCCGGCTTCCTCGCCGACGTGTGCGAGGCCTGGGAGCAGGCCATGGCGCCTGCCACCGACGCCGGCATCCGCACCGTCCTGCTGCGCACCGGCATCGTGCTGGCCGCCGGCGGTGGGGTGCTGGCCAAACAGCTCCCCGTCCTCCGACTGGGGGTCGGCGGACCGCTCGGGTCCGGGCGCCAGTACCAGAGCTGGATCTCCCTCATGGACGAGGTGGGTGCCATCCGCTACGCACTCGACACCCAGGCGATCTCGGGACCCCTCAACGCCACGGCACCGGAGCCGGCCACCAACGCCACCCTCACCGCCGCCCTTGGCCGCCACCTGCACCGGCCCACACGCATCCCCGTGCCCGCCGCGGTCCTCCGTCTGGCCCTGGGCGCCGAGATGGCCTCCGAGCTCGTCCTGGCCAGCCAGCGGGTGGTCCCCGAGGTGCTCCAGGACCACGGCTACGTGTTCGCCCACCCCAGCCTGGACGCGGCGATCACCGCGGTCCTGGGCCGCTGACGGACCGTTAGGGCACCCGCTCAGCCGAGCCGGCCGCCGCCTCCCGGCGCCGGCGGCTGGGTTGGCGGGTCAGGGCGTCGCTCGACCCGGTCTCGTCCTTTGCCCCGGCGACCAGCGGCGACTGCGACAGAAGGAAGACTCCGCCCAGCATGACCACCAACGCCACCGCCTCCAGCGGGGCCAGCCACCCCGCCGCATGCAGATGGTCGCCGAACAGCCGGATCCCGATCACGACGCTGGCCACCGGGTCCACCATGGTGAGCGTCGACTGCGAGGCGGTGATCGGACCGGCGTGGTACGCGTTCTGGGCCAGGAAGAGCCCGACGAGGCCTGTCCCGAGCAGCGTGTAGGGCTCCCAGTTCCCGAAGAGGTGTCCCCATCCGTGCGTGACCAGCGTGGTGGACACCTTCGTCAGCGCCGCGCTGAGGGCGAAGAGCACCGAACCCGCCGTCCCGAACATGGCGGCCCGGAACCACCGGGGGCCGAGTTGCGCCAGGGCGACCGCCACGACCACGACGCCGCCGACAGCGGCGAACACGACCAGCCAGTCACCGAAGCGGGGGACGACGTTGCCGCCGCCGGGCCGGGCCAGGAGCAAGAACGCGGTCAGCCCGGCGATCGAGGCCGGCACCCCGGCCCAGTCCCGCCAGGTGAGCCGGTAGCGGAACCACCCCCACAGGATGAGGACGAGGAAGAGCAGCTCCGTGGTGACGACGAGCTGCACCGAGCTGAGCTGCCCGAACCGGAGCGCCACCGCCTGGCACACGAAGCCGAACGCGGTGAGGCCGAGACCGGCGAACCAGATCGGTCGCCGCAGGGCGTGGGCCATGAGGCTGAGACGCATGCTCGACGCCTCGGGGGCGCCGTGCAGCCCGATCCGCTGGAAGACGGCGCTCAGCGCGTTCGAGAACGAGGCCACGGCGGCGAGGAGGAACGCCATCAGCGGAGACCGGCTGGCAGGGCGCGCCCCGTTCGGTCGCAGTGCACCGAAACGTTCTAGCCGATCGGTCTCGCCTCGGCGTTCCTGAACGCCAGCCGGCTGGTGGGGAGCTCGCTCGACCTCGCCGCGCCGGCAACGGTCGCAGGCACCATGACCGGGGATCGGCCATGCCCGACGCGGCCGACTTCGACGAGGCCGGCACGCGTGGCGTCCGGTACCATCCCACCGTGACGATGGCGACCGCGACCCCGCCGGTCCGGAGACGTGGCGACCGCCTTCGCCGCCAGGTCGGGCCATGACGCCGTCGGCCCTCGACGACGGGCGCCTGCCGGGCGACATCCCCCCGCCGATCGGCGGCGGAATGTTCGCATCGCTCCGGATCGTGCCGTTCCGGTGGGTGGCGGCCGGTGTCCTGAGCGGCAACTCGGGACGCTTCGCCGTTCTCCTCGTCGCCGGATGGGAGGCCTACCGGCTCGGCGGCCATTCCTCGGTGTGGCCGAGCCTCGTGAGCATGTTCCTGCTCGTGCCGTCGATGTTCTTCGGGCTCTTCGCCGGGAGCGTGGCCGACCGCCACAACCGTGCCCTCATGGCGACGACCGGCCAGCTGGTCAATGCCTCCGCGTGCAGCACAGCCGCATGGTTGACCGTGACCGGACGGCTCGACCTCACGAACCTCCTCGTGGTTGCCGCCGCGGTCGGCATCGGCAACTCCGTCCAGGGGCCGGCCTGGCAGGCGATGGTTCCCGAGATCGTCGGGCCGCGGCGGCTCCTCAACGCCAGCATGACGGCCCGGATCGCCCAGCAGGGCGCCGAGCTCACCGGGCCGGCCCTCGGTACCGTCGTGCTCACCGCGGCGGGACCGGGGGCGGCGTTCTTGGTGTGCTCGTCCTTCTACGTGGTCGGGGTGGCGATGTTCTGGCGCACCCGTCACTCGGTGCGCACGCCCGAGCGCGGTGCCGGGCGGCCCGGCGTCCTGGCCCCGATCGGCGAAGGCCTGGTCTACGTGCGACGCCGCGCGCCCCTGGGAACGCTCCTGGTTTGGGTGGGCCTGCACTGCAGCCTGACCATGGCCAGCATCGGGATCCTCCCGGCGGTGGCGACCGCCAACCTCAGAGGCAATGCCGGGGCCTACGGGCTGCTACTGGCGTCCTTCGGGTTCGGCTCCGTCCTCGGACCACTCCTCATGATGCGATGGGGCCGGCGCCTGCCCGTCGTACCCCTCCTCGTCGCCTCCGGGCTCATGAGCGGGCTCCCCCTGGTCAGCCTGGGCCTCGTGCACCAGTTCGGGGTAGACGTCGTCTCCTCGGCCGCCGCCGGTGCCGCTCAGGCGGTGTTCATGGCCGCCATCTACTCGGCGAGCCAGGGCGTCGCGGACGACTCGATGCGCGGCCGCGTCGCCAGCGTCCAGCTCTCGCTCACCACCGGAGCGATGGGGCTCGCCAGCATCGGCTGGGGTGCCCTGGTCGCAGTGCTGGCCCCGGGCATCGTGCTGGCCATCCCCGGGGCCGTGTTCGTCGTGGCCTGCGCGCCGTTTGCCCTCGGCCGGCGGCGGATCGCCGCCGCGGTCGAGGCACATCGATCGCCAGACCCACGTGCCGGGTCGGTACCCCGTGGAGAGGTGGAACGAGCCGGCCCGGTGGTGGACTTCCCGTCCGGGCCCGGCACGATCCCGCCGCTGCACGTGGGCGAGGAGCGGACCTGAGCCCGCGCCCGGGCCGGCACCGGCGTACGACGTGACGCGCACCCCGGCGGCCGGATACGCTCGCCCCATCTAGACCGATCGGTCAAGAACGTCGATCAGGGGGTCGCAGGCGATGGGCAATGGCAGCACGCCGGAGATGGACGAGGCCGAGTTCCGCGAGGAGGTCCGTGCGTTCCTGGATGCCCACGCGGAGCGGCGGGTCGAAGAGTCCTTCGTCTGGGGGGAAGGATCGGATGCCGTGGCGCTGTTCCCCGAGCACACCCTGGCCGAAGAGCGCGCCGCCCTGGCCGACGCCCAGGCCTGGGCCCGCACCGTCTACGACGCCGGTTTCGGGTACCTGAGCGGCCTCGTCGCCTATGGCGGCAGGGGCCTTCCCCGGTCCTTCGAGCGGGTCTACCAGTCCGTGGCCGCGGAGTACCGCACCCCGTCCCAGTCCGTCTTCGGGATCGGCCTGGGCATGGTGGCGCCCACCATCGAGGCCCACGCCACCGAGGAGGTCCGGCGAGCAACGCTCGGGCCGATGCACCGCGGCGACATCGTGGCCTGCCAGCTCTTCTCCGAACCCGGCGCCGGCTCCGACCTGGCGTCGCTCCAGACCCGGGCCGAACGCGACGGCGACGAATGGGTGGTCAACGGGCAGAAGGTGTGGACCTCGGGCGCCCACCTCGCCGACATCGGGGAGATCATCTGCCGCACCGACCCGAACCTCCCGAAGCATCGGGGACTGACCGGGTTCGTCGTGGACATGCACGCACCGGGTGTCGAGGTGCGGCCGCTCCGGCAGATGACCGGAGGAGCCTCGTTCAACGAGGTCTTCTTCACCGACGTCCGGATCCCCGACACCCACCGGCTGGGCGACGTGAACGGCGGATGGACCGTCGCCCTCACGACGCTGATGAACGAGCGATCGGCGATCGGGGGCGGCGGAGGCGGTGTCGGCCCACCGATCACGACTCGCCTGATCGAGCTCGCCCGCGCTCAGGGGCGCTCGGGCGACCCGCTCGTCCGCCAGCAGCTCGCCGATCTGGTGATCCACGAACGCGTCGCCTCCTACACCAACGCCCGGGCATCGGCGAAGCTGGCCGCCGGCCAGCTCCCCGGACCGGAGATGTCGATCGGCAAGCTCACCCTCACCGCCAACATGCTCCGCTCGAGCGAGGCCCTCGCGTCCCTGCTCGGCGTCGAGCTCGTCGCCGACGGTGGCCGGTGGGGGACCTACGCCTGGGCCCAGTACGTCCTCGGCGTGCCCGGCATGCGCATCGCCGGAGGGAGCGACGAGGTGATGCACAACATCATCGGCGAGCGCGTGCTCGGGCTTCCCAAGGAGCCGGCTCCCGCCTGACCGCCGGCCTCCCGGCAGCGCTCAGCGGTACGGAAGGCCGGCGACGTAGGACCACGAACGCCGGTGCACGGCGGTCAGCCCGTACCCGGCCAGCGCCCGGCGGTGCGCCGGCGCCGGGTAGCCCTTGTTCGACGCGAAGTCGAAGGCAGGGAAGGACGCGTCGAGCGAGCGCATGATCCGATCGCGGGTGACTTTGGCGACGATCGATGCCGCCGCGATCGAGACACATCGACGGTCCCCGCCGACCACCGTCTCTACCACCGGAGTCACGACGGCGCTGCCGGCGCCCGCCATCCGGGCGCTGCCGGCGCCCGTCCCGCTCCCGTCGCCCGTCCCGCTGCCGTCGCTGTTCCCCGCCCCGACAGGAGCGGTGACGAAGTCCACCGTCCCGTCGACGAGCAGGGCGTCGGGAAGGCGGTCCAGGGCACCGAGCGCCCGCCGGGCCGCCAGCGCCAGGGCATGGGCCATCCCCCAGCGGTCGCACTCCGCCGGGGTGGCGTGACCGACCGCCCAGCCGTCGCACCATGCGACGATCCCCGGGTAGAGGGCCTCACGCCGCTGCTCGGAGAGCAGCTTGGAGTCGCGGACCCCTTCCGGCGGGCGACCCGCAGCCGGCATGACGACCACCCCGACCGTGAGCGGGCCCGCCCACGCGCCCCGGCCCACCTCGTCGAGGCCGGCGACGACCGCGCATCCCGACGCGCGTACCCGGTGCTCGTGGCCGTCGTCGGGGACGGACGGCCGGAGGTCCCGCCGGGGGGCAGGGCTCACCGGCCGGGGTCGCCCTCGACCTGGTCGACGAGGGCCGACTCCGAAGCGTCCAGCTCGGTGGTGAGAAAGGCGTCGAGGATCTCGGCGGCGAGGGCCGGGGTGGTGAGGCGGAGCCCGAGGGCGACGATATTGGCGTCGTTCCACCGGCGCGCGCCGGCTGCGGTCGCCGCGTCCACGCACAGCGCGGCGCGGGCACCGGGCACCTTGTTGGCGGCGATGGAGACCCCCGTGCCCGTCGTGCAGCAGGCCACGCCCCGGTCGAACCCACCGGAGACGACCGCCTCGGCCACCCGCCGGCCGACGACGGGCCAGTCCTCGCCCCGGGCCACCTCGACGACACGGTGCCCCCGCTCCTCCAACCAGGCCACCAACGACTCGGTCGTGGGGTTCACCTCGTCGGTCCCGAGCGCGATGCGCATGGGCGGGAGCGTACCGTGCCGTTTCTCGGGGGGCGGCACGCCGGCCCTCCCCTCCCCCTGGCACCGCCGCCACCGAGGCGGCCGATTACGCTGCTCCCGTGCGGGCAGGGCCGGCCGGCCCTGCCCCGGTCGGCAGCTCCCGTGGGTGGCGGCCGTGAGACGGTCGGCCGGCACCGACGGCAGCGAAGCGAGGACGACACCATGGGTCTGCTGGACAACCTGAAAGCTCAGGCCGACGTCGGTCTGGCCAAGGCGGCCGAGGCAGGGCGGGCGGGACAGGCGAAGCTCGACGCGCTCCAGGCTCGGCGAGCCGCGGACGGTCTCCTCCGGTCCCTCGGAGCCGATACCTACGCCGAGCACCGCGCCCACCCGGACCGGCCCCTTTCCGAGGCCGCCACCGCCCTCGTCGAGGCGCTCGAGGCATGGGAGGCCGAGCACGGGTCGCTCGACCTGTGACCGACACCCGGCACGACCCGGCGGCCGGCGACGGGGAGGCACCGATCTCCGAACTGGTCGACCCCGGGACGCCCGACCCCGGGCCACCGGCCGTCCGGAAGGTGGCGATCGTCCCCCACACCCATTGGGACCGCGAGTGGTACCTCCCGTTCCAGGCCTTCCGGGCCAAGCTCGTCCGCGTCGTCGACGAGCTGCTCGACCTCCTCGAGCACGACCCGTCCTACCGGTCGTTCCTCCTCGACGGGCAGCTCGCCGTGGTCGACGACTACCTGGCCGTTCGGCCCGAGAACGAGGAACGGCTCCGGGCGCTGTGCGCCGCCGGCCGCATCACGGTCGGACCCTGGTACGTGCTCATGGACGAGTTCCTCGTCTCCGGAGAGACCATCGTGCGGAACCTCCAGACGGGGATCGATCGGGCGGCGGCGTTCGGCGGCGCGATGCCCGTCGGCTACCTGCCCGACATGTTCGGCCACATCGCCCAAATGCCCCAGCTCCTGGCCCTGGCCGGGATCGACCACGCCGTGGTGTGGCGGGGCGTCCCGTCGTCGGTCACCTCCACCGCGTTCTGGTGGGAAGCCCCCGACGGATCCCGTGTCCGGACCGAGTACCTCCCCTTCGGCTACGGCAACGGCGCAGCCGTCCCCGACGACGTCGGCTCCCTCGTCCGCCGCCTCGGGATCGCACTGGAGGACGCGGCGCCGTTCCTGGCCGACGACGACACCCTGCTCTACATGAACGGGACCGACCACCAGGCCCCCCAGCCATGGCTGGGCCGCGTGGTGGCCGGCGCCCGCCACCACCAGGACCGGATGGCGCTCGAGATCACGTCCCTCCCTGCCTATCTGGCAGGGGGACGGGTGACCGGGCTGCCGATCGTCCGTGGCGAGCTGCGCTCCGGGTACCGCGCCAACCTGCTCATGGGCGTCACCTCGAACCGGGACGACGTGAAGCGGGCGGCCAGCCGGGCCGAGCGCGCCATCGAGCGCCTGGCCGAACCGCTCTCCGCCCTCTTCTTGCCCCCCGACGCCTGGCCGCAGCCCTTCCTCACCCTGGCCTGGCGCCACCTCCTCCACAACTCCGCCCACGACTCCGTCTGCGCCTGCTCCGCCGACGACGTGGTCGGCACCGTCCTCCACCGCTACGCAGAGGCACGCCAGATCGGCGAGACGCTGACCGGTGAGGCGCTCGATGCCCTCGGGGCGTCCATGGAGAAGGCGGGAATCTACGTGGTCAATCCGGCAGCGCGGACGCGCTCTGGGATGGTGGAGTCCGTCGTGGTCGCCACCGGCGCCCCGGATGCCACCGTCCAGGTCCTGAGCGAGCGGGCCGGCCTTCCCGGCTCGATCGCCCTCGATGCGGGCACCGTCCGGTCCCTGCTCGGCCTCGTGCACGGCACCCGCCTCGACGCCGACACCTACGTGACCGACGTCGTGCTCGGGAGCGACGACACCGGGGTCGACGTGCGGATCACGATCGGTCCCGAGGAGCGCGACGGGTTCGGCATCGACGAGCTGAAACGGGAACTGCTCTCCCTCCTCGAGGGCGACGACCAGCTCCCGGTGCGCGTGCACCTTGACCAGCCGCCCGTCCGACGGGTGCTGGCCCGGATCGCCGGCGTGCCGGGGTTCGGATGGGTGCCCTTCGACCCCGCCCCGCTGCGCCACCCGGTGTCCGTCTCAGAGCAGGAACGCCGTGTCGCGCTCGACAACGGCCTCGTGCGCGTCGAGCTGGACGCCGCCACCGGCACCTTCTCCCTGGACGGCACGGTGGGGTACGGGAAGCTGGTTGACGAAGGCGACTTCGGCGACACGTACAACTACTCGCCGCCGGCCCACGACTCGACGGTCGGAGACCCGGTGTCGGCCTCGGTGGCGGTGCATGAGCGCGGACCCGTCCGGGCCACCGCCGTCGTCGTCGCCGTCTACGACTGGCCCGACCACGTGGACCCCCACTCGCAAGCACGCGTCGGCCACCGCTCCGTCGAGGTGACGACGACGGTCGAGATGCGGGCCGACGAGCGCCTGGTGCGCGTGCGGACGGCGTTCGTGAACCCGTCACGGGACCACCGCCTGCGCGTCCACCTCCCCCTGCCCGAGCCGGCCGACCACTCCGAGGCGGGCAGCGCCTTTGCCACCGTCTCCCGGGGGCTCACCGCCGAGGGACGACCGGAGGAGGTCGGCCTCCCCACCTTCCCCGCCCGCCACTTCGTCTCCGCCGGAGACCTGACGGTCGTCCACGACGGGGTCGTCGAGTACGAGCTGGTCGACGTCGACTCCGACGGTGCCGACGGTCGCGGCGCCCGAACGCTGGCGCTCACGGTGCTCCGGGCAACCGGCATGCTCTCGCGCCTCGGGATGGCCAACCGTCCGCTCCCCGCCGGACCCCTCCTCCCGCTCGAGGGGCCCCAACGGCTCGGTCCCGTCGAGCTCTCCTACGGCGTGCAGCGGGGGCCCTGCAACCCGTCCGCGCTGGCCGACGACGCCTTCTTGCCCCTCGTCACCCTCACGTCGTTCGGCGGAGGGGAGCGACCGGAGCGAGGCCACGCCCTCGCCGTGGAGGGAGCAGAGGTTGCCGCGGTCCGGCGCTCCGGCGGGGTCCTCGAGGTCCGCGTCTGCAACCCTGGCGGGGAACCCATCGAGGTCACCACGGCCGGGCGCTCGGGATGGCTCGTCGACCTCGTCGGCCGTCCGCTCTACCCCTTCTCGGGCTCCTTCACCCTCCGAGGTGGAGGAATCGCCACGTTCCGGCTGGACGAGGGCTGAGGCCGGTCCCGCTCCGCGCGCCCGCTGCGGAGAGGGGGCCGGGGACGCTCCCTCGGAGGGCGGTCGACGTCGGCCGGGTAGAGCCGCCACAGCGCGACTCGACCGATGCCCTTGAGGGGAAGGGGTCGCAGCGGCTTGGTCGTGAACCGGTCCGCCGCCTGCTCACCCAGAGCCGCCCGGAAGTCCGGCGACACCAGAACCGTTCCCGGACGGGCCACAGTCACGATCCGACTGGCCAGGTTCACGACCGGACCGTAGTAGTCGCCGTCCTGCACCAGCACGGCGCCGGAAGCCAGACCGACCCGGACGTCGGAAAGGAGGTCGTCGTCGGCGTAGGCGATCGCTAGCGCCAACCCCACGCCGGCGGCGTCGGTGGCACTCGGAGCGACGAACATGGCCTCGTCGCCGATCATCTTCACGACGCGGCCTCCCAGTCGGGTGATCGTGTCGTGGGCCACCTCTTCTGCATGGCCTATCAGCGCGGCAAGGTCCACCTCGCTCATCTTCTGGCTGAGGGCCGTGAACCCGACCATGTCGGCGAACCCCACCGCCATGACGGGGTTGGCGACAGCCGACCCGGTCCGGGCCCGGAGGAGCATCGCACGGCGCGTCGCTGCCTGCACGTGGCGGCGCCAGACGAACTCCAATAGCCGGGCCATGGCCGGCAGGGTCGATGACGCCGTCCGGACGAACGCGTCGGCGTCCACCGCCGGATCCCCGGACGAGACCGTGACCGGCGTCGTCCCCGGCGCCACCTCGGCGTCAGCGATCCGCGCCATCGACGACCCGATGACCCTGGCCATCTGGATGCCGGCCTCCTCGTCGACCGCACCGAGCGCCACCAACGCCGAGAACAACCGCACCGCGTCGACGTCCATCTCGGTGAAGGCCCGCTCCCCCGGTGCCGTGTTGGGAAAGCCCAGTGCCCGCCACAGCCGCCGGACGAGCTCGACCGGCACCCCAGCCCGAGCGGCGACGTCGTCCCCGGTCAGGCTCCGGTCAGCCGGCATCAGCATGCGGTCGACGACCAGCAGGTCGATGACGCCGTCGGCCACGGCCTGGTCGATCTCCGCCCTGGGGACGCCAAGTTCGGCGAGAGTGCCACGCACGCGTGCGAGCGCGGCCTCCCGCGCATCGGCGCTGGGTCCGCCAGGCGTCTCGCTCACGATCGGCTGGGTGCACTGGGTCCGCCGGATCGACTGGGTGCACCTGAAGAGCCGGGTGCGCCCGATGACCCGGATGGTCCGGGAGATCCCGGTGCGCCCGGACCGCCTTCCCCGGGGGGATCTGGCACCGGGTGGGGGAACTCCGGGACAGCCGGACGGCCCATCAACGCGTCGATCGCCTCGATCGGCGTGCGCAGGCCGTCGATGAGGTCGGCAACCTGCGAGGCGATGGGCATCTCGACGCCATGGCTCGCCGCCAGCTCGACCATCGGCCGGGCCGTCTTCACCCCTTCTGCCACCATGCGCATCTCGGACAGCACGGCCTCCAGTGACCGCCCCTCGCCGAGGGCGACGCCCACGGAGCGATTGCGGCTCTGGACGCTCGTCCCGGTGGCCACCAGGTCGCCGACTCCGGCCAGACCGGCGAACGTCAGGCGATCTCCCCCGAGCCGGACACCGAGCCGGCCCATCTCGGCCAGACCACGCGTGATCAGCGCCGCCCGGGTGTTCTCCCCGAAGCCCAACCCGTCGGAGATCCCGGCAGCGATGGCCAGCACGTTCTTCAGGGCGCCGGCGATCTCGCAGCCGACCACATCCCGGTTCGTGTACACCCGGAACGAGGGGGACATCACCAGTCCTTGGACCCAACGGCCGACCTCCTCGTCGGACATGGCCACCACCCCGGCGGTCGGATGACCGGCGGCCACCTCACGAGCCAGGTTCGGGCCTGTGAGCACGCCGACGGGACTCGCCGGGAGCAGTGCCGAGACGATCTCGGTCATCCTCGACAGGCTGCCCTGCTCGAGGCCCTTGGTGAGGCTGAGCACCGGCACGGCGCCGCCGGCGGGGAGCAGTGGCACCAGGTCCTCCACCACCGCCCGGAAGCCGTGGGACGGGACGGCCATCACGAGCAGGCGGGCGCCCGACACGGCCTCGCCCAGGTCGGCGGTGGCCCGCAGGTCGTCGGGGAGCACCACGTCGGGGAGGTACCTCGGGTTCCGGTGGTCGTGGTCGAGCGAGCCGGCCAGCGCCGGATCCCGCGCCCAGAGGACCGTCTTCGCCCCCCGGGCGGTCAGCGCCGCCACCGTCGTCCCCCACGAACCGGCGCCGATGACCGCAACGATGGTCTGCACGGCTCCACCTTAGGATCTGGGCGCCCGGGCGCCCGGCGATGATGGTCCCGCCCACCCCGTTCGCCGCCGGCGCAACCGGCCTACACTGCAGCCGTGCCCGCCAACGGTGATCGACCGTCGCCGCACGATCGGGTGGGCGGCCTCGGCCCGAGGGTGGCGCTCGTCCCGGTGAAGGCGTTCGCCGATGCCAAGCAACGCCTCGGACCAGCGCTGTCTCCACGGGCCCGCTCCCACCTGGCCCGTGCCATGGCCGAACGCGTGCTCGCGGCTGCCCGACCTCTGCCGGTGGCCGTCGTCTGCGACGACCTCGCCGTGGCCGGGTGGGCCCGCGGTCGTGGCGCCCTCGTCATCTGGGAGCCGGGCCGCGGCCTGAACGGCGCTGTCGAGGCCGGTGTGGTCCACCTCGCCTCGATGGGCGTCGACCAGGTGACGGTGGCACACGGCGACCTGCCCTACGCCGCCGGCCTCGCCTCGGTGGGAGCGAGGCCAGGCATCACGTTGGTCCCCGACCGGGCTCGCAACGGGACCAACGTCGTCGTCGTCCCGACGGGCTGTGGCTTCCGCTTCGCCTACGGACCCGGCTCGTTCGCCCGGCACCAGTCAGAAGCCGACAGGCTCGGCCTCCCGGTGCACGTGATCGACGATCCCTGCCTCGCCTTGGACATCGATGAACCGGCCGACGTGTGGTCGCTCCTCGCCGAGCCGATCGGAAGCGAGCTGCTCCGGTGACCCGGGAGCGGTCCACGGTGATCCGGTGACCAAGAGCGGCCTTCCCGTCGGCGACCTTCCCGAGCACGGGGCTCCCTCCGTCGACCTCGCCCTCCCCCGGACGGTGCTTGCCGTCGGTGCCCATCCCGACGACATCGAGTTCGGTTGCGGCGCCACCCTGGCGAAGTGGGCGGCACGTGGGTCTGCTGTCGTCCATGCGGTGCTCACCGACGGGTCAAAGGGTACGTGGGACCCGGGCGCCGACCTCCCTGCCCTGATCGAGGCCCGGAAGGCCGAGTGCCGCGCCGCCGCTTCCGTGATCGACGGCGACCGGGCGCACCCGGTCGCCGAACGGGTCCACTTCTTTGGCTACCCCGACGGGGAGCTCGACACCGGGCCGGCCGCACGACGGGCGCTCACTGCCGTGATCCGCGACGTCGCTCCCGACGTCGTCCTGGGGCATGATCCCTGGCGCCGCTACCGCCTGCACCCCGACCACCGGGCGGCCGGGTTCCTCACGGTCGACGCCATCGTTGCCGCCCGCGACCCTCACTTCTTCCCCGACCTCGGCCGCCCTCCCCATCGACCAGGGGCCCTGCTGTTGTTCGAGCCCGACGTCCCGAACCACGTCGAGACCGTCACCGCCTACGCCCAGGTGAAGATCGCCGCCCTGCTGTGCCACGCCAGCCAGCAAGGCACGACCATGGGCATCCTCGCCTCCGGCGATGCGGGCTCCGGTTCGACCGGGACGGCGCGCCGCCGCGAGATCGATGACTTCGCCCAGCGCATCCACCGGCAGCTGGCGTCGCACGGGGGCCTCGCCGGCGTGGACGCCGGCGAGGCCTTCCACCTCATCGACGCGCTCTGAACGCACCGCCGCCCGGCTCGCCGCCACGATCACGATGGCGCGTGCCCGCCGGACGCGGGCGTCGGGTTGGGTGCCGGAGCGGGTGGGCGACGACGGCTTGCACCCGCGCCCCCACCCGCTGGCCGACCTCCTCTCCGGCCTCCCGTACCGGGGCGACCGGAGGGCGCGCCTCAGGACCGGCGGGTCGCCACCCTCTTCGTCGTGGCCCTCTTCGCCGCCACCGTCTTGGCCGGCGACCGTCTCACCGCCACCGTCTTGGCGGGAGCCTTCTTGGTGGCGGCCTTCGTGGCTGGAGCCTTCTTCGCCGGGGCCTTCGTGGCTGGAGCCTTCTTCGTGGCGACCTTCTTCGCCGGGGCCTTTCTGGCAGGGGCCTTCGTGGCGGCGACCTTTCTGGCAGGGGCCTTCGTGGCGGCGACCTTCTTGGCGGCGGCCTTCTTGGCCGTCGCCTTCTTCGGGGCCGGAGCCTTCTTCGCCGTCACCTTCTTCGTGGCGACCTTCTTGGCCGAGGCCTTCTTCGTCGCGACCTTCTTGGCCGTCACCTTCGCGGCCGGAGCCTTCTTCGTCGCAGCTTTCACTGCCATGGGTGTTTCCTCCTTGGAGTTCAACGCCACTTTGAACGTCGAACCGGCGGCGAACCGGACACCCTTCGACGCGGCGATCGGCACCACTGCTCCCGTGCGAGGGTTCCGCCCGACACGTGCCGCCCGACCCACCGGTCTGAATGCTCCAAAACCGGCAATCGAGACCCGACGTCCCGCGCCCACCTCGACGACGATCGTGTCGAACACCCCCGCGACCACGTCACCCACCTGTCGTGCCGACATCCCTGTCGACTCGCTGATGGAGGTGACGAGCTGCGAGCGGTTCAACGACGACCTCCCATGCGGTACACGATCCCGACAATCAAAACGGTATTTGCCTCTCAGGTCAAGCATTCTTCTTCGTTCAATGCGCTCCACGTGCACCGGGAGCGCGACGACCCGCCCGCCGACCGACACAGGCCGCCGGCAGATCGAACGACCCGTCGACAAAAAGTGGTGTATTTGCAAGACTTCTTGGGCCATGCCACGCCGCCGGCTCCACCCATCCCCCGCCTCCGCCCGAGCCCGACGACGACACGGGCAACGGGCCCTCCGATGCCGGTGAACCCCGCCGATCCGACGAGCCCGGGGGCTGGGACGACCGGACGCCCACCTCCTGCCATCGCCGGTCCGGCAGCCGAGCCCGCCCACCGAGGCGTGCTGGCGGCATCGGCGGCGGCAGGGAACGGGGTCTATCTCGGCCGGACGGCGGAGGGGTGGGCCTTCGCCCCACCCCAGCACTCGGTGCTCGTGCTCGGTCCGCCGCGCTCGGGAAAGACGTCGTCGATCCTCGTCCCCAACGTCCTCGCCGCCACTGGACCGGTCGTCGCCACCTCGACCAAGCCCGACGTGCTCGAGGCCACGCTGGACGCCCGGAGGAGGCTCGGGCGCTGCCAGGTGTTCGACCCGACGGGCAGGGTACGTATCCCTCCCGGCGCGACGCCCGTGCGATGGTCACCGCTCCAGGGGAGCCTGCGGTGGGAAGGCGCCCTGGCAGCTGCCCACCTTCTCACCGAGATCGGGACGAGCCACGCCGCCAACGCCTCGGGGCCGGTGCACGACGACCACTGGCACGAGCGGGCCCGCGCCCTCCTGGCTCCCCTGCTCCATGCCGCCGCGCTCGACGGCGCCCCCCTGTCACGCGTCCTTACGTGGGTCGACCGGCGCGAGACGCTCCCGGCGCTGCAGATCCTGGCCGGTCTGCCCGCCGGCGGAGCCGAGCTGGCCGAGGGATCGCTGCAGAGCGTCGCCGACACGGATCCTCGCGAGCTCAGCGGCATCTGGTCGACGGCGGCGGGCGCCCTCGCCGGCTACCGGACCGAGGCCGCCCTGGCGGTGGTCGAGCGCCCCGACTTCGACGCCGACCGGTTCGTCGAGAGCGCCGACACCGTCTACCTGTGCGCCACCGGGCACCGTCAGGCCTTGGCGGCACCCTTGATCGTGGGCTTCCTCGCCGACGTGCGCGCCGCAGCTTTCGACCGGGCCGCCGGTGCGCCATCCGCCGCAACGGCCGAACCGATGAGGCCGCCGGTGCTCTTCGCACTGGACGAGGTGGCCAACATCGCCCCGATCCCCGACCTGCCGGCGCTGGTGAGCGAGGGGGGCGGGCAGGGCGTGACGACCCTGGCCTGTCTCCAGGACCTCTCCCAGGCCCGGCACCGCTGGGGAGGCCGGGCCGACGGGTTCTTCTCGGTGTTCGGGACGGCCATCGTGCTCCCGGGCATCGGCGACGTGACGACCCTGGAGGCCCTGTCCCGGTTGGCGGGAGACGAAGAGGTGGCGACCCGCTCCGTCACCACCGGTCGGGTACCGACCGGTCGACCCTGGAGCGACCTCGTGACCGGCGGACGCTGGCAACGGTCGGTCACCGACACCACCACTCCCCGACCCCGCCTGCCCCTGGCGACCATCGCCCGTGGCCGCCCCGGTGAAGCGTTGGCGTTCGACGCCCGGAACCAACCTGGCTGGATCACGCTCACCCCCGCCCACCGCAGCGAACCCTGGCGCACCCTGGCGTCAATGGGACGGGACAGGACCGCCGAGCGCGGCCGCACCCGCTGACCGGCCCGGCCCTCTCACCGCTCCCACCCCCGGTCCACGGCCCTCGTCCGCACCAGGTCGACCCCCGCCCGGGAAGGATCCCGCACCCGGGCGGCCTCCCGTCCGGCATCCTTGGCGATCCGGTCCCCCCGACTGATGGCTCGGCCGTCGTCGGGGAGGTCGCGCACGAGGTCGTCCCCACTCCGGCGCACGACGTCTCCGAGCCGGCCGGCGTCGAGGCGGGGCCGGTGGAGACCCGATCGACGCACCTCGTCCCAGCGGGCCGGGCCAAGCCGGTGCGTCGCGTCAAGAGACTCGACCAATCGGCCGGTCACTCCCTCGACCTCTCCCACGGTCGCACCACCGACCGCGGCTCGCGCCACCAGGACGACGACATCGCGGTCCGTGACCTCACGGCCGGCACACCGGGCACGGTCGAGTCCCTCCGCCAGCCGGTCGAGGTCCACCCGGGCGGCGACCTGCTCATCCCGACGAGGACCGATGGTGCGGCCCAGGGCGGAGAGGTCGTAGCCCACCTCCGCCGCCCGCGCCCGCCACTCGGGAACGAGCGACTCGACCGATCGAGTGGCGTCCTTCTCCGGCCTCGTGGCATAGAACGCCCCGGTGGACCGGTGCCGGTGCGCTCCCGGACCAGGTCGCGCGGTCCGGTAGAGGTGCTCCCGGATGGCCGCCGACCGCTGGGAGAACAGCTGCCGGAGGCCGGGCTCGACCCCCACGACGTCACCCATGCCGTGGGACGGCACCTCCCACGACACGCCCAACCGCGCGCGCAACTGGAGCCGGAGCGTGGCGTGGTAGAGGCTCCCGGCGGCCCGGGCGTGGGCGAACAGACCTCGGCCGTCCAGGGCCGACCACCGGCCGTCGGCCCCTTCGACCACGTTCGCCGTCACCACGTGCGCGTGGAGGTGGGGGTCGAGGGCGCGGCTCGTCCGGTGGAGGAAGACCCCGGAGATCGGCCCGGTCGTCGGCAGGACCTGGCGCGCACCCTCGACCGACCGGCGAGCTCCCACCGCCCGGGTGGCCAGGTAGCCGAGGGCGGCGTCAACCGCTTCCCGGTGGCCGGTCGCCACCGCCGCCGCCACCTCGTCGCGGGCCAGGGCGTGCAGCAGGCTCACGGACTTCGGGGCACAGAACGTCTGGTCGTAGGCGGCCACGGTGACCCGGCGCCGGTCGGCGCCGAGCGGCCGGTCGCCTTCCGGGTGCACACCGGTCATGAGGCGCGAGAACTGCTCGGTGGTGACGTCGCCCTCCAGGCCCAGAGCGGCCGCCCCCGGTCCGTGCCAGCGACCCGGCGGCTCACCTCCGATACCGCCGCCTTCCGCCCGGCCGGGGACGAGGTCCTCCACGTAGTACCCGTACCTCCCCACCCGCACCGTGTGGAGCGTCAACACCCGGACCACCTCCGGGTCCGAATGTAGGGTCATCACCTCTTTTCAGTCAATATCATTCCTTTTCATGTCTTTTCCATCTCGTAGCGGCCGAGGATCCGGGCCGCCACCGCTGCCGTCCGGTGCGCATCCTCGGGTGGGCCCTCGACGCGCGCATCCGGCCCCAGCTGGACCAAGAGACGGTCCAGCCAGGCGTCACCCCCGACGATCACCTCGAAGGTGACCCGGTCCCCGACGACCTCCGGCTTGCCGCTCGTCGGCAGGGTGTCGAGGAGCCAGGACCGATCGGCACCGATCGAGATCCGCACGGTCCGGGCGTCCGGTCCGGGCACGAAGAGGTCGCGACCCCCACCCGTGCTCGCCCCGTCGGCGGACCCGTCGCCGGCGGGCAGCTCCTCGGCGATCGGCTCGGGCGTCACCGGTAAGCCGAGAACCGTGTCCATCCGGCCGATCCGGTCGAGGCGGAACCGGCGCAGGCCTCCGGCCAGCGCGCAAGAGGCGTCGACATACCAGTGCCCCTCGCCGGCGAAGACCCGCAGGGGGCGGATCCGCCGAGTCGTGGTGCGGTCGCTCGACGCCGAGTGGTACTCGATCTCGAGCTCCGAGCCGGAGGCGATCGCCGCCGTGATCGCCTCCAGGTGGGCAGGAGCGTCGAGCTCCACCGACAGCGCTCCCGCCCCCAGGGCCGCCTCCAGCTTCTCGAGGGCGCGGGCCAGCGCGCCGGAGGGATCGCTGCCGGGAACCGCCAGCAGCGCCCGCGCCGACGCCGCCAAGGCGAAGCCCTCCGTGGGCGTCAGCCGGCGGGGACGGGACAGCAGCTCGCCCTGGCGCACCGAAACGGAGTGCTCGGTCACGACGATCTCCATCAGCTGGTCCGGGGTGTACGGGGGGAGGCCGCAGCACGCGGCCATCTCCAGCTCGCCCACGAGCGCGTCCGGGGCGATCCCGAAGCGCTGGGCCACGTCGTCGATGGCAGCTTCCCCGACCTGGGCCAACCACGCCAGCATCGCTAGGAGGCGTCGCAGCCGGGTGGCGGTGTCCCCCGGGGCGGTCATGCCGGCTCCGCCGGCGCCCGCGCCAGCTCGACCAGGCGGCCGCGCACCCGGGCCCGGACCTCCGCCGGAGCCAGCACCTCCCCGTGGTCGAGCAGACCCAGCACCCACGTGACGAACGCCTCCTGGTCGGTGACGGTGAGGCGGACGACCACCGACCCGTTCGACCGGGTCTCGACCACGGCGTCCGGGCCGAGCTCGGCCACGACACCGCCGGCGGCGGCGGCGTCCACGAGCACGTCGACGACCACCTCGTCGTCGGCACCGAACCGCCACGGTCGCAGCACGATGGCGGCATCGGGATCGAACCCCTCGGGGAGCACGGCCGATCCGGAGGGTCCCATCTCGAGGTCGGCGTCGATGCGGTCCACCCGGAACGTCCGGGGTGCGTCCCGGTCCCGGTCGAAGCCGACCAGGTACCAGTGGCCACCGCGGAACCGGAGACCGGCCGGGTCCACGTGGCGGAGCTCACCCCGGTGGCGCACGGTCACCGTGGCCGAGGCCCGGAGCGCCTCGAACAGACCGGGGAGGGCCGGGAGGTCGGCCAGGGTCGGCAGCTCCACGGTCAGGGCGCCGGCCATCGGGTGCCCCGGCAGGTCGCCCACGACGCCCAGCTTCGAGAGCGCTTCGTGCCCACTAGGATCCCCGAGGTGGACACCGGCCACCGCCAGGTTCAAGGCGGCCTGTTCCTCGGGCGTGAGCCGGAGGTCGCGCAGGTAGTAGCGGTCAGGGTCGACCCGGTAGCCGAGCTGCTCCTCACCGCCGATGGGGACGACCTCGACCGGGACGCCTTCGTCCCGCAGCAGCCGTTTGTCCCGCTCGAACGCCTGGCGACGAGCCGTCGGGGAGCCGGGGTACCCGGGGACCCGGTCGGCAATGGCACGCAGGCTGAGCGGGACCGGGGTGTCCAGCAGCACCAGCAGCAGGTCGGTCACTCGTTCGAGCCGGTCGAGTCGTTCCACCCGATGCAATCTAGGCGGGGCAGGAAGGGAGTGGCCCGGTGAGGCCCGGTCCCTACACCTGGCACCTCCACCCCCTGGCCTGGTCGGTGCTGGTCGTCCTGGCCGCCGCCACCGTCCTCGGGCGCCGGGCCCTGGCGGCGCGGGCCCGTCGGGCCGGCGAGCGGCCGGCGGCGTGGACGACTGCCGAGCGGTGGAGGACCGCCGGGGCGTTCGCCGTCGCCGCTGTGGCGCTCACGTGGCCGCTGGCCGACCTGGCCGCCCACTGGTCGCTCACGGCGCTCGTCGTGCAGCGACTGATCCTCGTCCTCGCCCTCCCGCCGCTCGTCCTCCTCGGCCTCCCCTCCGACGTGCTGGCGTGGCTGACCCGACCGGCCCCGGTCGAGAGGCTCCTGTACCACCTGCGCCAACCGGTCGTGGCGGTGGCCATCGTGACCGTCGGGAGCGTCGCCGTCATGACCACCGGGCTCGTCCAGCTCCAGAGCTCGTCGGACCTGTGGCGGGGGGTGTTCGACGCCGTGGTCGTCGCACTCGGCTTCGTCCTGTGGCTCCCGGTCCTCGGCCGGGTCCCCGGGGTCCTTCGGCTCCGTCCGGTCGGACGGTTCAGCTACCTGATCGCCCAGTCGGTGGTCCCGGCGTTCCTCTCCATCATCTACATCTTCGCCCGGCACCCGCTCTACCCGGCCTTTGCCGGATCGCACCTGGCCATCGGCCTGCGCCCGTTGAACGACCAGCAGATCGCCGGGTTCGTGTCCAAGATCGCCATGCTGGCCACGCTGATCACCACCGGTGCCGTCGTGCTCATGCGAGCCAAGCGGGACGACGAGGCCGAGATCGAAGACGAGCCGCTCCTGTGGGGGGACGTCGAGCGGGAGCTGGCCCGGGCCGACCGCCTCCAGGCGAGAGGTGCGACCGGGACGAGCGGAGCCAGCGGGACGAGCAGCGGGACGGCGGGGCCGCCCCGCCCGGCCGGCGGGGGCAACGGGGCACCGCCCGACCCCATGCCACCCGACGGTCAGCTGCCGACGACGGGGTGACGGAACCGCACGGGGAGCCGCTCGAGCACGACGGTGGCCAGCAGCCGGGTGTGGGGCGTGGTGAGCACGACCATGGCGTCGTGACCGGCCGCCGATCCTGCCGGACGTTCGACCGTCGCGGCGGTGAAGTCCCCGGTGTAGGCCACCAGGCAAACATCGCCGACCGGCCCGCCGGCCCGCCGGTCGAGGAGCGCTCGCAACCGGGTGTGGGCATGGATGGACGAAGCGGGCACGAGCCGGACGCCGTCGAGATGCCCGCGGTGGCCCACGGCGTCGGCGGCGGCCGGGAGCGCCAGGAAGCATGGCGAGGATCCCGTTCCCAGGCTGGCATGCTCGGCCGTGCAGGCCGCCAGCAACGGGACCACGGCACAGACGAGGAGCATGGCCCCGATCCGGCGGACGGTCGGGCGGCGCGACGATCGCCCCGACCGGACGACCAGGCGCCCCGACCGGACGACCAGGCGCCCCGACCGGACGACCATCATCCCCGACCCCGCGCCCGCTCTGGATGGCGGCGTAGCTCCTGGCGTAGCTCCTGGCGTAGCTCCTGGCGTAGCTCCTGGCACGGATCCCGAGACGGATCCCGAGACGGGCCCCTTCCCTCGCCCGGCGCCGGGGCCGCGATGACGTCCGACCCCCCTCGCCTGCCGCCTGGTCCACGCCAACCCGCCCCATGCCGCCCAGCCGATCGGGAGGGGGAGCCAGAACTCGAAGATCCGGTAGAGGAGGACGGCCGCCACCGTCGAGGTCTCCGACCCGCCGAAGGCGACCAGCCCGATGATCAGGCTCCCTTCCACCACGCCGAGCCCACCGGGCGTGATGGGGAGGTTGGCCGCCAGCTGGCCGGCACCGTAGGCGAGGAGCAGCGCCCGCCACGGCACCGGCGCGCCGACGGCGACGAAGGCGCACACGAGGCAGCCGCAGTCGAAGACCCAGTTGGCCAGCGCCCAGCCCCCGGCACCACCGGCCCGCCGCCATCCCAGGTGGACAGCGGTCAGGCGGGTGGTGATCATGTCGATGCGCCGGCCGACATCCCCCCGGGGATGGCCCGTGAGCCGGCGGGACAGGCGGAAGCCCCCGGCCACGAGGCGAGCCATCAGTTGCTCGTGGAAGAAGACGACCGTGAGGGCGACCGCCACGGCGAAGACGGCGAGCGTGACCCAGACGAGGTCGAACCCCTCCCCGATGGGACCGGCCAGGGCCAGACCGGCGGCGGCCAGACCGGCGAGCGTCACTGTCGTGAGGACGAACGTGGCCGCCAGGCTCCAACCGGCCAGGGCATCGTCTGCGCCCCGCCGCCGGTACTGACGGAACGTGTAGACCGTGGACGCCGCCGGTCCGAGGGGGATCGAGTTGCCGATGGCGTTCGCCGCCAGGGTGACGGCGTTCATCGGCCCGAAGCCCACCTCCACCGATCCGGCTGCCAGCAGGCGGATCTGGAGCACGGAGAAGGCCACCAGCGACACCGTCTCCGCCCCGGCCGCCAGGACCACCCAGTCCCATCGCAGGTGGCCGAGGATGCCAAGGGCGCCGTCGAGCTCGCCCCGGTGCCCGTTCAGCGTGTCGAACACCCAGGCGGCGATAGCCAGCCCCACCACGTAGCGCAGGTAGGGCCAGGTCCGCTGGAGGGCATGCCGGAGCCGGCCCCAGGCCAGACGGGCCGGCGGGGATGCCCCGGGGACGGCGCGCTCTGTCTCCGGCCCGGTCTGCGGCCCGTGCACCGCGTTCTCGTCCCGGCGAGCAGGCTTGTCCGCGGACACCTCTGCACGCTAGCGGGAGGGTGGCGCCTCACAGTGGCGTCCCGGGTGCGTGCTCCGTAGCATGGCACGGTGACCGTGGAACAGGTGGACGCGCCCGCGCCGGAGCGGGTACCGGCGGGTCCCGCGGTGCGGCGGCGGGTCCGCGGCAACGTGGCCATGGCCGTGGAGGAGCTGGCCGGCCAGCCGGTGGTCGTGGCCCGCTCCACCTCCATCGAGCGGCGCGGAGCGCTCTCCATCGACGACGGGGCCACCCTGGCCACGGCGGCCGAGTTGGCCATGGAGCTCCGCATCCCGCTCGTCCTCGTGCTCGCCTCCAGCGGAGCCGACGTCTCGGGAGGGATCGAGTCGCTCCACGGCTGGGGCCGGGCGGCCCGGGCCTTCGCCGCGGCGTCGGGCAGCGTCCCCATCCTGGCTGCCGTCACCGGGCCCGCCATCTCGGGGCCGGCGCTCATGCTGGGGATCGCCGACGTGGTGCTGATGACGCCCGACGCCTTCGCCTTCGTGTCGGGCCCACGGATGGTGGAGGACTTCACCGGGATCACGCTCGGCATCCACCAGCTCGGCGGCACGGCCGTGCACGCCCGGTCCAGCGGGCTGTGCGCCCTCGAGGTCGCCGACGAGGCCGATGCCCTGGCCCACATCGCCTACCTCCTCTCGTTCCTCCCGGCCAACAGCGACGAGGAGCCGCCGCTCGTGGCCTGCGGTGAGCCGCTCGACGAGCCGGTCCCGTCCCTGCGGACCGCCATCCCCGACCGGGCCACCAGCTCCTATGACGTCCGCACCGTCGCCGCCGCCGTCTGCGACGACCGGGAGCTCCTGGAGCTGGCACCGCGGTGGTCCTCGCAGCTGGTCACTGCCCTGGGGCGCGTCGGCGGCCGGCCGGTGGGGTTCCTGGCCAACCAGCCCCAGACCCTGGCCGGCACCCTCGACATCGCCGCCTCCCAGAAGGGGGCCCGGTTCGTCCGGTTCTGCGACGCCTTCAACCTGCCCCTCGTGACCCTCGTCGACACCCCGGGCTTCCTGCCCGGCAAGGACCTGGAGTGGCGGGGGATGATCCGCCACGGCGCCGAGCTGGCGTTCGCCTACGCCGAGGCCACCGTGCCCAGGGTGTGCGTGATCCTGCGGAAGGCCTTCGGTGGGGCCTACATCGTCATGGACTCCAAGGGGCTGGGCAACGATCTGTGCTACGCCTGGCCGTCGGCCGAGATCGCCGTGATGGGGGCCCAGGGCGCCGTCCAGATCCTCTACCGGAAGGCGTCGCCCGGCGAACGCCAGGGCCTGCAGGACGACTACACCAACCGGTTCCTCACGCCATGGCAGGCGGCCGAGCGGGGGTTCGTCGACGCCGTCATCGACCCGGCCGACACCCGTTCGGCGCTGGCCGCCGCCCTGGGCGCCCTGTGCACCGAACGGGAGCACCTCCCCGGCCGGAAGCACGCCCTCGGCCCCCTGTAGGGACGAGAGGGCTGGAGAAGGGGCGAGCGTGCCGGCGCCACGGGCGCGGTGTGGTCCGGCCTGCCCCCGGCCTGTGACGCGGGTGTGGCCCCCACCCGGAGGTGAGGGCCACACCCAGTGCTTCTGGTTCCGGCCCAGCGGGCCGGGTTCAACGACTCAACGACTCAACTACCCCAGCTGGCTCAGCCGGCCGGGAAGGCAGCCGAGGACCAGGTAGGACCGCTGGCGGCAAGGCCGTTCGCCACGGTGCAGTTGCTCGTCGTCGCCGATCCCTTGTTGAACAGCACGTACCACGTGCCCGAGTGGTTCACAGCCGTGGGTAGCGAAGTTCCGCCGATCGCTGGTTGCGTGGTCGGCCACTGCGTCTCGTAGGTGAAGACCCCCCAGCAGTTCCCGTTGGCCGAGTACGCCGTCAGCATCAGGCCGTTGCCACCGGTCGTCGTCCCCACCGCGATGCTGTTGCCCGCGCCCGGGGCACCCGTCGTGAACGTCAGGTCGGGCTCGGACGAGGCCAGGCCCGATGCGGCCGAGGCCGTCGTGCCGTAGGTCTGGTTGTTGTTGCCGTAGTAGGCCTTGGCGTTGGTGAGGGCGGTGTTGAGGTTCGACTGTGCCGCACGGTCCTTCGCCCCGCCGGCCACACCCAGGAACGTCGGGATGGCAATGGCGAGCAGGATGCCCATGATCAACAGCACGACCATGAGCTCGATCAGAGTGAACCCGGCGTCTGCCGTACCCTCCCCCTCGAGCTCCCCTGAGCGCTTGTCAGCCAAGCGCTCCCTGAGAGATGTGAACATACTGGAGCCTCCTCGTTTTAGGTATATGGCAATCGCCGGTGTCACAACCGATGACGGTCGTTGCATCGACACTCCGGCCGGGCGACTTGAGGGGAGATCTCCAGAAATTCCGCAACCGCTCTGGGCCGGTCAGGACGCCGGGAAGGCGCTGCGCTGCCACGTCGATCCACTGCCCATGGCGTTGGCCGGCGCACACGTGCTCCCCACCGTCCCGAGGACGGCGACCCCGGTGTTGAACTTCCCGTACCAGACCCCCGACCCGTCGGGCACCAGGGTGGTGGGCCCGTCCGTCATCGTGACCCCGGCGGCCGGCCATGGCGCCTCGTAGCTGAACACGCCCCAGCACGTCCCGCTGTCGGAGTACGCCGTCATGAGGATCCCTTCCCCGTCGGTCGAGACCGACACGCTGATGGCGTGCGTGGACGGTGGCGGACCGGACGTGAAGAGAAGGTCGGGCCCGGTCGACTGGAGCCCTGCCGCCGCCGAGCCAGTCGACCCGTAGGTCTGGTCGTTGTTGCCGTAGAAGGCCCGGGCGGTGGTAAGGGCGGTGTTGAGGTTCGACTGGGCGGCGCGGTCGTTGGCGTTGCCGGCCACGCCCAGGAACGTGGGGATGGCGATGGCGAGCAGGACGCCCATGATGAGCAGCACCACCATGAGCTCGATGAGGGTGAAGCCGCGCTCGTCCGGCTGGGCGTCCCCCGGGGACCGGGCCACGTGCGCAGGCACCGGCGCTCCGTTGCTCGTGGCTTCCACGGCGCTGCTCCCGTCCGGGATCCGCGGGTCTGGCGCTACTGGAGCCCGGGGAGCTTCAGGTAGTCGAACATGGGCAGGTACATGGCGACAACCATGACGCCCACCCCCGCCCCCATCACGACCGTCAGCATCGGCTCCAACAAGGCGGTCAGGTTGTCGACGGTGGCGGCGACCTCCTGGTCGTAGAACTCGGCCACCTTCTGGAGCATGTCGTCGAGCGCGCCGGTCTGTTCCCCCACCTCGATCATCTGGACCATGAGCGACGGGATGATCTTCTCATGGCCGCGGAGAGGATCGGCCAGTGGGCGGCCCTCCCGGACACCCTCCTTCGCCTCGAGCAGGATGTCGCCGACCGTCCGGTTCCCGGAGATGTCGGAGCAGATGTCGAGCGACTCCAGGATGGGGACGCCGGAGCTCATGAGGGAGGACAGGGTGGAGGTGACCCGGGCGAGCGCCACCTTGTGGAAGAGGGGCCCGAACACCGGCGGGCGCAGCTTGAAGCGGTCCCAGGTCACCCGGCCGCTCTCGGTCCTGATCCACCGCCGGAAGGCCACGATGGACCCGACGATCGCGGCCAGGACGACCACCGCCCAGATGCTGGTCACGTTGGCCGAGATGTCGATGAGGATCTGGGTGGGGGCCGGCAGCTTCCCGCCCAACGTCTTGAACAGGTTCTTGAACACCGGGACGATGAAGATGATCATCGCCGAGAAGATGATGACCATCACGGCCAGGACGACCGCCGGGTAGGTCATGGCCGACCGCACGGTCTGGTTGAGCGAGGCCTGCTTCTCCATGGTGACGGCCAGCGTGCTCAGCACCTCGTCCAGGTTCCCCCCGACCTCTCCGGCCTGTACCAGCGTGCAGAACAGGTGGTTGAAGACCTTCGGGTGCTTCTCGCAGGCAGCGGAGAGCGCCGAGCCGTGCTCGACGTCCAGCCGGACCTCGTTCAGGACCTTCGCCAGCTGGGCGTTGTCGACCTGGCCGGCCAGGATCCCGAGCGAGCGCACCACGGACAGACCGGAGTCGACCATGGTGGCGAGCTGCCGGGTGACGACGGCCACCTCCTTCAGCTTCACCCGGTTGCTCAACCCCGGGATCTTGATCTCGGTCTTCATGTTGATCGAGGACTTCGGGGTCACCGAGATCGGCATGTAGCCCATCTCCCGGAGCCGACTGACGACGAGGGGCATGCTGTCCCCCTCCAGCTGGCCCTCCACCAGGGCACCCGAGCGGTCCCGCACCTTGTATTCGAACGTGATTGACACGATTGCCCTTTCCGAGGCGTCCGGCTACGAGTTGAGGTGGTTGCGGAGGTCGTCCTCGTTGCGGGAGCGGTCGTAGGCCACGCTCTCGGTGATGACCCCGTCCCGGACCAACCGAGCCAGCCCCTGGTCCATCGTCTGCATCCCGTACATGCTCCCCGTCTGCATGAGCGAGTAGATCTGGTGGGTCTTCGCCGACCGGACCAGGTTCCGCACCCCCGAGGTGCACACGAGCACCTCGCAGCACGCCACCCGGCCGGTGCCGTCCGCGTTCAAGATGAGCTGCTGGGTCACCACACCCTCCAGCGTGGAGGCCAGCATCACCCGGATCTGCTCCTGCTGGTTCGTCGGGAA
The DNA here is from genome assembly GCA_021820665.1 of Actinomycetes bacterium. GTDB lineage: Bacteria > Actinomycetota > Acidimicrobiia > Acidimicrobiales > RAAP-2 > JAKADK01. Next base: position 12,540 of record JAKADK010000005.1, on the reverse strand, counting down.
GACGTCGATGATGCGGTCGATGGTCTGGGGGGCGTCCTGGGTGTGGAGCGTGGCAAACACCAGGTGGCCGGTCTCCGCTGCCGTGAGCGCCATCGAGATCGTCTCGAGATCGCGGAGCTCGCCCACCAGGATCACGTCGGGGTCCTGGCGCAGCACGCGACGCAACGCCTCGGCGAACGAGAAGGTGTCCTCGCCAACCTCCCGCTGGTCGATGATGGACCGCTTGTGCTCGTGGAGGAACTCGATGGGGTCCTCCACCGTCACAATGTGCAGCGGCTTCGTCCGGTTGATGATGTCCACCATGGACGCCAGGGTCGTCGACTTGCCCGACCCGGTCGGGCCGGTGACGAGCACGAGCCCGCGACGCAGGTCGGTGAAGGCCCGGATGGAGTCGGGGATCCCCAGGCTCTCGAAGAGGGGCATCTCGTGGGGGATGGGCCGGAGGGCCGCTGCCACCGTGCCTCGCTGCAACGACACGTTGACCCGGAACCGCCCGACGCCGGCGATCGAGTGGGACGTGTCGAGCTCGCGTTCGGCCTCGAAGCGTTCCCGCTGCGACGCGGGCAGGATCCCGAACACCATCTCGCGGATGGTCTCGTTCGACAGCTTCGGGCAGCCCTCGATGGGGCGGACGGCACCGTGGAGCCGGATGCACGCCGGCATCTGGGCGGTCAGGTGGAGGTCGGACGCGCCGACCGAGACGGCGTAGCGAAGCAGGTCGTCGATGTGGAGCGGGGCGCTCTCCGGGGCGGCGGGTTCCGCGGCGAGCTGAGAGGCGGGCGGGCGGCTCGCCTGGGTGGCGACGGCCGAGTGGCCGTTGCCGTTGCCGTTGCCGCTGCCCGAGTGGCCGTTGCCGTTGCCGCTGCCCGAGTGGCCGTTGCCGTTGCCGCTGCCCGAGTGGCCGTTGCCGTTGCCGCTGCCCGAGTGGCCGTTGCCGGAGCCGTAGCCGGAGCCGTTCGCGGCGTACCCGCTGCCGGCATGCCCGTTGCCGGAGCGATCGTCGGAGACGTACCCCTGGGCGAGCCCGCCCGGGGCCGGCTCGCCCTCGGAGAGCGCCGTGCCGGCGGCGGCAGCCACGTCAGCGGCCACGAGGTGCTGGATCATGATCGGATCGGCGATGACCGGGTTGACCCGGTAGCCGACGATGGCCGAGAGCGCCCGGACGTCCTCAGGCGTCGGCGGCTCACCGAACGCCACCGCCAGCTGGTTGCCGTCCACCCGCAGGCCGACGATCCCGTACTCCTGGGCCACACCCGGAGGGACCGCGCCGCGAGCGTTCGGGTCCAACGGGACGGCGGAGAGGTCGACGGCAGGGAGCTGGGACGCCTGGGCCAGTGTCCCCACGACGACGTTGGGGACGGTGATCTGCCGGGAGATCAGGAGCGAGCCGAGCGACTGGCCGCTCGCCTGGGCCTCGGCCAGGAGTGGATCGAGCACCGCCGACGTGGCGTACCCGCCCGACACCAGGGACTGGGCCAGCCGCTGAGACCACTCCGAGCGGTTGGCCATCGAGACCGGGCTCATGCGACCACCCGCAGCACCTCTTCGAGGGTGGTCTCACCCTCCATGGCTTTGCGCAACCCGCTCTGGCGGAGCGTGACCATGCCCTGGGCCACGGCCAGTCGATGAATCTCGTCCACGGATCCCCCTTCGATGATCAGCCGTTCGATCTCCTCGGTCATCGGCATCAGCTCGACGAGCGCCTTGCGCCCCTTGTACCCGGTGTTGGAGCAGGCCGAGCACCCGATCGCCCGGTAGAGCTTGGTGGCCCCCCCGGCGCGCTCCACCTCCTCCATGCTCCAGCCGGCGGCCACGAACTCGATCTCCTCGGGGTCGTAGGCCTCCTTGCAGTGCACGCAGAGGCGACGGGCCAGCCGCTGGGCCACGACCGCCGAGAGCGACGACGTCACCATGAACGGCTCCAGTCCCATCTCGACCAGCCGCATCGGCGTCGAGGCCGCGCTGTTGGTGTGGAGGGTGGCGAGCACGAGGTGACCGGTGAGGGACGCCTCGATGGCGATGATGGCCGTCTCCTTGTCCCGGATCTCGCCGACGAGCACGATGTCGGGGTCGGAACGGAGGATGGACTTCAGCGCCGAGGCGAAGGTCAGGCCCGCCTTGACATTCAGCTGGACCTGGTTGATGCCCTGGATCTGGAGCTCGACCGGGTCCTCGACCGTGATGATGTTCTTCTCCGGGGCATTGAGAGCCGTCAGGGTGGTGTAGAGAGTGGTGGACTTCCCCGACCCCGTCGGTCCCGTCACGAGGATCGTGCCGTAGGGCTTCGTGTAGATCTCCTCATAGGCGGCGAGGAGGTCGTCGTCGAAGCCGAGATCGCTGAAACCGAGGACGACACTCGACTTGTCGAGCACCCGCATGACGATCTTCTCACCGTGGATGGTGGGCAGCGTCGCCATACGGAGGTCGATGCCCTTGGTCCCAACGTTGAGCGAGATCCGGCCGTCCTGGGGGATCCGGTGCTCGGCGATGTTCATGTCGGCCATGACCTTCAGGCGGGTCGTCACGGCCGAGGCGATCGAGCGGGGAGCGGTGGACACGTCGTGGAGGACCCCGTCGATCCGGTACCGGATCCTCAGGTCGCTGGCCGTCGGCTCGACGTGGATGTCCGACGCCCGCTCGTTCAGGGCCTGGAGGATCAGCAGGTTGACGTAACGGACGATCGGCGCGTCGTCAGTGGCGGCCTCGATGTCCTGGACCGCCGTGCCGGGCCCCGACTCGTCGAAGTCGGCAGACGCCACGACCGCCATGTCGGCAGCGTCGCCACCACCCTGGTAGCTCCGGCTGATGTACGTCTCGAGCTGGGATCGGGTGGCCACCACCGTGATGAAGCTCCGGCCCATGATGGTCCGGAGGTCGTCCATGGCGAAGACGTCGGTGGGGTTCGATGCCGCCACCACCGGGACGCCCTGCTCGTAGCCGATCACGAGGACGTTGTGGTGCCGGGCGGTGGCGGCAGGGAGGAGGCCGGCCGTCGCCATGTTCACGCCCACGACGTCGAGGTCGACGAACTCGAGGCCCATCTCCTGGGCCATGCCCCACATGAGGTCGGCCTCCGTCACCAACCGCCGGGCCGTCAGGATCCTGGCGATGCTCTGTCCCGACCGGTGGTGCTCGTCGAGCACGGCCTCCATCTCCTCGATCGAGACCCGGTCGCCCTCGACCAGCGCGCGAGCCAGCGCCGGCATGGCCGACAGTGCTCCCGCCGCCGGGTTGGCCGCTTCCAGAGATCCTTCGGGGTGCTGCCCTTCGAAGGTCGCGACCGCCTCGTCGACCAGGTCGGCCGTGAGGACGACCGAATCGACCCCGTCCTCTCCCGTACCGGGCGGCGCGGGAGAGGTGATCGCCGCCAGCGCGTCCAGGTCGCCGATCGGAGAGGAGGTCTCGGGAACGGGAAGGGCGGGGGACGGGGGCTCGGTGCCCGCCGCCGGATCGACCAGCTCGGCAGCGGCCCGCGCCAAGCCGAGCTCGGCCACCTCGGGGTCAAGGGCCACCGCTTCGGCAGCGCCCGGAGAGTCGACGACGGGCTCGGACGCCCCCGGTTCGACGACCCCAGGATCGGCGAGGGCGGAACCGAAACCTCCGGGGCCGGCAGGGTCCGGGTCGGGAATGGGCGGTATGGCGGCAGGGGGTACGGCGGCAGGGGATACGGCGGCGAGCCCGCTGTCTGGATCTCGACCGGCGAGCCCGAGCCCGTCCGCCGCCATGCCCGGCAGCGACCCCATCCCGGCGATCCCCGCCGCGTCGCCGTACGACGGCACCGACGGCGAGGGAGGGAACACCTCGTACGAGGTGGGGTCGACCGGAGGCGGAGGCTCAGGGAGGAGTGGCGTGGCCATCATGTCCTGCCAGCCCGTCGACGCTTCGCCGGGAGCGGCGAACCCGGCGGGTGGGCCGAACCCGTCGTCTCCGCCGGCCGGTGGGGCGAACGCGGATCCGAACAGCGACAGCCCGAGCGTGTCGTCCAGTTCCTCGGAGCCGTCGTCTCCTTCCGGCGCTTCCACACCGGGAAAGGACGCGGAGCCCGCCACCGACGTCCCCGCCGGGACTCCGGTGGCGGGCGGGCCGCCATAGACCCGGTCGATGGTGGCATCGATCTGTTCGGAAAGTGCGACCACCATGATGAACTCCCGCCCGATGGCGGCGCGCAGCGCGTCGACGGCGAAGACATCGTCGGGGTCGGCGAGTGCGATGACGGGCGTCCCGAACTTCCGCTTCACCGCCACCGCGTGGTGACGCCTCGCCAGCTCCTCGGGGAGGATGTCCGCTGCCGCCTGGTCGACGTTGTAGCTCTCGAGGTCGACGAACTCGAGATCGTGCTCGCTGGCCATGAATCGAACGGCGTCGACATCGCTCATGGCGACACCATCGGCACACTCGTGAAAGACATTGAACGCGGATCCTTCTTCCGGGACGAGGGGACCGCATCCTTCCCGGCGCTGCCCTCGCCATCGTCGCCTCGGCCGAATCCGCGATCGACGGTGTTACCATCCACCAGGGATTCTTTCCTGCCTGCTCTGATCACACTCTCTCACAGTGTTGGCTCAACCACAAGGGGTACTGATATCGATGCTTCTTCGTTCCCGGCCGCCGGTTACGACCGGCGGGTGGCGGACCCCATGACGCCCTCCGGCGCTCACCGCGACGAGACCAGGACCGGGCAGCGCGCGAACAGCGACGGGTGGCGGGACGTGCGCGGCTCTTGAGCCCGCGGGCTGCCCTCTGGGCGATCGGGCTTCCGGCATCGTTCGTCCTGGGAGCCATGGTCGGCTCTTTCCTGAACGTCGTCGCCTACCGGGTGCCGCGCCGCCTCTCGATCGCGGCGCCCCGGTCGTTCTGCCCCCGATGCCACCGCCAGCTCGCCTGGTGGGAGAACGTCCCCGTGGTGTCCTGGCTGGCGCTCCGGGGCCGGTGCCGGACGTGTCGCGCCCCGATCTCCGTCCGGTACCCCGCTGTCGAGATCGCGACTGGCCTCGTCTTCGCCGGTGTCACGGCCGGATGGAGGGGAGGGTTCCCCACACCCGGCTACTTCGCCCTGGCAGCGACGCTGGTGGTCGTTGCCGTGATCGAGTGGGGCGGCATCCGGGCACCGCTGTCAGTCGCGGCCGTCGGCACGGGGATCGGTGCCATCGCGCTCGGGCTCGGCGTCACGGCGACCGGGGCGTGGGGGTTCCTCGGGCCGGCAGCGATCGGGCTGGCCGTCGGGATCGGCGCCTTTGCACTCCTCCGGCGTTGGGACCCCGATGCTCGACGGCCCGCCGCCTTCGGACGCTCGATGCTCCTTCCCGCCGCTCCGTGGCTGGCAGCGACCGGTGCCCGACCCGCCGGCATCGGTGTGGCGGCGGGCACCGCCGCCTATCTGGTGGCGCTGGCCGTGTCCCACCTGGTGGCGCGCCAGATGCCCGCGAACGGTGGAGAAGCCGGCAATGGCGCAGGCGCATGCTCAGGTTCAGGCTCCGGTGACCGCTGCGGCGGCTCAGCCTGTGACACGTGCACCGCCGGGGGAGGCTCGGGCCGGACGTGCACGGTCGACGGAGGGACCGGGCCGCACCGAGCCCTGCCCCCGCTGGCGGTCGGCATCCTGGTCGCGGTAGCTGCTGTCCTGCTGGTTCGCTGACAGCGACGGTGACCACCGGTTGGTCGGATCCAGCCACCACCGGTGACTACCGGACGGCCAGAGCCAGCGGAGCACCTCGGTGCACCACCGGGCATCTTCGTGCTGCGTCGTGGTCTTTCGACACGCCACCGTTCGCCCATGACGGGATCGTCATCGAACCGACATCGCTTCCGCGTTTAGCGAGACCGGGAACGTGGGACAATCATTCCCATGGAATCTCTCGTGATCGAGTCGTGCCACAGCACCTGGCTCTTCGATCAGGACAACACGCGCTTCCGGCGGGTCCTGAAAGGGCAGGCGGGAGGTCCCGTCTCGACGTCGTGGCAACCGTGCTTCGGTGTGGAGATCGATCCTGACTCGGAGTCGTTCGTCGTGCTATTGAACCCTGAGGGGACACGGTTGCTCCGGAGCTGGCGGCACACCGAGCACTGCCCGCAGTGCGGTGGAGAGGCCACGACGGAGATGACGCTCGACGAGCTCCGCTCCGCCGCCTCCATCGGCTGAGCCTCCTTCCCTCCCAGCGTCGGACCTCGACAGGGTCGGGCCACGACCACGGGGAGCCAGGTTCCGGGTCCCCGCCACGTGGTCGGATAGCCTTCGGGCGCGCGTTGGGAGCGGTTCCCACCACGGGTGCTTCAGTCGGGGCTGGAACGTGTCGAAGGGATGGGGAGCGCCAGGTGCCGCGCACGGGGAGGCGTGGCCCGATGGGAGGAAGAACAGGTGACCACCGAAGGGCAGACCACCCTGGGGCAGCAGCCCGGGGTACCACCGCAGGCAGCTGAAGAGCTCTACGCCGAACTGGAGACCATCACCCGCGCCCAGGCGGAGCTCGCTCGGTCGCTCGAGGTGCTCACCCGGCGCCTGCGCGCCCTGGCCCAGCCCGGCACCGGCCCCGCCGCGCCGGCTGCCACCGTCCCGCTGACGGCACCAGGCGACTCCCTCGACCGGCTGCTCGGGAGCGAGTTCCACCGGGCGCCAGTGCAGGCGACGCCGGCGGCGCCCGGGCGTCCCCTCCCCCCGCCACCAGCCTCGGGCGCACCGGGAGCTCCACCCCTCCGGACCCCGGTCCAGACCGCGGCGTCGGCTCCGTCGCCACCGTTCCGGCCGGGGCCCATGGCCGGACGCACGGCTGCCGACGTCCCCGAACCGCTGTTCTTCGTGCCCCAGCTCCTGAGCGACGTCCCGGTCGGGAACTTCGGGATACCCTCGCCGCCCGTGGCCGCCCACCAGGCGCCGCAGATGACATCGGTCGCGCCGCCTCCCGCCGCACTGTCCGTCCCAGGCCAGCTCGCACCGCCACCTCCGCCACCTCCGCCGCCGCCCGCCGCACCGTCCGTCCCGGGCCAGCTCGCACCACCGCCACCGCCACCACCACCACCGGCGAGCCGGATGCAGCCGGCGGGATCGACCCTTCCCCCCTCCGCTGTCGTCCAACCTGCACCACCGACCGCGCCGTCGCCACACCTTCCGCCCGCGGCCGCGGTGCCCAGCGTGGCCGTCCCTTCCGTGGCAGTGCCCTCGTCCCCGGCCGGGGTCGATTACGCCTCGCAGGCGGAGATGATGAACGACGTGCTGGCCACGTCATCGTCCCCCCCGCCCAAGCGGCGCCTCATGCGCTCGAACCGGCGCGAAGGACCACCGGTCGAGCAGACCCGAGACGCGAGCGCCTCGTTCGAGGACGCCTCTGCCGCCGTCCGGGGTGAGGAGAACCTCATCACCCCGGACTTCTTCACCGCTCGGGCACAGAAGCGGTTCCGCCTGAAGCGCTGAGCGACCTCGGCGTGCCACGCAGGCGGAGGCGACGCAACGACAACCTCCGGGGAGCGGCCGGCGCCGGCCCGGCGCGTTGTGTGATCCCCCGCCGGAGCCCAGACGGCGTCAACCGTTCGGCTGGCGCTTCCACATCCCCGAGCTGCCGCCCGTCTTCTCCCACAGCATGAGCTGCCCGATCACCATGGTGCGGTCCGCCGTCTTGCACATGTCGTACACGGTGAGCGCGGCCACGGCGCACGCCGTCATGGCCTCCATCTCCACCCCGGTCCGGTCCACCGTCTCCACTTTCGCCTCCACCTCGACGTAGTCGTCGCCGATGGTGAAGTCGACGTTCACCGCCCCGACGAGGAGCGGGTGGCACATCGGCACGAGGTCGGCGGTTCGCTTGGCCGCCTGGATACCGGCTACCCGGGCGGCCCCCAGCACGTCGCCCTTCGTGATGGCGTTGTTGGCGACCTTGGCCGTGGTCTCCGGGAGCATCGCCACCCGGCACCGCGCCACGGCACGCCGGTGCGTCGGCTCCTTCGGCGAGACATCCACCATCCGCGCCGGCCCGAGCGGGTCGAGGTGGCTGAGGCTTCGGTCTGTCATGGAAGAGGCCGTTCGAGCACCACGACAGTGTAACGAGAAGCGCTCCGGCGGGCCGGACGACCAGCCGGTCCGGACCGGGCACGCCACAGACCGGGCACGCCCCGGCACCTGGACGCACGAAGGCGTTAGCACTCCCTGCGCTAGACTGCCAACACTGACCCGCAGACAACGAGAGGAACCCCGACGGTGCCCACCTACGAGTACCACTGCCCGACGTGCGCCCGGAACTTCGACGTGGTCCAGGGCTTCCACGACGACCCGATCGAGGCCTGCCCGACCTGTGGCTCCTCCGTCCGCAAGGTGTTCGGGAACGTGGGCATCGTCTTCAAGGGCAGCGGCTTCTACAAGACCGATAGCCGCACGTCCGGGAACGGGACGACGAAGACCGCGGGCGCGGAGTCCGATGCGCCTGCAGCGGCGTCCCCGGCGTCCGATGCGCCGGCCGGGGCTGGCTCGAGCGCCAACGGGACGGGAGGGAAGGACGCCGGCGGGCCGGGCAGCGGGACGGGAGGGACGGCCCCGGCGACAGCCGGCGCCGCGTCCGGCGGCGGTTCGTCGGGAAGCGGATCGCCGTCCACCGGCACCGGCTCGTCGGCGGCCGGGTCGTCGTCTTGAACAGAGGACCCCGGCGCTCGACCGGCGTTCCCGCCACCGTGCTGAAAACTTCTACAAAATTAACTACCCAAAGTGGTTGAGCGGTCATAGAATGTGACAATGGACAGTGGCGACCTCGATCGACTCCTCATCTTGCTGGCCGAGCTGGACGGCTCCGACCTGCACCTGAAGGCCGGCGCCCCCCCGCGCATGCGGATCGCCGGCGCCCTCAAGACCCTCGACGACGAGCCCCGGTTCACCGCCGAGGAGACCGATCAGCTGGCGGCGTCGATCATGGCGCCCGGCGTGCTCGAGACGTTCCGGAAGCACCACGAGGTGGACTTCGCCTACAGCATCCCCGGGGTCGGGCGGTTCCGGGTGAACGCCTTCTACCAGCGGTCCTCGGTCGCCCTGGCCATGCGCCGGGTCCGGGCCAGCGCCGCCACCATCGGTGAGCTCGGCCTCCCTGACGTCGTGCGGCGCCTGGCCGAGGAGCACCGCGGCCTCGTCCTCGTGACCGGGCCGACCGGATCGGGGAAGAGCACCTCCCTGGCGGCGATGATCAACCACATCAACCACACCCGGGAGTGCCACATCATCACCATCGAGGACCCGGTCGAGTACCTCCACCGGGACGACCTCGCCGCCATCGACCAGCGCGAGGTGGGCTTCGACACCGACACCTTCGGGTCGGCCATGCGAGTCGTCCTGCGCCAGGACCCCGACGTCATCCTGGTCGGCGAGATGCGGGACGTGGAGACGGTCTCGGCCGCCCTGACGGCCGCTGAGACCGGCCACCTGGTGTTCTCCACGCTCCACACCATCAACGCCACGGAGACCATCAACCGCATCGTCGACTTCTTCCCGCCCCACCAGCAGAACCAGATCCGGGTCAGCCTGGCCGGTTCGCTGAAGGGCATCATCTGTCAGCGCCTCATCCCCACGGTGGACGGGAAGAACCGGGTGCCTGCCCTCGAGGTGATGGTCGTGAACGGCCGGATCCAGCAGGCCATCGTCGACCCGCTGCTCACGGCGGACATCGAGGGGATCGTGGCCGACGGGGAGTACTACGGCATGAGGACCTTCGACCAGTCCCTCGCCGACCTGCTCTCCGACGGCATCATCGACATGAAGGATGCCATGACGGCGGCAAGCAACCCTCACGACCTGAAGGTGATGCTCGAACGACGCGGGGTCATCCAGACCGGCCAGTTCGCGGCGGCCAACTTCGGCTGACCGCCCCGGGCCGGTCCCCGCCCGGGCCGGTCCCCGCCCACCCCGGACCGTCCTGCCATGATGACTGGATGTCCCCGGTCGGAGCGCCATGTACCGACTGACCCGCTGGTCGATCCCGATCTCCGTCGTGGTCGTGGTCTTCGGGCTGGGACTTGTCCACGCCACCTACGTCGGGCACTACTCGTTCACCGGCCTCGCCCGCTACGGGTGGTACAGCGCCTACAGCGCGCTGCTCGTGATCGGCGCCTTCGCCGTCGGCCTGCCCGACGTCGAGCCGGGGGGAAGTCCGCTCTGGCACGCGATCGGTGCCGTCGTCATCGGTGCCGGGGGGATGTCGGTGATCCAGCTCGGCGTGGCCACCCCGGTCCTCCCCCGGTTCGTGGTGCTCTTCGCCGGCCTCAGTCTCGTGCTCGTCTTCACGGCCATCAACCGGCTCTCCGAACGTCTCCTCCACCATCTCGCCGCTCGGGACCGGGTTCTCGCCATCGTGGACGGCGATCCCGCACGCAGCCGGCTCTGCCAGGAGGTTGGCCAGGTACCCGAGCGGGCGCTGACCCTGGTGGCCACCTCGACACGCGCCGAGCTCGAGGCGGCCGGGACGCCACGCCCGCTCCTCGACCTCGCCCACCGATCGGACGCCACCGTCGTCGTCCTCGACCGTGCCGCCCAGGAAAGCCCCGAGATCATCGCCCAGGCCTCGGCACTGCACGCCGAGGGACTCCGCATCCGCACCCTGTCGCTGTTCTACGACCAGTGGCTGGGAAAGCTCCCGGTGAACGAGCTCGAGCGCATCTCCCTGCTCTTCGACATCAACGAGCTGCACTCGGTCCGCTACGTCCGGGTCAAACGGCTCGTCGACGCCATCCTGGCCGTCGCCGGATTGGCGGCGCTGGCCGTCGCCGTGCCGATCGTGTGGACGGCGAACCTGGCCGGCAACCGGGGACCGCTCCTGTACCGGCAGGAACGCGTCGGCAAGCACGGCGCCACCTTCACCATCGTCAAGTTCCGCACCATGACCCCGAACGCCGGCAGCGACGGGGAACATGTGGACAGCGCCGGTCGGGACGGGGAGGGTCCCGGCGACGGCCTCGGCGGCGGGGCCTGGACCCAGCCGGGTGACGCTCGGCTGACCCCCGTCGGGCGCGTCCTCAGGCGGGTGCACCTCGACGAGCTCCCCCAGGTCGTGAACGTGCTGCGTGGCGAGCTCACCGTCGTCGGCCCCCGGCCCGAACAGCCGCGCTACGTGGCCGAGCTCGAAAAGACGGTGCCGTTCTACAACGTCCGCCACCTGGTCCTTCCCGGCATGACCGGGTGGGCCCAGGTGAAGTACTCCTACGGTGCCAGCGCCCTCGATGCGCTGGAGAAGCTCCAGTACGACTTCTACTACCTCCGGCACCAGTCGCTCGCCTTGGACATGAAGATCCTCGGGCGCACCGTCTCGGCCGTCCTCCACCGGAGCGGCCGCTAGGTGCAGACGTTACAGCTCCGGGCCAGTCGTGCCGATGCATCGACGTGCACCTTTCGACAACGCAGACACCACGCCGGTCATCTCGGGATGGCACTCCGGGCGATCCCGGCACGCCACGTGGTGTCCCGTCCGGCAACGAGCCGGGGACCGGTCACGGCCACGCCCTGTCCGGCGCCACGGCACACACCACACACACGAAGCAGCGCGCTTCGGGGGGAGCGAGAAGATGGCACATCTGATCGTCGGACTCGACATCGGCACGAGCGCAGTGCGTGCCGCCGAGCTGGACGTCGGACCATCCCGGCCCGTGCTCGTCACCTACGGGCAGGTCGGACTGGCCCCCGGGTCGATCGTCGACGGCGAGGTCGCCGATGCCTCGTCGGTGGCCGACGCCATCACCCGGCTCTGGAAGTTCGGGCAGTTCTCTTCCACCTCCGTCGTGGTGGGTGTGGCCGGGCTCCGGGCCATCATCCGCGAGATCGACCTCCCCTACGTGCCCGACAACGAGGTCGACAGCGCCGTCCGGTTCCAGTCCGAGGAGGTCATCCCCTTCCCGCCGGAGCAGACCATCCTGTCGTCGAGAATCCTCGCCGACTACACGTCGGCGGACGGCGACAAGATGCGGCGGGTCCTCGTGGCTGCGGCACACCGTGACCTCGTCGACGGGATCATCGGCGCCGTCGAACGGGCCGGGCTCACCGTCGAGGGCGTGGACCTGGTCTCGTCCGCGCTCGTCCGGGCCATCTCCGACCGCACCGCCGCCGACCGGTCCGAGGCGATCGTCTCGATCGGCGCCGGGCTCACCGTGGTCGTCGTGCACCAGCAGGGCCGACCTCAGTTCGTCCGCACCATCGGATCGGGAGGGAACGCGGCCACCGCCGCCATCTCCGGATCCCTCGACATCCCCATCTCCGACGCCGAAGGACTGAAGCGCCGCATCGGTGAGCAGACCCCCCAGATCATCGTGGCCGAGCGGGCCGCCCGGGAGTCGACCTCCGAGTTGGTCGGGGAGATCCGCAACTCCATCCAATACTTCACGTCCCTCCCGGGTCGGCCGCCCCTGACCCGTGTCCTCGTCACCGGTGGGGGGTCCGCGCTCTACGGGCTGACCCAGGCGTTGGCCGAACAGGTTCGGCTCCCGGTCATCCCCGCCTCACCACTCGACCGGCTCGACCTCTCCAAGGCGCGGCTGACCGACGAGGACATCGCCAAGGTGAGCACCGTGCTCGCCACGCCCATCGGG
>JAKADK010000142.1 GCA_021820665.1 Actinomycetes bacterium | reverse complement strand
GATCATCGCCACCCTGCCAGCGCTCGAGCGGCTGGTAGACACCGTGCGCGACCAAGTCTCACCTCCTGAGCCACCTCAACCCCACGCACACCGACACCCACCACAACAACCTCCGCCAGCCACTCCGACCGAAGCGAACAGAAGGGAACCAGAACCAGATGACCGCCCGCCGCCCAAGCCCTGACGTTCCTCCATGCCCAGACCAGGACCGTTCGATGCCTGGTGGCATGCCGGCGTCCGGTGGCCGCCGGGCACGCCGCCTCCGGCGTCACCTGGCCCGTCTCCGTGTCCTTCCAGCACTGGTCGCAGTCCCCGTGATCGCGGCAGCCTGCTCATCACCGGCTGCCACCTCGACCCCGAGCCCAACCGCCCCCGCCCCCCACCACGCCGGGCACCACCGAGCCGCCGGCATCGTCGGCAAGGTGACGCACATCTCGGCGTCGTCCCTGGCCGTCGACGTGCGCGGCAGCACGCATACCGTCACCCTTACGCCGGCTACCCGTTACCGCCAAGGGCACCAAGACGTCGCGGCGTCCGCCTTGAGCCCTGGCGAGCGCGTGCGCGTCCGGACTGCCGCCAACGGGAACGCAACGGTCGTCGCCATCCTCCCCGCCACCGCGACCGGGACCATCATCGCGCTCGACGCCCATGGCTTCACCCTGCACACCTCCCACGGCACCACCCTCTCCGTGACCGTCACATCGTCGGCCACGTACCGCGACGGAGCCACCACCGTGACCGCGAGCGCCCTCAAACCCGGCCAGAAGCTCCACATCCAAGGACAGCCCGGGCCCAACGGGTCGTTCACGGCCACCAAGATCACCGTCACCGGTTCCGGCTCGTCGGGCTGACAAGACCAGCTCTCGTTTGGGCGGACCTCCAGTGGAACCCGGGATCGGACCGAAGGGTCGGTCGCCCCCGGGTCGATGGCATACCCGGGGCACCCCTTGGCCTGCCGGTGGACGGTCCGAGGCTGCGGCCGCCGGGCGGCGAGGAAGCACAGTGGCAGCGGTGAGCCGGCCACGTCGGCAGTGACAGTCCTGCCGGCAGCCGTGTCGCTCTTGATCGGCATCACCGCACTCGGTCTGGTCGGGGTCCCTCTGACCCGGAGGCCATCACCGTGCTCCACCTGCTGCCAGTCACCGCCGCCGGGTGATGTCTTGGTCGGCGGGGGGCGTTGTCTCCAGCGGTCGTGGGCCTCGGTCTCACGGCCACGTGGGCGACTGGCGGTCCCGGGGCCATGGGTGCGTTCGGCTACGTGACGCTCGCCGCGGTGCTCGTCGTTCCCGGTCTGCTGGCTGCCGCCTGTCGGCCGGGCCGGCGAGCGGAGGCAGCAGATGGGTCGTGGTTCGAGATGTCCAACGATCTTTTGGTCGAAGCCAGTCTGGACGGGTACTTCACCCGCCTCATCGAGCAATGGGAGCACACGTTCGGGTGGAGCCGGCCCGAGCTCATGGCTCGACCGTTCCGGGAGCTGATCCACCCCGACGACCGTGATGCCACCGAGATCCATGCGGGGCCGCCGGGGCCGCCACCGGGCAGCTGCCTCGACGGGTAGCGCAGCTCAACGAGGCTCATGCCGTGGCAACGCAGCGTCACCACGGATCACGAGGCATCGGTGCTGGTGAGCCGCATACGGCCGGCTGGCAGGCGATCGGCTCGAAGGACACCCCACGCGATCGACCTCGGACGGGTGCGCAAGGGTGGCGGTCGCCGACCGGTTCGCCCTGCGCGCCGGCCAGAACCTGTCTGCCGGAGCGACGCAGCCGGCTGCTCACGGAGCGGGCGCGACCCGTGCACACGCCGCGACCCCCGCGGCGTGGTCGGCGACGAGAGAGGTCCCGAGCCGGACCAGCTCGACCACCCGAGGGTCAGTCACCTGGTAGTGGGCGTAGCGTCCGGCTCGTCGCACCTCGAGCAGGCCGCAGTCGACCAGGCACCCGAGGTGCGTCGAAACCCGTCCCTGGGAGAGACCCGCGTGAGCGACGCACTCATTGCCGGTTCTCTCGCCCCCGGCGCAGAAGGCAAGGAGGGCCAAGCGGGTCGGGTCGCCCAGGGCGCGGTAGAAACGGGCGAGCAGGTCTCGCCCTGCCGGGTCGTCCGGCACCGGCGGGATGGGCGGGACAGGCGCCTTCACCGCCGAGAGCGAGCCTGTCGCCGAAGGAGCACGCAGGGCACGCCGCTCGCGAGCTCGACGGGAACGGCACCGGCGAAGCGCACGTCATCCGATTGGGGTCTCCCGCACGTCGGACCGCGACCCATGGCACCTCCTGGCGAGTACGGCATCGGGGTACCCGCACGATACTCCCGACGAGTCCGCCCGGGAGACGACGAGAAGCGCCGGGTGCTCACGAGCGGGTGATCAATGCCGACCGGGCCGCAACGGTAGCGCCACGGTCGCACGGCCCACCGATCGTGGTGTGGGAACAGGGTCAGGTGGGCGCGTTCCCAGCGGGTGACGTCGTGGATCGAACGCGCCCGGGCGCCCCTGGCATCACCGCGCGGTGGGCAGCGCGGCCCTGTCTCATGGCCCCCATGGTGGCGGTCCGACCTCGATGCGGGGGAGGGTCGAGTCGACCCGCCCGAAGCGGTCGTCGTTGGTCATCCAGTCGCGATATGCCTCGACGATCTCTCCGCGGGTGCGGGCCACGAAGTTCCACCACATGAGCACCGCCTCGTCGAAGGGGAGGCCCCCGAAGAGGAGGAGCCGTGCCGGTCCTCTGGTCACGAGGGTGATCTCGGAGCGGCCGGTGCCGAGATAGGCGAGATGTCCCGGTTCGACGATCTTTTCGTCCAGACGGAGAGCACCGTCGACGATGACGAGCGCGTGCTCGAAGTCCCCTCGAAGCGGCACCGTCGTCGTGCCGGCGCGCACCAAGAGGTCGACGCCGAGGTGCTCGGTGTCGCATCGTGCCGGTGAGGTGGCGCCGTCGAGCTCGCCGACGAGCAC
Organism: Actinomycetes bacterium; assembly: GCA_021820665.1. GTDB lineage: Bacteria > Actinomycetota > Acidimicrobiia > Acidimicrobiales > RAAP-2 > JAKADK01. The sequence goes on along the minus strand of JAKADK010000142.1, from coordinate 1,781 downwards.
GGTCGCCTCACCGACATCGAGCTCGCGGCGGGGAAGCGCGCCGTGGTGCTCGAACGCCGGTGGGCCATTCCGGGTGGCAGAGGGCTGGGCGATCCACAGCTGGAGTCCGTGCAGGGTGCCGCGGTAGGCGTCGGTTCCCTCCTCGGAGTGTGAGACGCCGCGGCCGGCGGTCATCAGGTTCAGCTCGCCGGGCCTGACGACCTGTTCGGTGCCGAGGGAGTCTCGGTGCAGGGCCTCACCCTCGACCAGCCAGGTGACGGTCTGGAGGCCGATATGGGGGTGTGGGGCGACGCCCATCCCCCGTGGGGGACGGACGGGAGAAGGGCCCATGTGGTCGACGAAGCACCACGGCCCGACGGTGCGCCGACGTTGCCGGGGCAGCGCCCGGCGCACCCCGACGGCGCCCACCTGGGTCTCCTGGCTGTCGGTGATCTCGAGGTCACCCACGGACACGCTTCTCGTCACGCTGGCTTCCGGCATCGTCTTCGGTGCGGTCGCCGTCGAGCACGGCGAGGACCTTCTCGGCGGCCGAGGTGATGGCGTCGAGCTCGCCAGGGGTGAGCGGGTCGATGAACAAGCGGCGCACCATCGCCACGTGGTGGGGCGCGGCCGCTTCGATCGCCTTGCGGCCGGTCTCGGTGGCCACGACGAAGGCGCCGCGGCGGTCGCCGTCGCAGCGCTCCTTTCTCACCAGGCCCCGTCCCGTCATGCGGGTGACCTGGTGGGAAAGCCGGCTCTTCTCCCAGCCGAGGATCCCTGCGAGCTGAAACAGCCGGGCCCGGTCGCCGGGGCGGTCGGCGAGGGCGACGAGCACCAGGTAGTCGGCGTAGGACAGATCGGAGGTGGCGGCCACGTCGGCAGCCAGGCGGCCGGTGAGACGCAGCTGCATGGATTGCAGGGCCCGCCATGCTCGTTGCTCGTGCTCGTCGAGCCACCGGACCTCACCCACGGGCCCGAGTCTAGGGGGAATAGTTGATCCATCACCTCTGTTATGGGACATGTCCACTATTCAAAGGAGCACCCCATGAGCACACCCACCGTCCCCGCCACGCTCACCGGCAGCTACGCCATCGACCCCGCGCACAGCCGGATCGGGTTCGTCGCCCGCCACGCCATGGTCACCAAGGTCCGGGGCTCGTTCGACGAGTTCGAGGGCTCGGGCTACTTCGACGCGGCGAACCCGGCGAGCTCGAAGTTGCAGCTTTCGATCAAGGCAGCCAGCATCGACACCCGCAACGCGGACCGAGACGCCCATCTGCGCTCGAACGACTTCTTCGACATGGACGCCTATCCCGAGATCACCTTCACCTCGACGAGCGTCGAGCAGGCTGGCGAGGGTCGCTACCGGGTCACCGGTGACCTGACCATCAAGGGCGTGACCCGCACCGTCGTCGTCGACTTCGAGCACACCGGCAGTGCGGTCGACCCCTACGGCAACCAGCGGATCGGCTTCGAGGGCACGACCACGGTCAACCGCAAGGACTGGGGCGTCAACTGGAACGCCGCGCTCGAAGCCGGCGGCGTGCTCGTCGGCGAGAACGTCACCTTGGAGCTCGACGTGTCCGCCATCCGCAGTGCCGAGGCCGCCTGAGCGAGCCGCGAGCGGCCACCGCTCGCGACGTTCGACCGTCCATCTGAGCCCGAAGGAGCCCCAATGCCTGTATCGCCTGTACGTCTCAACCATGCCGTGCTCTTCGTCTCCGACCTCGAGCGCTCGGTCCGCTTCTACACCGAGGTGTTCGGGATGGAGGTCATCGCCCGTGAGCCGCGCGCTGATGCCG
>JAKADK010000004.1 GCA_021820665.1 Actinomycetes bacterium | reverse complement strand
GGATGCACTGCGTCCTACCAGCCGATCACGCCGGTGCCTGCCGATCGAGGTGATTCGTCCACTATCAAACTGTCATCAGCGACCGGCGTCGGCCATCCGGCAAGAAGTGCCGTTCCGTTCCGTTCCGTGCCGTTCCGTTCCGTTCTGTTCTGCGCTGCCCCGGGCCTGGCGAGGGCTGTCGTCTCGTCGCGGCGTTCTGTGCTCAGTTGTAGACGTGAGAGCGCCGAGGATGCGCGGTCCTCGCCAGCGAGGCACCCTCTCAAGATGGCACCCACCCGAGATGGAACGTACTGCCGCGGTCGCCAGGTTCACGGCAAGAGGTTCAGGGCGGTGACGTGGATGGGCCGCACGACGGTGAAGTGGCGTCGATCGAGGGTGGCCACGTCACTGATCGACAACCGTTCAGCGGCGGCGACCACGGAGCTATCGACCGATCCCAATGGCAGATCTCTGTAGGTCTGGACCAGTTCGGCAATGCGCAGCCAATCTTCGGCTGCGACGCGCGCGGGGATCAGGTTGCCAGCGGCGAAGTCCCCCAGGAACCGCACTTCAGCGTCGTGACCGAGTCGAGTCCCGAGTAGGTAGACCACCTCCGTGATCACCAGGACGGGTACCAGCAGCGGACCGGGATGGGACTCAAGCAGTTCAAGGCACTCGGCATGGTGGTCGTCGTCTGCGTCGACGTAGGCGTAGAGCGGACCGGCATCGACAAGGAGGGTTATGGGGAGACCTCGTGGCGGAGAATCTCCTCGATGCGGACTGAGACGTCGTGCGAACCGCTCCTGCCTGCGGCGGAGGCGATCAACTTCCGCCGACCCGATCTGCCGCCGAGGTGAGCCTCGATAGCTTCTCGGGTGAGCTCGGACACGGTCGAGCCCCGTCGCTCAGCCTCGTGACGGAGTCGAGCATCGAGATCGTCGGGAAGCTTGACAGTGGTTCGCTTCACGTATGCCAGCATACCCGGGGAGTTGAGCCGCTGGCGGATGGTCTGCACCCCGTCGCGGCAGTGGTCAGTGGCTGGCCGGGCGCGTCGGGTGCCGACTCGGTGCCTCGGACGGGGCAGTGGCAGCCTGTCGAGGACAGACCGTCGACGACGGCGGCAGCCCGGCACCTGCCCGTTCGGTGGCGGCGGTCGCCAAGGCATCGACCGGCGACGCTCGGCCCGTTGCGCAGCAGCATCCCGCACAGGCCCTTGAGCTCCGTGGCAGCCTTCGCTCCGCCGGTGCGCTACAGACGTTCCACTCCTCCCGGCACACGGCGTTGCTCGGTGGCCCAGCCGATCAGACGGAGTGCGCCCAGACCGATCGTGGCCCCGGGCGGCATCCAACCTGGACGAGCAGATGGCGTCGTAGACGACGAGGTCTTCGAACGCCCGGGTGGACCAGATGTCGTGGCGGGCGAAGGACGCGTGGGCCGCCGTCGGGCCGTGAGTGGGGCAGGCGACCCGGGGGGCGTCCACCCCGGCCCGACTTCGTACTCTCGGCCGAACCGTGACCGCGAGCTTCGCCCGCTCGCCGGCCTCGCCACCCACGGCTCCCAGCCGCAGAGCACCACCGCATGGCCCAATCCCAGCGACGCGATCAGAACGCTCCTGACGGGCACGCCGTTCTCCCTCCTCGTCTCTGCGCCCAGCAACCAGAAACGACAGGGAGGAAGCGGTGTCGCGACCCCACCGGGGACACAGCTCCCAGCGCCACCCGCTCCTGCAGGTCGGCCGTGATCATCTCGTGGATGAACGCCGCGCGCATAGCCTCTTCGCGATTCACGATGAGCGTAGAAGAGCGACCGGACGCTACCGCTCCACGCCTGACGCTCCCCCACCTCGATCCCCTCGCCCTCGACCTCACTGCGGCCATCCACTGCGGCGACATCACCGCGCTCCGGCGGTTGCTTGCCGAGCATCCCGGGCTGGCCACGGCACGGATGATCGGTCGGCATGGGCAGGAAGGTGGTTGGCGCACCCCACTGCACGTCACCGCCGACTGGCCCGGCTACTTCCCCGCAGCGTCGCCGGCGGCAGCCATCCTCCTCGGAGCTGGGGCCGACCCCAACGACGACACCGGCGGGGTCAAGCCGGAGACGCCGCTGCACTGGGCGGCCAGCTCCGACGACCTCGAGGTGGCCGAGGTGCTGATCGATGGAGGGGCCGGTCTGGACGTGCCCGGTGGATCGATCGGCACCCCGCTCGACAACGCTGTCGGCTACCGCTGTTGGAATGTCGCCCGGCTCCTCGTCGAGCGGGGTGCAGCGGTCGACGCCCTGTGGCACGCCGCCGCCCTCGGGATGGGCAGGCGCCTTGACGAGCTGCTGACCGGGATGCCAGCGCCGACGGACGACGAGATCAACGAGGCGTTCTGGCAGGCGTGCCATGGCGGGCAGCGTCGCACCGCTGAGCGGTTGCTGGCCGCTGGCGCTGATCCTGCGTTCGTGCCACGGTACGCCAACGGCCAGACTGCCGCCGAGGCAGCTGTCAGCCCCGACACCCGGCGGGAGGCGTTGGGCATGTGGCTGCGGATGGGGAGCGGCGACTGAGGGACGGAGCTCCCGGGTTGGCCTGCCTGCGACCCCGGAGCGAGCCTTGGGTGCCCCGGGGATCCACCCCATCAACCCGCACACCTGAAGGGGCTCTGTTGCTCCCCGCCGGAGCATCGTTCCCATGCCGACCGGCTTGTCATCCACGGGGACTCGCCGCTGCATGCCCAGCTGGCATCGCGCCCCTTCAGGGCCGTGATGTGGCGTCGGAGCCGGTGGGTGCGGGGGTATCCGGTCGGGTCGACCTCGCACCGTGATCTACCGCGCCGTCCGATCAGCCCGTGCCCGTAGACCGCATGGCCCAGCCGTTCTGTGACGTGCTTGGCGCGCCGGCGTCCGTCGGTGCCCTCGCCCAGACGGTCACCTCGGCGGCCGTCGCAACGGGTCCGTTCCTCGAGGCGACCCGCTCGATACGGACGGCGTCGGAATGGGACCCACGTGCTCCGAGATCTTCGGTGCGGTATTGTGCGCCGGCGATGGGGCAACGGGGAGGGGGTCCTCGTCCGCCGAGGACGTCGAGGACGAGGCACAGTTCGACGCGGGCGCCGGCCGGGCGCAGGCACGCGGCCAGTGGCTCGAGCAGCTCGACGGGCCGCGCTGCCCTCGCTGTCGCCCGGGCGACCCGGCGTCTCTGTGCCGCCGCCGTGCCGCGAGCCCGGGGCAGCTGGGCTCCGCTGGTGCTCGCCACGGTCGTGGCCGTGGTCGCCGTCGTGCCCCCGCTGTCAGCTCCCGAAGGTGGTCCACCAACCCCGCCCCTCCCACACGGCGCGACCAGTCAGTTGCCCGTGCAGACGACCGCCGCCGTGTCGACGCACCCGGGGTGCGGTACGAACTATCCCGCCACGGAGGTCGTGTGCTCGTACGGGCCGGGGACTCACACGGTGACCCTCCCCGCGTACATCGCAAGCACGACGTCGACCGTGTCGGTCACGCTCGAGGGGGCAGGTGGTGCGTCCGGAAGCTCTGGCGGAACCGGAGGTGCCGGCGGGAAGGTCTCCGGCATCCTGAAGGGCATCAGCGGCGGATCGTCGCTCACCGTCGTGGTGGGTGGAGCCGGAAGCGGCCAGGCCGGCGGCGCCAACGGCGGTGGCGGCGGGGGTGGCGGCGGCGCCAACGGCGGATCGTCGGGCGGCGGGGGCGGGGGAGGCACGTCGCTCTTGATCGGCGGCGCGGCAGTTGCCGAGGCCGGTGGCGGTGGCGGTGGCGGCGGTGGCGGGGCGGCGAGTGCCGGGGGCGGCGCCGGCGGCGGGGGGGGCAGTGAGAGTGGCAACGCCGGTGGCACGTCCCTGCCGGGCGCCTGCAGCGGTGGTGGCGGGGGCGGGGGCATCGGGTCTTCGACGGGTGGCGGGGGCAGTGGATGCCCGGCGAGCTCGGGGGGCGGCGGGGGCTCCGGCACGAGTGGGGGCAACGGCGGAGGAGCGGCCTCCGGTGGCGGTGGCGGCGGGGGTGGCGGCGGGGGCTGGGCCGGTGGTGGTGGCGGCGGGGGCGCCGAGGCCGACGCAGGTGGAGGAGGAGGCGGTGGCGGCGCCGACGCGTACGTCTCCACCTACTTCGCGTCGGGATCGGTGGGAGCGGGCAACGGAGCGCCGGGCGGGTCCGGGGGCCTGGCCACCATCAGCTGGACGCTCATCACGCCGTCGGTGACCGTGCCGTCGACGGTCAGCGCCACCCTCGGCAACCCGGGGGCAACCCTCTCGGCCACGGTCTCCGGGCCGACGGGCTACACCCCGACGGGGACGGTCTCGTTCGTTGCTCTGGGTGCCACGCTCCCAGCCTGCACGGCGACCGTCGCCTCGGACGGCACGGCCTCGTGCACGTTCACCGACACGGCCGGCGGTGATGTCTCGTACGTCGCGATCTACTCTGGCGACGACACGCTGGCCGGGTTCACGACGGGCTTCTTCACGGTCGACGGCGTGCCCGACCCGACGACGATCGCAGCACCCGTGGCGACCGTCCAGTCCTCGGCGAGCCCACCCGACATCGGCCTCCAGGCAACCGTCACGCCCGCCTCCTACGCGGTCGGGACGCTCGGTGGTGGCACCGTCTCCTTCTACGACCAGCTGTCCTCGACGACCCCGGTGTGCACGACGACGGTCCCCACGTCGGTCGCCGTCGGTTCCACAGCCACCGTCGGATGCACGTTCGGTGTGACCGCCCCCTATCCCACCCCCGGTCAGTCCTACTCGTTCACGGCCGTCTACGGCGGCAACGCCGACAACGCCGCGTCATCGGTCAGCCCGGCGTCGCCGCCCGCCTCCGTCGGCAAGTACGTGACGACCACGACCCTCGTGGCCGACAACTCGACCAGCGCGGTCTCGGTCACCTACGGGACCACCGTCTCCCTGCAGGCGACGGTCCAGGACCTCCCGAGCACCGACACGGCCCCGGGCACCCTGACCTACGAGACGACGAGCGGCACGCCGCTCGCCTGCGAAGGGCTCACACAGCCGGTCGCCGTGACCCTCGCTGCCGGCACCGGTCCCGTCGACGGGACGGTGCCGGCCTGCGTCTTCACCCCGTCGGTCGGCGAGCAGGTCGACGCCGTCTTCTCCGGTGACAGCCAGGCCGACCCCTCGACCTCGTCCAGCCCATCGATCACCGTCACCCATGCAACCGCCACCATCACCTCCCTCGTAGTCAACGGCTCCGGCGACGCGTACGTCGGGGTCGACACGACCATCACGGCCACCGTCGACACGACGGCGGGCGCCCCGCCCGACGGCGGCGTGAGCTTCTTCCTCGGCAGCGGTAGGAGCGCCGTGCCGATCACGGGGTGCGACGCCGCCCAGACGGCCGCCACGGGAAAGCCGAGCGGCTCCCCCGGAGACGAGCAGACCGTCTACACCTGCACGGGCGGTCCGGCTCCGGCCACGCTCGGCACCGAGACGTTCGGGGCCACCTACTGCCCGGCCTCGAGCGGCGTGACCGCGTGCGCCAACTGGACCACGGCCGGGGCCACCGCACCGTACACGCCGAGCCCCGACCCGACCACCGTGTCGGTCTCGCCCCGAGGCAGTGAGCTCAACCCGGTCAACGAGACGGGAGGCCAGCCCATCACCGTCACCGCGACGGTCGCCCTCGCCTCCGGTGACGCCACGCCGACCGGGACGATCGCCTTTACCGAGAACGGCAACCCGGTGACGTCGACGACGGGTGCCGCCTGCACCGGCCTCGCTCTCGTCGTGACGGGATCGGGGACGGGAGCGACGGGGACCGCCTCGTGCACGTTCGTCCCCGACCCCGGTGGCGAGGACGAGGTTGTCGCTTCCTACGTCGTGGCGACGGGCTCGCTGACCCAGCCGTCCGCCTCACCGGTGTCGTTCTACGAGGTCAGCGGAGCACCGACGACCATGACGCTCGACGTCGTGGCCGGTGCGTCGACGACCGGCACGACCGGCGGGACCGTCCTGACCGATGGTGCGACGGTCGCCTACGGGGTGCCCCTCACCCTCCGGGCGACGGTCACCTCCACGGGTGGCGTGCCGGTCGACCAGGGGACCGTCGCCTTCACCGAGGGCGGCACCCCCGTCACCTCGGACGGCACACCCGTCTGCCAGACGGTGGCGGTGACCGCCGGCATCGCCACGTGCCAGGTGCCGAGCCCCGCGCCGGGGACAGTCGCCTTCGGCGGCACCTTCGCGTACGCCGGTGGCGGGTTCCAGAACAGCGAGGCGTCCGCGTCCGTCGATGTCCATGCCGCAGCGACGACCACATCGCTCGCCGTCGCCCCGGATCCGGCGGCGGCCGGCGCGCTCGACCTGACGGCCACCGTTGCCGATGCCTCGACGGGCTCGGCCGTCGCCCCGGAGGGGACGGTGTCCTTCTCCGTCGGTGGCGTGGCGATCGCCGGCTGCCTCGCCACCCCCCTCCTGGCCGCCTCCGGCGGCACGGCCACGGCGGTGTGCGCCGACCAGCCGGCGCCGACGACGGGAACGGCCTCCTACGGCGCCGCCTACACGTCGACCTCGCCCGACTTCGCCGGGTCGGCACCGGCCACCGCGTCCTTCACGGCCGGCGCGGCATGCTCGACCGTCTTCGGCGACCTGTGGGGTCAGGCAGGAGCGAACGGGACCACCGTCTCCTTCACGGTCGGCGCGCTGCCGACCACCGTCGACCGGGTGTCGGTCACCTTGGGCGGCACGACGGGGGGATGCACGGCCTCGTCGGACCTCCCGGTGACCGCTGGCTCGTTGTCGCTCTTCGGCGGCACGCTGACGGTCGCCTCGGGGTTGACCGGCTACGTCGAGGACGCCCAGGTCGCCAGCGGCGTGCCGACGCTGTGCCTGACCGGCGGCACGCTCGCCCTGCCTGCGGCCTGGGGGCTCGGCGCGGGGATCAAGCTGGGGTCGACCACGCCGCTGTGCTTCGCCGTCACCGGTGCAGGGAGCGGGTCCGACTTTCTCGGCCAGGTGACGAGCGGCACGCTCACCGTTCCCCTCGGTTCGCTACCGTTCGGCAACCCCGACACCTCTGTCGCCTACACCCTCGGGCTCACCTTCTCCGACGGCACCGGGCCGGAGGTCACCGTCACCGTCGCTCCCACCAGCCCGCCGGCCGGCATTCCCTCGGTCGACGCCACCGTCACCGTGACCCTGTCGGGGACGACGCCGACGGCGAGCGGGTCGGCGGTCCTGGCCGGCCTCCCCTTCGGACCGCCCGTCCAGGCATCGTTCACGGTGGGAACCGGTAGCGGTGGCTCGATCCCCACGAGACTCACGTTCACCCTGGCGCCGGCCGGCGCGCCGTACGCGCCGCTCCCCGGGCTCGAGCTCGAGGACGTGACGGCGATCCTGTCGGCCCCCACGTCGGGGACGCCCTTCGCACTGACCTTGCGCGCCACCGCCGTGCTCGGCGACGCCGCGACCTCCTCGACCAGCGCCCTCACGCTGTCGGTGACCGGTTCCTACTCGGCGGGGAAGTTCACGCTCGGAGTGACCGGCGCCGACGTCGGGACGTGGTCGCCGTTCGGCTCCCTCGCCCTCTCTCTCACCTCGCTCACCGGCTCGGTCACCATCACGACCACGGGCACGGTGACCTACGACTTCGAGGCCGGCACGCCACCCGCGTCCGGCACGACGCCCACCCCGATCGTGGCCTGGAACCCGGTCACCGGCGTCGTCGTCGAGGTCGACTGCGTCGCCCTCGCCTTCGGAGCCACCCCGGCGTGCGCGTCGGGCTCGCTTCAGCGCCCGGCCGACCCGACACTCTCGCTCGAGGGCGTCGTGTCGGTGGGAACGTCGGGGAGCGGCGGCCTGGCCGCCGCCGTCGAGGGCTCGATCGACCTCAGGACCGGGTCCGTCTCGTTCCGGCTCGACCCGGCGGGCTCGTCGCTGACCGTCCAGGTGACGAGCGGCCTCACGGTCACGCTCACCAGCCTGTCGGTGACCGGAGGGGTCAGCACGGGGATCGCCGTTGACGGTTCGGCCAGCGCCTCTATCCCCGCACTCAGCTCGTTACCGCTCACCGTCACGGTCTCCGACAACGGCGGAGCGCTCGTGGTGGCCGTCGCCGGCATCGACCTCTCCAAGCTCGGCGTCCCCCTCCAGGGCTTCTTCGCGTACTCGTCGGCGCCCGTCGCCACCTTCGATACCGGCGACACGGCAATCGGCACGGTGTCGTTGGCCCAGGGGTTCAACGCAGACGCCGCCTACGCCCCGTCGGCAGGGGTCGTCTCGACGCTCGAGACAGCGGGGTTCACCCTGCCCTCCGGAGGGACGATCACCTTCAGCGGGAGCTGGAACCCGGGCTCGTCGCCCACCTTCACGGCCGACCTCCAGGCGCCGTCCGGCTTCCCCTTCCTCACGCTCCCCGACGGCGCCGCCCTGACCGGCGCCACCTTGTCCTTCTCGTCGGGCGAACTGTCGCTCGCCGTGTCGGGGGTGATCCCCGTCCCCGGGCAGGCACCGGCCACCGTCGCCCTCGACGCCGACATCGGGCTCGCCGACGGGTCCTTCTCGGGCAAGGCGACCGTCAGCGGCCTCGTCGTCTTCGGCGTCGCCGTCGGCCTCCAGGGCACCGTGTCGCGGAGCGCCCAGGGATCGGTGACCGCGGACGTCACGACGTGCCAGCCGTCGGGGTCGTCATGCACGCCCGGCCCCATCGCCGGACCCTTCACGCCGTTCCCGGGAGTCCCGGTCACCCTGACCGACGTCGGGCTCTCGCTGGGTACCTCCGGGCTCGCGGTCACCGGCACCCTGTCGGTGGACGGCCTCGGCTCGCTGTCGCTGGACGGGACGCTCTCGTCACTCGAAACCTGGAGCCTGACCGTGGCCGCCGCCCAGGCCCAGGTGTGGCAACCGGCCCCGTCGGTCACCATCGACGCCGCGCTGTCGGGGACGATCAGCGACACCAGCGGCGTGGTCACCTTCGCCCTGTCGGCGACAGGCGCCGGCAGCAACCCACTGTTCTCACTGGCCACCGGTGGCGTGTCGCTCGCCGTCGACTCCGTCCAGCTGGGGGACGCCGCGCCCCCGTCGGGGTGCACCATCGCCGCAGCCGGAGACCTGTGGCTCGCCGTGTCGGGGTCGCTCGGCGTCTCGCTCACCGGCTTTTCCGGCTCGGCGGCGGCCAGCGGGTGCTTCGACCTCACCGCCGGGAGCTTTTCGCTCTCGGCCACGTTGAGCCAGCTCTCCGCCAGCGTCGCCGGGGGCGCCGTCGAGCTTGGTGCGCCGACGTTCACTCTGAGCGAGTCCAAGGGGTCCTACCAGGTCGCCGCGCACCTCGTCCTCACGGTCCAGATGCCCGGGGGCGGGTCCCTCGTCTTGAACGCCGCCCTCCAGATCGGCACGGGTGGGACGTTCGTGGTGGGCACCGAGGCCAACCTCTCGCAGTGGCTCGGCTCGAGCGGCGACACGGCGTACCTCTACTACGCGAGCGCCGCCGTGCCCGCCTTCCAGACGGGTGACCCGACGCTGGGGACGATCGACCTCAACCAGGGGCTCGACTTCGCCCTCAACATCTCGCTGCCCGGGTCGGTCACCTCGGGCCTCTCGGCCATCGGCATCGACGTGTTGTCGGCGGCGGACTTCGTCGCCGTCGGCACCGCCGACTTCCAGACGAACACCTACACGCTCCGGATCTCGACCTCCCTCAGCTCGGGCCTCACCGTCTTCTCGACCGGCGGCAGCTCGCTCAAGCTCGACTCGGGCTTTCTCCAGGTGGAGCTGAGCCCGGCCGGGCCGACCTTCTCGGTGGGCATGACCGCCACGCTCAACGTCGCCTCACCCGGTTCGATCGGTGCGTCGTCGTCGCACCAGTTGACCGGTGAGCTGACCGTGAGCGACACGGGGATCAACGTGAGCCTGTCGTTCGGGACCTGCGGCGACCCGTCCACGGCATGGCAGGACGCCTTCGGGATCAGCGGGCTCACCATCGAGTGCGCGGGTCTCCAGGGAGGGATCAGCATCGGCGACGGCGTGCCGCTTCCCAACGTCGGCCTCGACGGCACGATCACCGCCCTGCCGAGCAACGTGGCGACCACCATCGGCTACCTCGAGGGCGCCCCGATCACCTTCGCCTTCAACTTCAACCCGTTCCTCCTCGACCTCAGCATCGGTACGAAGAACTCGGGCACGCCGGCCCTCGAGCCGTTCAAGGACTTCGGGCAGGCCAGCCTGCTCGAGGTCGACTACGCGTCGCTCTACATCTCCCCCGAGGGCGCCACGATCGGGACCACCACGTACCCGGCGGGCCTGGGGCTCGGGTTCCAGGGCAGCGTCGAGGGCATCCAGATCTCGGTGCTCGCCAACATCGGGCTGTCTCCGCCGAGCATCAACTTCACGGGATCGGTGTCCCAGATCAGCGTGGGCGGCCTGAGCATCGGACCGGTCAGCATCACGCTCGAGGCGTCGGCGACCACGTTCAAGTTCGAGTTCGACGGCTCCCTCTCCCTCGGCCCGGGCAGCACCCAGATCGGTCCCGACCTCGAGGTCGGGGGCTCGCTGTCGGCGTCGGTCTCCATCAAGGTCAGCACGAGCGGCATCAGCGCCTTCATCTGGGGAAGCGTCTCCGTCGAGGTGGCGTCCTACGTGGCCACGCAGGTCTGCTACATCGACGGGTGGATCCCCAAACCGTGCGACTACCAGTGGGAGGGGACCTCGTCCTCCTTCACGCTCGGTAAGACCGGGTTCTCGGTCGACGGGAGCGGCGTGACGCTCGAGGCCGACGGCTACTCCATCACCTTCGATTACAGCGGTTCGGTGTCGGTCGTCACCGCTGACGTCAGCGGAGGCCGGACCACCCGATCGGAGCGCGGTATGCCGGCCGGAGCAACCGCCCCCGTGCTCGTCGATCGGATCGGTCCGGCCGGCGGGGCGGGCAGGGGGATGCCGTCATCCGTGGCCCTCGTCGCCTACCGGATGCCTGCGGGCACAGGGGAGCCGGCGCCGGCCGGGCCCATCCACGTGGTGGCTCGCGTGCGGCGCGCCGGCCGGGCGGTCCTCGTCACTGCTCCGTCTCTCGGTTTCCCGCCACCCGGTCCTGGAGCCTCGGGGGGTACCGGTGCACAGGGCGGCACCCCGGGCAGCCCCTCGTCGCCTGTCCAACGGGTGATCGTCGCCCCACAGGACCCTGCCGCCCAGGTAGTGCCGAATGGCGGGTCGCCGGCCTCTACCGGAGCGGGCGTGCCCCAGGGGACGTGGTCTCCGACCGGGTCGTTGGCCGGTGGACACGGGTTCGGTGCCGTCGCCAGGCTGCCCGGTGGTGACGTGCTGGTCGCCGGCGGCGTCGGCTCGACCGGTGCCGCCGTGTCCTCCGCCGAGGTCTACGACCCGGTGACGGGCCGCTGGTCGGCGACGGGGTCGCTCGGTACGCCGCGGGTCGGTGCGGCGACGGCCAGGCTGCCCGGTGGTGACGTGCTGGTCGCCGGTGGGCTCGGCTCCGACCACCAACCGCTCGCGTCCGCCGAGGTCTACGACCCGGCCACCGGCTCGTGGTCGGCCGTCGGCTCGCTCGCCACCGCCCGGGCGTTCGCCTCGGTCGTCGTCCTCGCCGGCGGCCGGGTGCTGGTTGCCGGCGGTGAGGGCGCTGGTCACCGACCGCTCGCCAGCGCCGAGGTCTACGACCCGGTGACGGGCCGGTGGGCGCGGACAGGCTCGCTGGCGACGCCTCGCGTGACGGCTGCCGCGGCCCCGCTGCCCGACGGCGGAGCGTTGGTGGCGGGCGGCTTCGACGGCGGCGGCGCCCTGGCCACGGCCGAGCGCTACGACCCGACGACGGGCCGGTGGTCTCCCGCTGGGACCATGAGCGTACCGAGGCTGCTGGCCGTGGCCACGGTCCTGCACGGAGGCGACGTGCTGGTGGTCGGCGACGGGAATGCCGCTGACCGGTACGACCCGACGACGAACTCGTGGCGCGCCACCAACGGGATGGCGACCGCCCCGGTTCTCCCCGGCGTCGTCACGCTGGCCGACGGAGAGGTGCTGGCAGTCGGCGGGCAAACCGCTGGCCGCGCCCTGGCCTCGGTCGAGCGTTACGACCCGGCCACCGGCGCGTGGACGAGCGCGGGCTCGCTGACGACCGCCCGGGCAGGTGCCGCCGTGGTGGCCCTCTCGAACGGGCAGGTGCTGGTCACCGGGGGCGTCGTCGAAGGGTCCGGCTCCCTGGCGACGCCGACTTCGTCCGAGCTCTACACGGCGACCGCCACCGACCAGGTCGCACTGCCGGTCGGGACACCGCCGGTCGCCGGGTCGGGCAGGCTCGGGGCAGGAGGCTCCGGGCCAGGAGGCTCCGGGGCAGGAGGCTTCGGGGCAGGAGGCTTCGGGGCAGGAGGCTTCGGGGCAGGAGGCTTCGCCCTGCTCTTCGGGTCCCTGGCCGGAGCAGCCCTCCTCGGCTTGGTGGTCGCCAACGTGGTCGGCTATCGCCGCCGCCTCCGCCGGGCCCGGCAGTCCTGACGGTCTCCGCTGGCCCCTTCGGGGGAGCGCTGGCAGGCTCCGGAGGAACGCTGGCAGGCTCACACTCGGCCTCCGGTTTCCTCGACGCCGACGACCTCTTCGGCCAGACCGTTGACACCGCCGTGATGACGGCGGCAGCCCGGCGCCTGCCCGTGGTCTCCGTAGTGGCGGTCGCCAAGGCATCGACCGGCGACGCTCGTCTACTATCGGGCCACTTCCCACGAAGGAGACGAACGACATGGGCAAGCGAACGGTCGGGAGACGGGCTACTCGCGTCGTGCTCCACTTGGTCATCGTCGTCGCGGTCATCGTCGGGAGTGCCACCCCGGCTTTCGCTGCGAAACCGTCGGGTCATGGCGGGGGTGGCGGCGGCGGTGGCGGCGGAACCGTGACGCCGACCGGCAACGACGTGTCATATCCGCAATGCGGAAGCAATCTCCCCGCAAGCCCTGCCTTTGGCATCGTCGGCGTGACCGGTGGACTGGCCAACGATCTGAACCCGTGCTTTGGGCCGTCGTCGGCCTACCCCGCCTACACCGCGAGCGAGCTGTACTGGGCAGTCGCCTCTACCGTAGGGGGGACCAGCCAGCCCAAAGCGTCCCTGTACGTCAACACCGCGGACCCGGGAAACGTCTCCGGTAGCACGGTGATCGCCGACTGGCCCACCTCAGGGAGCACCCCATATGGCGACTGCCTGACGACCACGGTAACGGTGAACGGGGGCACGTACACGGTGGGCGCCAACTCCGACGCCTGCGCCTGGCAGTACGGGGACAACAAGGCGGCCCAAGACGTCACCTGGCTTGCCGAAGCGGCATCGGCCATCGACGCCCAATCGCCGCCGGTGCCAGTGTCCGGTGGAGCGGGAAGCTACCCGTGGTGGCTGGACGTGGAGACCGCGAACACCTGGCAGTCCGATCTGACGATGAACGTCGCCGACCTCCAGGGCATGATCGCCGGACTGGAGGCAGCCGGGGCGACCTCGGTGGGCGCGTACTCGACGTCCAGCCAGTGGGACAGCATCACGGGTGGCACCAACTCCGCATCGGGCACGCTGTTCCAGATCCCCAACTGGATCCCCGGAGCACGGGATCTCTCCGGAGCGGAGGCCAACTGTGCTCAGGCGTCGTTCACCGGCGGCAAGGTCACGGTGACGCAGTGGTTCGGTCATCCGGACGACGGCGACTACGCCTGCTGAGGGGGTGCCCGGAGCGTCTGCACGCGTCTCGGACGCTCCGTCGCCTCGGGTCTTGTGCGTCTGCTCTCTGTTGCCGAGCTGGCTGACCAAGGAGCCGACATGTCGCCCGGGCCTCCCGGCTGCCGGGAACGGCCACGGCGACCGGCGGTGTTCGCTTCGCCCGGCTTCGGGCGGAGCCACGGCGACCGGCGAAGCGACGGCGACAGCCCGCGGGCACTGGCCCGCTAGATGTCCCAGCGGCGTGGAGTCGTAGCCGTTCGGCGATCTTTCGCAGCTCACGTTCGGAGGCCGTAGCGGGGCCGGAGGTGGTCGGGGATGTCTGCTCGGCTGGGGTTCTTCTTGTCGCGGTCCGAGAGGACCGGGTCGGTCACCCCCCAGTCGGCGGCGATATCGAGGTCGTCCCAGGCCACGCCCAGCTCGTCGGCGGGATTGTGGTAGTTGTCGACCAGGTAGGACAAGAGCAGGTCGGTGTGCGATGCGAACCCGTGGGCGACCCCGGGCGGGATGAACAACCCTCGCTCCACCTGGCCGTCGAGGTCGATGTGCATCGTCCTCCCGTCGGTCGGTGATCCGAGCCGCAGATCGTGGAGCACGACCCGAGCGCTTCCTCTCAGGAGGTACCAGTAGTCAGCCTGGTGGACGTGGTAGTGCAGCCCGACCACCGCACCGGCCCGCTTCTCGGAGCGGTTCCCCTGGACCATTTCCCTCGCGAAGGGAAGCCACGAGCGCCGGTAGGTCTCGACGAACCGGCCGCGGTCGTCCCCGTGGACCTCGGGTTCGACGAGGACCACGCCGATGATCTTCTCTGCGTGCTCGATACGGGGCATCGGCTGACCTCCTAGGGATTGGCGTGACCTGCAGGTTTCGGCGCGTGGCCGTTCCGTGATCCGGCCGTCGGACAGCCACTCGACCGTCCCGGCCGCGTCGTCCACCACGACACCAGCCGCCGTAACCCGTCCTCGAGGTCGATCTTCGCCTCGAAGCCGAGCCGGTCGGCGGAGCGGGACGTGTCGGCCAGCCGCCGGGGTACCGCAGGGAGCGCCCGATCGGGACCGTGCTGGGGGGTGAGGTCGGAGCCCATGACCCGGAGCAACAGGTTCGCCAGATCGACGAGGCTCACTTCGGTGCCGCTGGCCACGTTGAACACGTCGTCGGTGACATCCGATTGGGCGGCGAGGATGTTCGCACGGGCGACGTCCTCGACATAGACGAGATCCATCGTCTGTGCTCCGGAGCCATGGACCACCGGGGGCATGCCCTGCTCGATGCGTTCGATCCATCGGCTCAAGACCTCGGTGTACGCACCGTAGGTGTCCATCCGGGGACCGTAGATGTTGAAGTAGCGCAGCGCGACGTACGGCAGGCCGTAGCTGTCGTTGTAGCTCCGGAGGAGCTGCTCCAGGAACAGCTTCGTTCCACCGTAAAGGGTGCGATTGCCGTAGGGATGGTGCCGCTCGTCGGTCGGGAAGACCTCTGCCGCCCCGTAGATCGACGCGGTCGAGGCCGCGATCACCTTCTGCACTCCGGCGTGCCGGGCAGCTTCGAGCACGCAGAACGACCCGTCCACCATGACGTGCATCGCGGCTGCCGGGTCCTCGGCGCACTGCTTGATCTTGATGCCGGCCTGGTGGAAGACGAAGTCGATGCCTTCCATGAGCTTGGCCATGAGGTGCCGGTCGGCGACATCGCCTTCGACGACGCTGACCCGACCGGCCGCTCGGGCACCTGCCAGGTTCTCCCAGCTGCCGCGGGTGAAGTCGTCGACCACGATGATCTCGCCCACATCCAGGTCCACGAGCTGGTCTGCCAAGGTCGACCCCACGAGCCCGGCACCGCCCGTGATGAGCACTCGGTTCTCTCGCACAGCCCCCCCCTCTCTTCCCGACGGGTCCGTCGCGCAGGCCCGGGCTCCCCCGTGCCGGCCAGCCGCTCCCGCGCCTCGCTCCCGGCCACACGGAGGTTGCACCGGCCGCCCGATCTTGGTTGTACACTCTATGTTGGGTGCTTGACTCTATGTCAAGTTGATGACCTATCATATGATCCACTGGGCTGCGCGCAGAGGCCCGGAGAGATGCGGGCAGAGCCCGCGCGTCTCCGGGGCGGCGCCGAGATCATGCGGTCGCCGTTGCGACGGTTGCGTCCGGCGTGACGATGCGGCCGGGACTGTCGGAGACCGGACGCGGTGACGCTCTATGGAGCACGGCGAGAAGGAGGGGTGGTGAAGGAGAACAGAGGACCAGGCGACGCGAAGGGCGATCCGTTGGACGCCGGTACGGAGGTGGGCGAACGGATCGCCGTGGTGGTCACCGCGTACAACGTGGCCGCCACACTGGCCCCCACGCTCGACCGTATCCCTCAGTCGTTCCGTCAGCGGGTAGCGGCGGTGGTCATCTGTGACGACGCCAGCAGTGATCGTACCTACGAGCTGGCCGAGGAGTACGGAGAGACGGACGACCTCCCGGTCACGATCATCCGCAACGCGAAGAACCGCGGGTACGGCGGCAACCAGAAGGCCGGGTACCGATGGGCCATCGACCACGACATCGACATCGTCGTGATGCTCCACGGCGACGGCCAGTACGCCCCGGAGATCATCGAGGACATCGTCGCCCCCCTCGAGGCAGGCCGGTGCGACGCGGTGTTCGGTTCCCGCATGATGGTGCCGGGCGCTGCCCGCAGGGGCGGCATGCCGCTCTACAAGTACGTCGGCAACCGCATCCTCACCACGTACGAGAACGCCGTGGTCGGTCTGAACCTGACCGAGTGGCACAGCGGGTACCGTGCGTACCGGGTGAGCGCCCTGGAGGAGATCCCCTTCGAATCGAATTCAGAAGGCTTCGATTTCGACACGGAGATCATCGTGCAGCTACACGAGGCGGGGAAGACCATCACGGAGATCCCGATCCCGACCTACTACGGGGACGAGATCTGTTACGTCAATGGCATGCAGTACGCCAAGGACGTCGTCTGGTACACCACTCGTTACCGTGCGCACAAGATGGGGTTCGGTTCGGGCGAGCTGGCGTTCGCCGACCAGGGGTACGACCGGAGCGTCCTCAGCGTCTCCTCGCATCTGAAGATCCTCGCCATGATCGGGGAGACGAAACCCGGAGAGAAGCCGAAGAAGATCCTCGACCTCGGCTGCTCGCACGGCCGGTTCGGCGAGATGTTGCGCCTGCAGGGTCACACGGTCGTGGGTGTGGACGCTGAGAAGGTCGACGGGGTTGGCGACCGCCTCGACACGTTCGTGGAAGCCGACTTGAACCAGGGGCTTCCCACCGAGGTGGGTCAAGACTTCGACGTCGTGGTCGCAGCCGACGTGTTCGGACATCTGGCCAAACCGGACCAGCTGCTCTCCGAGCTCGTCGGCATCCTCGCTCCGAGGGGCGTGATCATCGCCACGGTCCCCAACATCGCGCACTGGTATCCCCGGTTCCGCATGGCCACGGGTACCTTCGACTACGACGTCCGAGGCGTGCTCGACGTCGGGCATATGCGCTTCTTCACCGACAAGAGCTTCGCCCGCATGGCCAGACGGGCGGGAACACGTGTGCGGAGCGTGAGCAACACCGGGCTCCCGCTCGAGGTGGCGAAGCGGGGTGGACCTGTCCCCTCCAAGGTCCTGAGGACCGCAGGCGTGCTCGACCGGCTGGGCCTGGCGATCCTCCCGAAGCTCTTCTCCTACCAGTACGTCTTCGAGCTGGAGCCGGCTTGACCACGGCCCGGTGGAGCTCGCCACCCCGCACGGAGAACGCCATGTTCGGTCAGCGGGGGACGGAGGGCGGTCCGACGGAGCCGTGCAGGCGGTGACCCTGCCTTCGGCGGGCACCAAGGTGATGGTGACCGGCGCGCGTGGCCAGCTCGGCACCGACCTGGTCGACGCCCTTCGGGGGAAGGTCCCGGTCGCCGGTCTGGTGGGCGACCCGCGTACCGGGAACCTGGGCAGGCGCGCACCGGTGGAGGTCGTGGCCACGGGCCTCCCCGAGCTCGACATCACCGACCGGGAGGCGGTGCTCTCCTTCGTGGCGGGCGCTCGCCCCGACGTCATCATCCACGGCGCCGCCGTCACTGCCGTCGACGTGTGCGAGGCGCAGCCCGACACGGCCTTCGCCGTCAATGCCCTGGGGACCCGCCACATCGCCGAGGCCGCCGCCAGGGCAGGTGCACATGTGTGCTACATCTCCACTGACTACGTGTTCGACGGAACGTCGCCGTGCCCGTACGTCGAGTGGGACCATCCCAATCCGGTGTCGGTGTACGGGCGTTCCAAGCGGGCCGGAGAGATCGAGGTGCTGGGTGCCTGCCCGGGAGCGACGGTGGTGCGCGTCTCGTGGCTCTCTGGCTTCCACGGGGCGAACATCGTGAAGACGATCCTCCGGTTGGCTTCGACACCCGGGACGCTTCACTTCGTCGACGACCAGACCGGTTGCCCCACGTTCACGTCAGACGTCGTGGGCGTCCTCGCAGACCTGGCGATCGAGCGCCGCCCCGGCATCTTCCACGTGACCAACCAGGGCGTGACGTCGTGGTTCGACTTCGCCCGTGCCGTCCTGGACGCCTCGGGCGGCGACCCCGGCCGGGTGGAGCCGATGGCAACCGCGGACCAGCACCCGCCAAGGCCGGCGCGCCGCCCCGCCAACTCCGCCCTGGCCAACATGGCGCTCGCGCTGTCGGGGTTGTCCCTCCTACCAGCCTGGGAGGATGGTCTCGGTCGCCTCGTGGACGCCCTCGTCGCGCGACGTCTCCATCGCCCGTGACGGGCCCTGCCGCGGTCGGCTCGGCGAGACGGTGGCACATGGCACGCCGGAGACGGTGGCACATGGCACGCCGGAGGAACAGTGGCGTCCACAGGTCGGTGGCCATCAGGTGATGGAGCCTGCGAGCGGCTTCTCGCCGTTCTCCGCTCCGTCCCGTCCGCCGTCCCGTCCGTCGTCCCGCGCGCTTGCGTCCGTGGCGGCACCTGCCGCAGAGTAGGAGCATGCCATCGCCGGAGGACCCACGGACGGCGGGCCCGCGGCATGGCGGCGCGCCCGTCACGATCGCCGAGCTGCTCGCCTGGCGAGCCGCCCACGGCGCGGAGCGGGTGTTCCTCGTCGTCGACGGCCAGCCCGTCACGTTCGGCGACCTCGACCGCCTGGCTACCTGCGTCGCGGCGGGCCTCAGCTCCTGGGGCATCCGCCCCGGAGACCGGGTGGCCGTCGCCGCACCCAATGGCCTGCCATGGCTCGGGCTGTTCTTCGGTGCGGCCAGGTTGGGGGCGGCGCTCGTGACCCTCAACCCCCGCTACCGCGAGCAGGAGCTCCGCTACATGCTCAACCAGTCCGGCACCCGGCTGCTGCTGTGCCCGGCGGCGACCCCGGAGCTCGACTTCGCCACCTTCTTCGCCGGATTCCGCACCGAGGTGCCGACCGTCGAGCGCTACGTCTTCCTCGACCCGCCCACCGAGGAGAGCTGCTTCGACGGGGCCACCACCTTCGACGAGCTCGTCGCAGCCGGGTCCGGGGCAAGGGCAGGCGGCCGGGCGCCGGGAGCTACTGACGGTCCGGGCCCGGGTGACCCCGCCGTGATCCTCTACACGTCCGGCACGACCGGGCAGCCCCGCGGGGCCGTGCTCACCCACGCCAGCCTGCTCGCCTCCGCCCGGGCTCAGGTCGCCCACCTGGGCTGGGACGAGCACACGTCGACCGTCGGCTCCCTGCCTCTCAACCACGTTGGCGGGCTGACCTGCGGCATCCTCTCACTGCTGGTGGCCGGGGGGACCGTCGTGCTGTTGCCCGCCTTCTCTCCGACCGCCGTGCTGGCTGCCACCAGCGAGCACCACACCACCGTGTTGTCGGGCGTGCCGACGATGTTCCTCATGTTGCTGCAAGCTCTCGCCGCCAACCCGGTCGACACCAGTTCGCTGCGCCAGGTCATCGTGGGCGGCTCGATCCTCGACCCGTCGCTCGCCCGGCAGGTGGCTGCCACGTGGCCCCACGCCCGGCTGGTGAACCTCTACGGGCTCTCCGAGAGCTCGGGTGCGTCGGTGCTGTCGGCCGCGGATGACGACCTCGACACGGTCACCCGTAGCATCGGGGTCGTGATCGGCGACTTCGAAGGACGTGTCGTCGACGACGCGGGTGACCCGGTGGCGCCGGGGACCGTCGGAGAGCTTCAGCTGCGCGGAGCGTGTGTCGCCGCCGGCTACTGGGAGATGCCCGCGGAGACGGCGGAGACCTTCCTCCCCGGAGGATGGCTGGCGACCGGTGACATGGTCGAAGCCGAGGCCGACGGCCACCTCGCCGTGCGGGGCCGCAAGAAGGAGCTGTACATCCAGGGCGGGTTCAACGTGTACCCGGCCGAGGTCGAGGCGGTGCTCGCCACCCACCCGGCGGTGGCGCTGGCCGCCGGCTTCGGCGTCCCCGACCCCGTCTACGGTGAGGTCGGCGCCTACGTCGTGGTGCCGCGCCCGGGCGCCGAGGCCGATCCCGACGAGCTGCGCGCCTGGTGCGCGGCCCGTCTCGCCGACTATAAGGTGCCGCGCTACGTCACCATCGTGTCAGACGTGCCGCTCACCCCGGCCGGCAAGGTGGCCAAGGCCGAGCTTCGACGTCGCTTCGGGGCCGGATCTCAGCGGTCGGCTCCGGGCTAGCTGCCCGGTTGGGTTGTGCTGCGGGGGGCGGCAACAGTTCGAGGATCTCCCGCCACCGACCCCGTGCTCGGGCCAGGACGTCCGGGCCCTGGTCTGCCGTGGGGTCACCATGCGGGGCCAGGCGGGAGTGGCGGCGACCCGGGAGCAAGACCCGTCGGGCGACCTCGCGCGGGCTGGCGGTCAGGACGGGGCGAACCTTCGCGCGTCCCGCGCTGCGTACCGTGCCACCGTCGTGTCGACCTCGGCCGTGGCCACCACCCGCCGGACAACCTCGGGTAGCTCCCCGGCGGGAATCGCACAGGTCATCTCATGGGCCTGCATCCCCGTCCGGGCCCGCGACAGCGCGCAACCGACGCTCGCCGCCGAGACGCCGTGCTCCTTGGCGACGGCGACGATGTGGCACTGCGGCTTCCCTTCGATCTGGAGGTGGGGAATGGCATCGGACAGGACCATCAGCTGGCGCCCGTTGACCCGCAGGAGCACGACATCGGGGTCGAGCGGGCTTTCTGCCAGTGGCCCGTAGACGATCGACGTCGGCCTCTCCGTGACCGTCGGGATCCCCGGGACCATCTCCATCGTGACCCATCCCGAACTGAGCAACGCCGCGACGTCGTCGTTCCCGGCGACCTCGTCGACGCTCTTCACGCCATGGGTGAGCGATCCCACACTGCAGTTGCCGTGGTCCTCCGGCGCAGTCGAGAACGTCGTTGCCAGCGCGTGCACCCAGAACACGCAACCGGCGGGCACCCTGCCGCGACGACCGTCCGCCGCGGGTTCGCTCATCGGCGCATCGAACGAGGGAACGCCGTCTGGGACCTCGTCGGCAAAGGTGATCGCCACAGGCGGCACCTCGAGATGGAGCGCCTCGGTGATGGTGGCGGCCAGGGTACCCCAGTCACAGGACATCGCCCCACGGTAGCGCCTGCAGGTCCCGTCGATGACGGCCGGCACGGTGGGAGGCGCGGCCGAGCCGCCGGATGACCCGGATGACCCGGATGACCCGGGGGGTCTAGCCGTGAAGGAGGCGCCAGGTGAGCGACGGGGGAGAGAGTGAACGAGTGGTGACGACGTCCACCCGGGCGGTCTGGAGCCCCGCGTGGATCACCAGCTGGCCAACGGCGAAGCCGGTCGGAATGACCCCGCTCGGGAGCTTGACCACGTGCAGGGAGGTCTTCACCCGCGTGCCGGGAGCGGCGATGACGGTCACTCCTCCCGTGGTCTCCAGGGGCACCGGCGACGTCCAGGCGGGCCGCAGCTCCCCGACGTGCTGGCCGGTGTGGAGCAGGGTGATCCCGCCCAGCACCCGGCGGAGGGCGACGATCAGGTTGGTGGCGACCGACAGCGCCTTGTCCAGGGTGCTTGTCCTGCTCTGCTGGCCGAGGACCACGCCGTAGACGAGCTTGTAGGACCCGGCGACCTTCACGTTGGCGGCGAAGAGGAAGCATCCTCCAGCCGCCGCGTCCGAGCCGGTCTTGATCCCGACGATGCCGTCCTCGTCGAGGGCGAAGTTGTACGTCGGATAGGGCTTCGGCGAGCCGGGCAGCGTGACCGACGGCAGGGCCACGACCGACCGGATGATTGGGTTCGCCATGGCCTTTTGGCCCAGCTCGAGCAGGTCGGGAACGGTGCTCACCGACCCGGTGGCGACGCCGCTCACGCCGGCGAAGGTGGTGCCGCTCATCCCCCAGCTCTTGGCCTGGGCGTTCATCTTCGCGATGAAGGCGGCTTCGCTGCCCGCATCCCACTGGGCCACGAGCTGGGCGACGTCGTCGGCCGACGGGACGAGCATGGCTTCGATGGCCTGGTACTCGGTCAGCTGCTCGCCGAGGGTGAGTGGGATCAAGGAGTCGTGGTTGGCCAGGTCGGCCGCGTACTCCGTCATCACGGGCGCTGTGACCGTGATGGTCGGACCCTGTTGTCCGGGCTGCAACGGGTGGTCCTTGAGCAGGACCAACGTGGTCATCAACTTCGTGATGCTGGCGATGGGCACTGGCGAGGTGGGCCCGACCGGCGGGAACGTCACGACGCCGGGGATCTCCATCCCGGCCTCACCGGTCGTCGGCCACGGGAGCGCCCCGCCTGGCGGCTCGGGTACCTTCGTGAGGGACGCCGGCAGTGCGCCGCTCAGCTTCGGCTTGGGTGTCCCCCCCGCCAGCTGGACGGCCCCGAAGACGACGACGATGACGACGAGGGCACACACGGTGAGCACGATCCATCTCACCCAGTGGTGTGCCGGCGTCGCACGAAAGCGCAGGCCGGCGCTTCGACTCATCACGAGCTCCTTCGTTGTCGGTCGGATCCTGGTGGGCAGGCGGCGGTCGTATCACCTTCCCCACCGGCCGGGAGGCACGTTAGCCAGTCCGCGGCCCCGAGGGTGGTCGGCGACCCGCCGCGACCCGCTATCGGTCGGCTCGTGTGCGGGTCAGCCGCATCCGGCCAGGACGGCCAGGATCTCGTCCCCCCAGCGCTCCAGGCGGATGGGGCCCATGCCCCGGCAGGCAGCTAGCTCGGCCATGGTCGTCGGCCGTCGGGAGGCGATGCCGTCGAGCTCGCCGTCGTTCAGCACCACGTAGGCGGGGAGGCCGGCGGCCCGGGCCACCTCCCGGCGCCACGCCCGCAGTGCCGCTCCGGCCTCACCGGACTCCGACGGTCGGTCGCCGGAGACCGTTCCGGCGGCGCGTCGCCGCCCGTCGGCGCTGGACCGGCCCGACCCGGAGGATCGACGCGGGTCGGAGGTCCGCCTCGTGCCGGCCGGAGGAGGGCGACCGCCCTCGCCGGGTGCGGCCGCCGGCGGCCGGGCTCGCGATCCGTCCAGTTCCGCCAGGAACGCCGAGGGTGCCTCGCGGTCGGCCATGACCACGACCTGGTGCCGGGCGCGTGTGATCGCTACGTGGAAGATCCGACGCTCCTCTTCCACGTCCTGGGCCTGCCGGTGCGGCAGGATCCCGGCGGACACCCCGTAGACCACGACTCGAGGCCATTCTCTGCCCTTCACTCGGTGGATTGTGGAGAGATGGACCCGGCCCGCCGTGTCACCGGCGGCGTCCCTGGCACGGCCCACCGTGTCACCGGCGGCGTCCCTGCTGCCGAGTGCTGTCCGGAGCCACGACTCGAACGTGCCGACGTCCGGGTGCAAAGCGGCCACCGAGGCCAACGCCACGAGGTCGTCGACGTGCGTCGAGCGGTCGGCATCGTTTCGTGAGGCGTCGAGGACGTCGAGCGAGTCACCGAGGCCGATCCCCCGCCAGACGACCTCCAGTGCCTCTGGCGTCGACCGCCTGCAAGCGGCGGCCACCTGTTCCAGGTCGGAGACGTAGCCGGCCAGCTTGGCGCCGTCCTTCTCCGGCATGCGGCCGGCGCGCCGGCGCAACTCGGGGAGGCTCGTCGTGGGACGGCGGGCCACGGAGTCCACCGTCCGGGGGGAGAGACCCCGCGACGGCCGCCGGATGGTCTCCCGGAGATCGTCGGGCGCGATCGCACCCGGAGCCATCCCGATACGGAGGTAGGCCAAGGCGGTGCGGATCCCGGTCCGGCGGAGGACGTCCGGACCGAGCGGCCTGGTCGTCGGGATCCCCGCTTCGGCGCAACCGAGCTGGACCGGAAGGAGCACGGAGCTCACG
This sequence comes from Actinomycetes bacterium, assembly GCA_021820665.1. Taxonomy (GTDB): domain Bacteria; phylum Actinomycetota; class Acidimicrobiia; order Acidimicrobiales; family RAAP-2; genus JAKADK01. The sequence goes on along the minus strand of JAKADK010000004.1, from coordinate 48,163 downwards.
CGGGCGAGCACGGCCACGTCGTCGGGAGCGATCCCGTCGTCGACGAGCCACGACCGGATCTGAGCCACGGCAGCGGGGGCGAGCTCGGTACCCGGTTCGAGGTGCACGACGAGCGGGCGGCCGCCGGCTCCGGGCATCGCCTCGGCGTCGGGGGTGTCCTTGGTGGCCCGGATGGTCTTCGGGACTCTCCGCCGGTTATAGGAGAGAAGGTGCCGAGCGGCGTCGACGACGGCAGGAGGGCACCGGTAGTTGACCTCGAGCGCGTGCTCGGCGGCGCAGGGGAAGTACCGGTCGAAGTGCAGGAGGAACTCGGGGGTCGCACCGGCATAGCCGTAGATCACCTGGTCGTCGTCGCCGACGCCGAAGCACTCGTAGGCGGGGGCGCTCACCAACCGGATCAGCAGCAGGTGGGCGGGGTTCAGGTCCTGGAACTCGTCGACGAGCAGCAGACGGCATCGCTCCTGAGCACGCCTCCGGAGGTCGGGATCGGCGAGCAGTACGGCGATCGCCCGGTAGATCTGCTCGTCGTAGTCGACCAGTCCCCGGGCGGCCAGCGCCTCCCGGTAGTGGCCGAACCCGGCGGCTAGGCCCGGCGCGTCGGGGAGGTCGGCCTCGACGGCGCCCGGGTCGGCGAGCTGGAGCCGGATCGCCGCCAGCCCAGCGAGGTAGGGGGCGATCGTGTCCGTGTTGGCATGGTGCCGGACGTCGAAGACCTCCTCGACGAGGGCACGGGCGTGCGGTTCGTCGACCACCCGGATGGCCGAAGGCGCAGCGAGCTGGCAGACCTCCAGGGCGAAGCTGTGGATGGTCCGGATCGTGCGTTTCGGGGCGGGAAGGAGGTCGGCGGACCGCGAGCGCAGCTCGTCGGCGGCCTTCGTGTTGTAGGCCAGGACCGTGATCGACTCCGGGTCGACGTGCCGCTCTGACACGAGATGGCGGAGCCGTTCGGTCAGGACGGTCGTCTTTCCCGAGCCCGCCGGGGCGATGACGCGGACCGCGCCTCCGTCGTGGAGCACCGTCCGGAGCTGATCGGGTGCCAGGCGTATCCCTGCTGGCCCCGGCACATCCAACCCGGTGCGCTCCGGGGCGAGGGATGCTCGGGGGGCACCACGTGCTCCGGTGCCGGGGGACCGGGCCCACCAGTGGCGGACCACCACCCCCGGGGGTACCAGGGGAACCGATGACGGGCCACCGTCGACAAGCACCGCCGTCCCGTCGGCGAGGAGGAGGTCTGCCGGACCGCCGGGACGGGCGCCGTACCGGGCCCACGCCCTTGCCGCCTTGGTGGCATGCCACCACCGGGGCTCGCGTGGCCGACCGTCGTAGTTGTTGGCCCACACGAGGAAGTGCAGCCGTTCGCGGCCGAGCTCGAAGGTCGGGTCGAGGAGGTGGGGCTCCCCCGACCAGCGCTCGGGTGCCCGCAGCGTTGCATCGTCGACGCCAAGCTCCACCACCACGGCCCGCCGGGCCGTCCATGCCTGGTGGAGCTGGTCGATGACCGGGCCCGGGACGGCCAGCTCGGTCTCACCGACGGAGATCCGGGGGCAGCGGGCCCAGGGGCTCGGCGCCGGCGCCCCCGGCCTCACGACCACACCGCGGCCGAGGGACGGAGGACCGGGGATGGTCATCGTGCCACCGTACCGCCGGGTGCCGCCGGGTGCCGCCGGGTGCACCGGGCAGGAATGCCGGGCTCTACGGGGCGGGAACGCCGGGCTCTACGGGGTGGGGACGCGTACCGCAGTGTCCCCGGTCCGCTCCGTGCCAGTCCCGACCCCGGCTCCGGTCTGGCCCTGTCGCGACTCCTGGCACCGCTCCCACTGCTGCGCCACGAGCGTGAGCGAGCGGGCCCGGACGTCGAGGGAATGGGCGCGGGTCGACACCATGAGCTCGTCGGCCGCCGTGCGGTCGACCAGATCGGCGAGCCCGCGGACGACGGCGTCGGGATCACCGATCACGTGGGTGGCCATCACGCCCTCGACCAGCTCGGTCTCGGCCCGGGTGAACGGGTACGCTGCCGCTTCCTCCGGGGTGACGAGCGGTCCCCGCCGGCCCTGGTGCATCTGGAGGATGGCCAGGGCGGCCGGACCCGACAGCCACCGCGCCTCGTCGGTGTCGGGCGCGCACAGGACCGACACCGCCACCATGGCTCGCGGCGTGTCGAGGAGGACCGACGGTCGGAACGACGCCCGGTAGGTGGCCAGTGCAGGGTCGAGCTGCTTCGGGCTGAAGTGGTAGGCGAAGGAGAACGGCAGGCCCAGCATGCCGGCCAGTTGGGCGCTGTAGAGGGAGGACCCGAGGAGCCAGACCTCCGGGAGGTACCCGCGACCGGGGACGGACACCGGGCGACCGGGGACCGGTTCGGCGTCGATCAGGTACCCGATGAGCTCGACCACGTCTTCGGGGAAGCTGTCGACGTCCAGGTCGGCGCGGCGCCGGAGCGCGCGGGCCGTTGCCGGATCGGTGCCGGGGGCCCGCCCGAGCCCGAGGTCGATCCGGCCTGGGTGGAGGGCCTCAAGGGTGCCGAACTGCTCGGCGACCACCAGTGGCGCATGGTTGGGGAGCATGACGCCACCCGATCCGACCCGCAGCGACGACGTGGCCGCCGCCAGGTGGGCGATGAGCACGGGAGGTGCGGAGCTGGCGACCGCCGGCATGCCGTGGTGCTCTGCCACCCACAGTCGCCGGTAGCCCAGACGCTCGACGACACGGGCCAGCTCGGTCGTCTCGGCCAGCGCCTGGGCCGGCGTCGACCCCGCCACGATGGTCGAGAGCTCGAGGACGGAGAGAGGCACCATGGGCAGTGCAACGCCAGCGAGCCGCTTCGGCTTCCCGCGCCCGCGCCCGCGCAGGCATGGCCGAGCCTTCAGTTCATCGCCTCAGATGCCGATGTCCCTCGTGACAGGTCATCGGTCCTCACGAAGACATCGGGCGCCGGGAACGTCCGAGGGCGCCGGGTGTGGGCATCCGGCGGGAGGCGGGAAAGTGGAGGGGGTGGGCAGGGTGAACGCAGTGGCAAGCATGCCGGGAGAGGACACGGCGGCCACCAGCGACGGCGACGGCGGCGACGGCGGGAGTCTGGCCGCCTCTGAGGTGATCACCCGGGAACGGGTGCTCCTCGGCGACGCCCTCGCAGCGCGCACCGCCGACATCCTCGCACGATGCAAGGACCGCTACGAGCGGGCCACCGGGATCTCGGCAACGCAGGACTCGGGGATGGTGGCCGGTTGGGATGTCACGGAGCTGGCCGTCCACGCCATCGTCCACTGGCTCCGGACCGGCGAGAGCGCCGATCGGCGGGAGCGGGAGTACATCGACTCGCTGGGGACCCAAGCGGTGAGGGAGCAGGACCACGCCGCCACCCGGAACGCCCGTGCGGGCGAGGGCACGCGCGGGGTGCCGGAGCGGACCGGGGTGCCGGCCGGACCTGACGGCGGACCGCCACCGGGGAACGCAGCTCCGAGCGGCGAACCGGCCACGGGCCCGGCTGCCGGCGGGGGCCGGCTCTCGGTCACCCTGCTCACCAAGTTGAACCTGTGGTGGCGGGACACCACCTGCTCGGTGCTGGCCGAGGAGGCAGGACGGCTCGGTGTCTCGCCGGGCGTCCTGTCCGAGGCTCTCACCGTGGTGCGGGCCAGCTGCGACTCGGCACTGGTCGGGATGGCCAAGCGCTACGACGACCAGCTGGCCGAGCTGAACGAACGCCTCCACTACCTGGCATCCCACGACCCGCTCACCAATCTCGTCAACCGGTCGGTGCTGACGGAACGGCTGGAGCGCGCAGTGGCGCACCTCGGCAACAGCTCGAACCGGCTGGCCGTGATGTTCGTGGATCTCGACAACTTCAAGGCCATCAACGACGTCCTCGGCCACCACACGGGTGATCGCCTGCTGCGCGCCGTAGCCGACCGCCTCGTGGAGCAGATCCGGCCCGGCGACCTGGTCTCCCGGTTCGGCGGGGACGAGTTCGTCGTCCTCTTCGAGCGGATCGGTCCGGCGGCAGCCCAGGCCGACCTCCTGGCAAACCGGCTCCACCAGGCGATCAGCGCGCCGATCGACATCGACGGGCAGGTCCTCTACGCGACGGCCAGTCTCGGGGTGGCCGTCGTCTCCGAGCCGGGGCGGAGCGCCGAGGAGGTCCTCGCTCGTGCGGACGAGGCGATGTACACGGCCAAGCGGGCCGGCCGGGACCGCGTGGCCGTGGTACTGGCCGACGAAGCCCAGGCGCCCGTCCGCTTCGTCGTGGCGAGCGATCTCCGCCGAGCGCTGCAGGAGTCGGAGCTCCGGCTCGCCTACCAGCCTCTGTGCCGCCCGCTGGGCCACGAGGTGGTCGGGTTCGAAGCGTTGCTCCGCTGGGACCACCCCGAGCACGGTGCCATCCCTCCCCTCGACTTCATCCCGGCGGCCGAGGAGTCCGGGCTCATGGATGCCGTCGGGAGCTGGGTCATGGAGGAGGCGTGCCGGCAGGCGGTCCAGTGGAGCGCCTGCCTGGGCTCGGTGCCGCAGATCTCCGTGAACGTCTCGGGCCGTCAGCTCGAGGGACGTGGCTTCGTCCGGAAGGTCGCCGGCATCCTGGCCGGCACCGGAATGCCGCCGGGGTCGCTCGTGCTCGAGATCACCGAGAGCGCGCTGCTCGGTGATCCGGCGGCGCGTCGCGGCCAGGATCGTCGTGACGACTTCGCCGTGGTCCTTCGCGAGGTGAGGGAGCTCGGGGTCCGCCTGTCGATCGACGATTTCGGGACCGGGTACTCCTCGCTCGCCTACCTGCGCCGGTTCCCGGTGGACCAGTTGAAGGTCGACCGGAGCTTCGTTCAGGACGTGGCGGAGCACGGGGACACCCGCATCATGGAGGCCGTGGTCAGGTTGGCCCACGATCTGGGCATGGAGGTCGTGGCCGAGGGCATCGAGACCGATGCTGAGCTCGCCATCGTCCAGTCGCTCGGCTACGACGTCGTCCAGGGCTTCCTCCTCGGCCGCCCCGTGGCGCCCTCGGTGCTCGAGGCGAGCTGGGAGCCGATGGGGCAGAGGGTCTGACGGCGGCGTCCCCCGAACGTGCCATGGAGCGCGTAGGGCCCGACCGAGCTCCCGGTCTACGCTGCGGGGGGGTCTGCGGCCCAGACGGCCCCGGCGCTCCGAGGCCGGCGGCGGCTACGGCTGTGGCTGTGGCGGTCGGGATCGGAGAGGATGGGCCATGACCGGAGCGACGGAGAACCTGTGTGAGGACGCCGCCTCGCTGCTCGAGCTGGCGGTCGCCCTCCGCCGTCGCCTCCACGAGCATCCGGAGGTCGGCCTGGACCTTCCCCGCACCCAAGAGGCCGTGCTCGGCGCACTCGACGGGCTGTCATTGGAGGTGACGACCGGGACAGGGGTCACCTCGGTGGTGGCGGTGCTCGACGGTGGCGAGCCCGGGCCCACCACCTTGTTGCGCGCCGACATGGACGCCCTGCCGATGACCGAGGACACCGGGCTTCCCTTCGCGTCGCAGGTGGACGGAGCCATGCATGCCTGCGGTCACGACGCCCACGTGGCCATGCTCGTCGGAGCGGCCCACCTGCTCGTCGACCGGCGCGCCGTGCTCGCCGGTCGCGTCGTGCTCATGTTCCAACCCGGCGAGGAAGGCTACGCTGGCGCGCAGGCCATGATGGACGAGGGTCTGCTCGATCGCTTCGGGCCCGTCGACCGGGCGTTCGCCATCCATGTCACGCCGGTCATCCCTTCCGGCCTGGTGGCGGCCAAGGCCGGTGCGCTGATGGCCTCGGCCGACGCGTTCCGCATCGTCGTCGGGGGTCGGGGTGGCCACGCATCGATGCCGCACGACGCCATCGACCCCGTTCCCGTGGCGTGCGAGATCGTCGGTGCCCTCCAGGCGATGGTCACCCGCCGTGTTCCCATGGCGGACCCGGCGGTGGTGACCGTGGCCAGCATCCACGCCGGGACGACCAACAACGTCATCCCCGAGTCTGCGGTGCTGGAGGGGACGGTGCGAGCGCACTCCGAGGCCAGCCGGAAGCTCGCGCTGGACGGCGTCGAGCGGGTCGCCGCTCACGTGGCGGCGGCCCACCTGTGCTCGGCGGAGGTCGTCCCCGTCGCCCGGGGCTACCCGGTCACGGTCAACGACGCCGCCGCGGTGGAGCGGGTGCTCGGGCTCGCCGGGCAGCTCATGGGGGAGGAACGGGTCGTTCGGATGCCCAGCGCCGTCATGGGGGCCGAGGACTGGTCGTTCGTGCTCCAGCGTGTCCCCGGTTCGATGGTGTTCCTGGGGGCGGCGCCCCCGGGCGTCGAGCGCCCGGCACCGAACCACTCCAATCGGATGGTCATCGACGAGGCGGCGATGGTGACCGGCATCGCCCTGCACGCCGCGGTCGCCCTCGGCTGACCGTTGGCCTCCCGGGAACGGTCCTCCAGCTCGAATGGGCTCGGCCGTCACCCGTTGGGCGTGATCAGGTACTTCTCTCCCGTGGCCATCCGGCCGTAGCGGGCGATGACCTCGGGGTCGAGCGCGCCTGCGAGCGACGTCTGGCCCGCGTAGGTGCTGGCGAAGGTGGAGGTGATCCCGTCTGCCACCCGGCGCCGGAGCCGCTCTGTGCCGTCCCGTCCGATCCGTTGCAGGAACGGGGTGAGGAGCCACCCCCCGACGCCCCATGCCATCCCGAAATTCCGGGTGAGCTCGGTCGGCCCTCGGTCGAGCGACCCGTAGATGTAGACCTGCTTCGGGGTCGACGATCCGTACCGGCTGTAGCCGCCTTCGGCGGCGCTGGCTGCCGACTCCATGCAGGTGAGGATCCGGCTCGCCAACGTGCCGCCACCGATGGCGTCGAACGCCAGGGTGGCGGAGGTGGCCTCAAGGGCGGAGACGAGCTCGTCGAGGAAGGCGGGCGAGCTCGTGTCGCACACGTGGGTCGCGCCTGCCGAGCGGAGGAGCTCGACCTGCTCGGGCCGGCGCACGATGTTGACCAGCGGGACGTGCTCCTCGATGCAGAGCCGGTTGAGCATCTGCCCGAGATTGGAGGCGGCGGCCGTGTGGACGAGGGCGCGATGGTGCTCCAGCCGCATCGTCTCCACCATCCCGAGCGCCGTCATGGGGTTCACGAAGGACGAGGCCCCGGCGGCGGCACCGACGCCCTCGGGCAGCTCCAGGCAGATGGCGGCGTTCACGCAGCGGTACTGGCTGTACATGCCGCCTCCTGCCAGCGAGACCGTCTTGCCGAGGAGCGCCTGGGCGCCGGACGACGATCCGGCGGCGACGACCGTTCCGGCACCTTCATTGCCCACGGGCATGGAGATGCCCACCCGAGCTGCCACGGTCCGCATGGCGGCCTCGGGGATGGTGGCGGTCACGACGGGGCGGTCGGGCGAACCGGTTGCCACCGCGGTGGTCATGTCGGCACCGCCGAAGAGCAGTCCCAGATCGGAGGGGTTCACGGGACACGCCTCGACCCGGACGACGACCTGGTCCGCGCCGGGCCGGGGGACGTCCACCTCTTCCAGCGAGATCTCCACGGTCCGGTCGGCCGTGACGAGCGAGCGCAGCTCGAGCGCTCGATCCGGGAGGTCACCTGTCGTCGTCTCTCCTGCCATCGCTGCTCATCTCCCTCGTCCGTCGGTCGTCGTGTGTGCTGGGAGCGAACCTAGCGGGTTGCTGCCCGCTGGACGCCGCCGACCGCCGCCGGTCCCTGGTTCGCTGCCGCCGACCGTCGCCGGTCCCCGTCCCCCGTCCCCCGTCCCCGATCGTCGCCGTCTCAGCTCCCGTTCGGGCAGCCGTCGCCACCGGGCGTCGGGAACGTGGAGGCCGCCTGCCCGGACGCGGCCCGCGCGGCGAGACGTTGCGTGGCGGCACCGAACGGCGCCGTGTAGGAGGTCCACGGGTAGCACCCTCCCTGGTGGAGGCCACCGATGACGCCGACCACCTCCCAGCTGTGACCGGCCCGCTCCAACCACGGTGCCCCGCTCGTGCCGTCGGCGTAGAGGTTGCAGTTGAAGGCGGGGGTGTCGGAGTGGTCGTAGGTGGGAGCGGTGCAGGTGATGGGGTCGTCGTGGGAGCCGATGACGTAGGCGGGAACGGTGACCCGGGTGCCAGGGCGCGGGGCCGCTCCGATCCGGTAGGCGCCGGTCGCGTCCTCGATCGGCTCCGGGTGGCCGTCGCGCAGGTGGGGAGCCACGACGAGGAACGCGTAGTCGGCGGCGGGTGCCTGTCGGGAGATCCACGCCGGCGCCCCGTAGGCGGCCGTCACGGTCCAGGTGCCGTAGGGTTCGATGCCGTCGTGGTAGCCGGGCGCGAAGACGTAGCCCTTCCCCGTGCCCACGATGCAGTGCGCCGCGGTGAGCAGCAGGTCACCGGACCGGCTGTCGACGACGCTCGCCGTGCAGACGTGGACCGACAGGCCGGGGGGGAACAGCGCCCCGACGGGCGGGCTCCCGCCGAAGTGGTGAGCCGTCGGGGTCCCAGCCGGCGCGGCCGGTTTCGTGGTCCCACGGTGGCCGGCGCCGGTGGGAGTGGGGCGGACGGCAGCCCGGGCGCTCCGCGCCGCCACGGTGCGCCCCGACGAGCAGGCGCAGAGCGCGGCTGCGACGGCTGCGACGAAGACGATCGTGGGGAGCCGCGAGCGCATGGCGTGACGCTATCCCAGTCCGCCTGTCCAGGCCCCTGGTGCATCACCCCGACGCGGACGCCTCTCCCCGGATCGGACGCCGTTCCTCGGCCGGCTGGTCGCCGACCCGGCGGGCCTCACGGCACCCGTTCCTCCGATATCCCCGAGGCTCCGGGCGTTCGCCGGTGGTACCGTCACCCGGTGATGCCCCTCGATCTCGGTGATGCGCTCAGCCGTGCCAGGGGCGCGGAGCCCGGATCGCTCACCGGCGTGACGCAGGTTGCCGCCGAGGGGTTGGGTGCCACCGACGTCGTCGTCTACCTGGTCGACTACGCCCAGTCGGTCCTCCAGGCCGTGCCGGCTGCGGGGGGTTCCACCGCACCCCTGAGCGAGGAGGTGGCGACGACCATGGCCGGTCGGGCCTTCACCGACCGGCGGGCGGTCCTCGCGGCGCGACCGGAGGGGGTGCGGATCTGGGTGCCGATCATGGAGGGTTCGGACCGCAGCGGCGTGCTGGCAGTGACGGTGCCCGACGCGGGAGAGGACGTGGTGCGAGCGTGCGAGGAGCTCGGGATGTTCGTCGGCTACCTCGTCGCCGTCCAGTCGCGCGTCACCGACTTCTACCATCGGCAACGCCGGCGCCGCTCGCTCTCCCAGGCGGCGAGCATGCAGTGGGACCTCCTCCCGCCACTGGTGGTGAAGACGCAACGGTTCACCGTTGCCGGGATCCTCGAACCGGCCTACGAGGTGGCCGGTGACTGCTTCGACTACGCGATCAACGGCGTCGAGCTGGATGTCGGGGTGTTCGACCCGCTCGGGCATACCGTCGGCTCGGCGCTCCTCGCCGCCATGTGCGTCGGTACCTACCGCCACGGTCGGCGGGACCGGCTGGCGCTCGATCGGGTCCACGGCGACCTCGACGCCGCCGTGGCTCGCGAGTTCCCCCAGGCGTTCGCCACCGGTCAGCTCGCCCGGATCGACGGCGAGACCGGTGCCATGGAGTGGACGAACGCCGGTCACCCGCTGCCCCTGCTCATCCGGAACGGGAAGGTGATCGGGGAGCTACCGTGCCCGGCCACGCTCCCGTGGGGTCTGGGGGCTCTCGACGGCGTCCAGGTGCAGGTGCCGCTGGCATCCGAACCCTTGGAGCCCGGGGACGGCGTCCTTTTCTACACGGACGGGGTGGTCGAAGCACACCTCCCCGGAGGCGAGCAGTTCGGGATCGAGCGTCTGGTCGACCTGCTCGGCCAGCACCTCTCCGCCGGGCTCGACCCGGAGGAGACCGTCCGCCGGCTCGTCCGGAGCGTTCTCGACCACCAGGGCGACGATCTCCGTGACGACGCCACGCTCGTGATGTGCACGTGGCACGGCCCGCCACGGTGACGCGTCGTGAGGGGAGGGCCGGGGAGCACCCGGGAGCACCCGACGCGTCGGCCGGGGAGGACGCGCGTCCCCGCTCGGCCCGCCGCCGCGGGCCGATGTGGCTGTCGGCCTGGGAGCTCAGCTCAGGCCATGCGAGCGCTCCCGGACCGACGGGCGACGATCCAGGTGAAGCGCTGGACGGCACCGCCGGGCGTGGTGTGATCCTCCACCCGCGCGTCTGCCAGCTCGAAGCCTTCTCCGAGGAGCCCGGCCAGCGCCTGCGGCCCATACCGTGTGACCGGTAGTCCCGAGCACTGCTCCGGACCGTCGGGGGCGAACGTGGCAAGCACCACCGCGCCCCCGGGAGACAGGGCGGCGTCGAGGATGCGGCGGTAGGCAAGGACCTCGTCCCCGGTGAAGAAGTGGAGGACGGCCCGGTCGTGCCACAGCCCGTACCGCCGAGGCGGGACCCAGGTCAGGAGGTCGGCGGCGATCCAGCGGGCCCGGGGATCTTCGCCGACGACCGCCCGGCTCTGCGCCAACGCGGCCTCGGCGATGTCGAGGACCGTGACGTCGACGAAGCCCCGGTCGAGCAAGGCGGGGAGGAGGGGAGAGGTTCCCCCGCCGACGTCGAGGACCGCCGTGTCGGGCTCCAGGCCGAGCGCCTCGACGAGCGCCAGGGACATCGCCGGATCACGCTGGTACCAGCTCACGGTGTCCGGCCGGTTCCGCTCGTAGACCGAGCTCCAGTGGGCTGCCCGGTCTCGCTCGTTCGTCGGTCTCGTGGCCACCGACCGAGGCTATCTCCGGCGCGTCCCCGTTGATCCCCGACGCGTCCCCGACGATCTTCTGGGTGCCAGCGCGCCCGCGGTGGACGTGGGCGCATGGCGCCGCGGCGATGCCGGCGAGCCCCACAGCTGATGAGGTACCCTAACCACATGGTCGGCCCGCTGTCGTTGTCTCGGGGACGTCGACCGGTATGAGCCGGGTCCTGGTCGGTCGCCGTCCCGACCCTCCGTCCGTGCCCGAGCCGGCGGCGATCGTCACCGGCGACCCGGTCGTCGGGATCGCTCGTAGCCTGGCCATGCTGTCGCGGACCCTGGACGACAGCTGTGTGGCGGCGGGGCTCACGCTCGCCCAGTACCGGGCGCTGCTCTTCGTGGCACTCCGGCCGTGGCGCGCCGCCGCGCTGGCCGGAGAGATGGGGGTACGCCGCCCGACCTTGAGCGGGATCATCGACAGCCTCGATCGGGCCGGTCTGGTGGAGCGTCGTTCCGTCGAGGACGACCGCCGGGGCGTGAGCATCAGCCTCACGCCAACCGGGAGCGCCGTCCTGCGTTCGGTGGAGGTTGACATGCGGGCGCGCCTCGAGAGAGCCATGGCCCGGAGCAGGGCCGGTGACGCCATCGATCCGGCGGAGCTCGCCGGCATGCTCCGTACCCTCTTGCGCGGGATGGATCGGCCGGGCAGTGCCGAGGCGCCGACGGGGCTGGGCGCCGAGCAGCGGGAACGCCGACGGGGCCGGCGGACAGGGCATGAGCCAGAGGCGGGGTCGGGAGCCCGGCGTGCCGCTGACGTACCGGAAGGAGCGACGCCGTGAGCCGGACGGAACCTCAGGGCCAGGCGGTGGTCGACGCGTCCGGGACGGCAGGTCAGCACTCGATCGCGGTGGAGGGCCTGGCCAAGTCCTACGGCGACCTGGTCGCCGTGAAGGGAGTGACCTTCAACGTCGACGCCGGTGAGACGTTCGGGTTCCTCGGCCCCAACGGAGCAGGGAAGTCCACCACGATCTCGATGCTCTGCACCCTGGTCGATCCCACCTCCGGCCGGGCGACGGTCGCCGGTTTCGACGTGGTGACCCAGCGGTCGTCGGTGCGCCAGCACATCGGCCTCGTCTTCCAGGACACCACGCTCGACGACTACCTGACAGCTGCGGAGAACCTGAAGTTCCACGCGGAGCTCTACGGCGTGCCGCGAGCATCCGTCGCCCGCCGGCTGGCCGACGTCATGGAGATGGTCGGGCTCGCCGACCGGGCGGACAGCCTCGTGCGGACGTTCTCGGGCGGGATGAAGCGGCGGCTGGAGATCGCACGGGGGCTGCTGCACTCGCCGCGGGTCCTGTTCCTCGACGAACCGACCGTGGGTCTCGACCCCCAGACCCGCTCGAACATCTGGGAGTACGTGACCGAGCTGAAGCGTCGTGAGGGCATCACGCTCTTCTTGACCACCCACTACATGGACGAGGCCGAGTACTGCGACCGGATCGCCATCATGGACCACGGGTCCATCGTGGCCATCGACACGCCGGAGGCGCTGAAGGCGAGCATCGGCGAGGACCGGGTGGAGCTGCACACCGCCGACGACACCGCCGCCATCGCCGCGCTCGCCGACCGCTTCGGGATCGACGCCTCCGTCTCGGAGGGAGCGGTGGCCTTCCACGTCGCCGCCGGCGAGCAGTTCGTCCCCCGTCTCTTCGCCGAGCTCGGGGTGGGCATCACGTCGATCCGCGTCGCCCGTCCGACCCTCGACGACGTGTTCATGACCTACACCGGTCGGACCATCCGGGACGCGGAGGCGTCGTCGGGGGACCGCCTGCGGTCGTCCCCGTTCATGCGGGCGAGGAGGGGATAGCAATGGTCGACGATCAGGGCCAGCAGGTCGGGGCCGGGAGCGCGCTCGCTCCCGGTGGTCGCCCGGCACCGCGGGCCGGGGCCAGCGCCCCGGCGGCGTCGGTGGTCGGTGTGCGGGTCGCCGGAGGAACCCTCAACGACGACCTGCGGGCCATCAGGGTCGTGTGGAAGCGGGAGCTGATCCGGTTCAGTCGCAACCGGATCCGGATCGTGACGTCGTTGGTCCAGCCCATCTTGTTCCTCTTCGTCCTCGGGACCGGCCTGTCGCCGATCCTGTCGGGGAGCGACCACTTCAATTTCCGGACGTTCATGTTCCCGGGCGTCATCGGGATGACGGTCCTCTTCACGGCCATCTTCTCTGCCATCTCCATCGTCTGGGACCGGGAGTTCGGGTTCCTGCGGGAGATGCTCGTGGCCCCGGTGCACCGGAGCGCGCTGGTCCTCGGGAAGTGCCTGGGAGGGGCGACCGTGGCCACCATCCAGGGAGCGATCATGCTGGCCCTGGCCGGAGCGGTCGGCGTCCCCTACCACCCGCTGATGCTCCTCATCCTGATCGGGGAGATCGCACTGACGGCGTTCGCGCTCACGGTCTTCGGCGTGCTGATGGCGTCCCGGATCTCACAGATCGAGGCGTTCCAGGTCGTCACCCAGATGGTGGTGCTCCCGATGTTCTTCCTGTCCGGCGCCATCTTCCCGACCAGCAAGCTCCCCCAGTGGCTCGCCGTCCTGACGAAGATCGACCCGCTCTCCTACGCGGTGGACCCGCTCCGGCGCACCGTCTTCTCCCAGATCGCCCTCTCTCCCCGCTTGAACGCGCTGTTGAACCCGGGAGTGACGTGGAACGGATGGCGGCTGCCAACCCTGCTGGAGCTGGCCATGGTGGCGGTGGCGGCGGGCGTGATGCTCTTCGTGGCCATTCTCCAGTTCTCGCGCACCGACTGAGCCCCGGGCCGGGATCCGACGGCTACGGCCGCGTGCGCCCGTCGTGGGCGTGGGCGTGAGTGGCGATCCGGTCGGCGAGCTCGTCGAAGAGCTCGGGCGGCAGGTGATGGCCCATGCCGGGCACGACCCACAGCTCGGCCCCGGGCACGGCTGCCGCCGTGGCCCGCCCGCCGCTCGGGTCGATCAGGGTGTCCGCCTCGCCGTGGATCACCAGCGTCGGGCAGTCCAGCCGGGAGAGCTCCGCCGTCCGGTCGGGGGACGCCACGATGGCGGCGAGCTGCCGGGCGGTGCCCTCCGGGTGGAACGCCCGGTCGAACGCCGCCGACGCCTGGGCACGGACCTGGTCTTCGTGCAGAGGGAACCCGGGGGAGCCGAAGATCTTCCGGGACTCGATGGCCTGGTCCATGACCTCGTCCCGATCGCGTGCCGGCGGGCGCACGAGGAGCGCTGCCGCAGCGGGCTGGGCCTGGCCGACACTCCGATCGCCGGTGGTGGACATGATCGAGACCAGGCTGTCCACCCGGTCGGCGTGGGCGATCGCCAACGACTGGGCGATCATCCCTCCCATGGAGACGCCGAGGACGTGGGCGGACGGGAGCCCGAGCCCGCCGAGCAGCGCGGCGGCGTCCTCCGCCATGTCCGCCAGGAGGTACGCCGGCTGGGCCCGGCCCGACGTGGCCCCGTGGACGTCCGTCGGTCCGGACTCGTCGAACCACGTCGAGAGCCCCACGTCGCGGTTGTCGAACCGGACGACGAAGAACCCCCGGTCGGCGAGCGCGTCGACGAACCTGTGGTCCCAGTTGATGAGCTGCCCGCCCAGCCCGCTGATCATGAGGAGCGGTGGATCCGTAGGCAGGCCCTCTGTCTCGTACTCCAGGGTGATCCCGTTGGCGTCGATCCTCGGCATGGCGCCACGCTAGTGCCGGCCGGGCCGGCGCTGTGGGCCGTCAGCGGTTGACCGAGCCGGCGCTGTGGGCCGTCAGCGGTTGACCGAGCTCATGTCTGCGTAGCGGTCGCCGGCAGCGAACCCCTTCGGGGACACCTCATCGATACGGGCCAGGTCGCCGGCGTCCAGGGTGACGTCGACGGCTGCCAGGTTCTCCTCCAGGTAGGACACCCGCTTCGTCCCCGGGATGGGCACGATGTCGTCACGCTGGGCGAGGAGCCATGCCAGGGCGAGCTGCCCGGGGGTGCAGCCCTTCTCCCGTGCCAGCTCCCGGACCCGGTCGACGACGTCGAGGTTCCGCTGGAAGTTGTCACCGGTGAACCGGGGGTTCATCCGCCGGAAGTCCCCCGGCTCCAGGTCGTCGAGCGAGCGGATCTGCCCGGTGAGGAACCCCCGGCCGAGCGGGCTGTAGGCGACGAAGCCGATCCCGAGCTCGGCCACCGTCTGGAGGATCCCGTCCTCGGGATCACGGGACCAGAGGCTGTACTCCGTCTGGAGGGCGGCGATCGGATGGACGGCGGCGGCGCGCCTGATGGTCTCCGGGGCGGCTTCCGACAACCCGAGGAACCGCACCTTTCCGGCCTCGACCAGCTCGGCCATCGCTCCGACCGTCTCCTCGATCGGTACCGTCGTGTCCACCCGGTGCTGGTAATAGAGGTCGATATGGTCCACGCCCAGCCGCTGCAGGCTGGCGTCGCACGCTGCGTGCACGTACTCCGGCGAGCCGTTCACGCCGATCCGGGTACCGTCCTCGCGACGCTGATTCCCGAACTTCGTGGCCAGGACGACGCGGTCGCGGCGCCCGGCGATGGCCTTGCCGACCAGCTGCTCGTTGGTGAACGGGCCGTACATGTCGGCGGTGTCGAGGAACGTGCAGCCGAGGTCGATGGCCCGGTGGACCACACGGATCGACTCGTCGGGGTCGCCCTCCCCGTAGAATTCACTCATTCCCATGCACCCGAGCCCGAGCGACGAGACGACGAGCGATGATCCCAAGGTGCGGCTCTCCATGCGGTCACGGTACCATCGGGCATGAAGATCCGGATCGGCGTGGGGTACACCGGCGGGCTGACCGATGCCGCCGGGTTCGGCGCCGCGATCGATGCCATTGCCGGCCTGCACTTCGACTCCTTGTGGCTCTCGGAGGTGCTGACGGGAGCGGTTCCCGACCCGTTGGCGGGACTGGCCTTCGCCGCCGGACGTCATCCCCGGCTGAAGCTGGGAACGACCATGCTGCTCCCCGGGCACCACCCGCTCCGCCTGGCCAAGCAACTGGCCACGATCGACGCTCTCTCCGACGGTCGGCTCCTCGTCACCTTCGTGCCCGGGCTCGCCCGCTCGCCCGAGCGGGAGGCGGTGGGGGTTCCGCCGGCCGAGAGGGGGCGCGTCATGGAAGAGACGATGCCGCTCCTCCGCCGGCTGTGGTCGGGCGACACCGTCACCTACCGGGGTTCGGCGGTGACGATGGAGGAGGTGACGTTGTCCCCGTTGCCGGTCCAGCAGCCCCTGGAGCTCTGGCTCGGCGGGATGGCGCCGGCAGCGCTGGAGCGGTGCGGCCGGATGGGAGACGGGTGGCTGCCGTCGCTGTGCACCCCCGCCGAGGTGGCGGCGGGCAGAGAGATCATCGACCGGGTCGCCGAGAGGTCGGGCCGGCAGATCGACCCCGAGCACTTCGGCATCAGCCTCGGGTACTCCTTCGAGCCGCTCGACGATCGGGTGGCGGCGTCGATCGCGGCTCGTAGCCGGGGCAACCCCGTCGCCGACGTCGTGGCCGTGGGCGCCGGTGCGCTCCGGGACCTCGTGCACCGGTTCGTGGACGTCGGCTTCTCGAAGTTCGTCGTCCGCCCCCTTGTCCCGCCCGCCGACTGGCCGAGCGAGCTCGAACGTCTGGCGGCAGCGGTCGGAGATCTCCAGACCTGACGGCGGTGGCGCCGGGCGGTGGCGCCGTGGACGTGCCACGGACGATACTGCTGGCGTGGGACGGGTGGTCGAGAGCATCGACGAGCGGCTGGCCGGATGGCTCGTCGCACAACCGGTGTTCTTCGTGGCGACAGCCCCACTGGCCCGCGAGGGTCGGGTCAACTGCTCGCCGAAAGGCAACCGGGGCGAGCTCGTGGTGCCGGACCCGACGACCATCGCCTACCTCGACCAGACGGGGAGTGGGGTGGAGACCGTCGCCCACCTGCGGGAGAACGGGCGGATCGTCATCATGTGGGCGGCGTTCGAAGGCCCACCCCGCATCGTCCGGGTGCACGGCACGGGTCGGGTCGTTCGGCTCGACGACCCCGAGCTCGCCACGCGTTCCCCCTCGTTCCCGGCGATGGCCGCGGTCGACGACGTTGCCCAAGACCCGATGGGCCGACCCGGTCCCCCGGTGGGTGCCCGCTGCGTGGTGGTCGTGCACGTGGAACGGGTATCGGACTCCTGCGGCTACGGCGTTCCGCTGCTGACGTTCGCCGGTCACCGCCCCACGATGGACCAGTGGGCGGAGCGTAAGGGTCGTCCGGGCATCGCTGCCTATCAGGAGGAGCACAACGCCCGCAGCATCGACGGTCTACCCGGTCTACCCGGTCTACCCGGTCTGGCATCTCGTTCTCTGGAGTGAGCCGCGCCGTCGCGGTGGTCCCCGGCGCTGCCTGCTGGCGTCCGCCCGGGCTCGCCGACTCCCGGGCGGGCAGGCCGTGGCCGCGCTCAGGACGGTGTTGCGGCGCGGTCGGCTGGATCGCAAGGGCGCACCGCCTCGGCTGGTCCGGTGGACAAGAACGCCATGCCGAGATCGATCGCCTGTGTCAGGGTGGAGTCGTCGATGTCCACGACGCGGACCTCTCCGGCGTCCGGCCAGATCCCGCCGACGCGAACCGGCAGCGGGCGTGCCGGATGGCGCAGTCCTTCGACCAGGGCGGCGTAGGCGATCGCCGTTTCGGCGACCGGCGTCGGGCACCCGTTCAAGACGACGACCAGGGCGACGTGGCGCTGCGGGTCGGGCGTGCCCCAGCCGAGCAGGCGTCGGGCACGCTGGCCCAGTGGTAGAGCGATCCGCACGTCGGTTCTGCTCTTGAGTCGAACCTGGCGGTCGGGGGGGACGGCCCACAGGCTGTCGTGCGGCCCGAGCTCGTACCCGGAGTGGAGCGCCGGCCAGTCGATCGAGGTCACGAGCCCGGCCGCCCACGTCGTCGCCTGGGCGAGGACCTCGGCGCGGGTCGCCGGGTCGCACGCCGCCAACCACGGCTCCCAGTGGTGCTGATCCCGCCCTGACCGGCGCCATGCCGCCTCCGCCAGATCCGCTGCGTGCTCCACGGCCTCGGGGAGAGACCCGGCACTTCCCTGGAGGTGGCGCGCCACCGCCAGGAGCCCGAGTGAACGCCGGACGCGAGCGGGTCGCCAGGAGAAAGGGGTGCCAGAACCCGCTGGCGGTCGGACCGGGACCGCGATGAGGTGCAAGAGCTCCGGTGAGACGGTCCTCACGCCGCCGCCCGACGGGGCGCCGGCGAGATCCTCCAACCTGGCCGCCACACGTGAGCGGAGCATGAGATCGTTCGCACTCGGGGCAGGCTCGGCAACCGGAGCGGCCAGGAGCGCCGTGAAGTTCGCGGCTGTGGAAGTCGGGTGGGATCGCCAGGGTGCCGGCATGCGGGCGGTAGGTGTACTCCGCGTCGACGGCGCCGCCGACGGCATCGACCGTGAAGTCCGTGAAGTCCGTGAAGTCCGTGACATCGGGGAAGCGGCCGGAGGAGGCGCGGCGCCGCGGGCCGGGACGGTCACTGTCGGCTCTGACGGGGGGACGGTGGTTCCGCTGGAGGCCGGAGATCGCCCGGTGGCGGTGGCGCCGTGCTCGTCCGGGTCCGGTGAGCCGCTCCACGGGCACAGCGGCTCGTGGGCGTCCCGGAGCGCCCGGGCTCGGGTCGGTGGCCCTGAACCTGGCGAGCGGGCAGCGGCCCGGTCAGCGGCCCGGTCAGGCTCGGCCCCGGGCCGACGGTGGTCGAGATGGCGCGCACCAGCTCATCCGCGGCATCTTCCACGACCTCGTAGGTGATCGGCACGACCTCGATCTCTCCCGTTTGGGCGTAGTAGGTGGCGCCCACGAACGGAGGTGTCGTGCTGCGGAGCGTCTCGACCAGGACCGAGAACGACAGCACGGTTCGGTCGAGCGCCTGCCGCTCACCTGCGCTGAGCTCGACGAGCCCGACGCCTCCCTCCTGCCCGTCTGGCCAACCGACGAGGAGGTCGGGCCGGCACGCGAGCACGACCGCGCCGCCGAGCAGGCGCACGCGCATGGGGACCGCCGTCCTGGGCAGCCAGCGAGGGTCGAGCCGGGGCCACCGGTCTGCCAGATCGCGTCCCAGGCGGTCGACTTCGACGCGCAGCTCGGTGTACCGGGATGGAGCGAGCTGCCTGACCCACCCGACAACTCCGAGCCGCCCGCACGTCTCCAGCGCCGCCATCCCATCGGCGAAGGGCTGGCCGACGGTGCCGGTCGAGATGAACCGTCGAAACGAGATGCCGACCAACGCGTCGCGTGCCGCTGCGTAGGTGACATCGCCTCCCCGTTCCCGTCCACGCGCACCAGGTCCGTGCTCAGGGGACCACGGGCCGTCGGTGTGGGGAGCAACGTGTCGATGGTGGGCGGCGGAGCGCAGGAGGTGGCTCGTGACCACGAGCGGAGCATCGGCTGTGGGCAGCTCGACGAGCGTCGCCGTCACCTCCTGCTCGATGCGGCGCACGAGCCCGTGGACCCTCTCGGGGCTGACCTCCGGACGGCGCACGCCCGTCTCGCGCAACCGGTCCAGCAGAACGGTTCCGGCCAGTGGGTGCCACGGAGCAATGCCGTGTCCTGCAGCGGGTAGGGGAGCCGCCCGGCGGGGAGCGTGCATGAAGGTCGCCTCCCGCTGTGCCGATGCCGGTTCGCTCGTCATGACCACGGGGCGAGTGTGACAGCCGGGTGTATCGGGCGCTCTCCGTCCGCCGGTAGCCTGACGGGACATGCAGCTCGCAACGGTGACGCCGGCCTTCGTGGTGGTCTTCGGCTTCTTCGTCGTCGGGACGGCGGTGCTGATCGTGTTGACGCTCCGGTGGACGTTCCGCCGGGACGCCACGCTCCGACGGCGGTGGCGCAGCGGGGCGCTCGGTGTGAACGGGTCGGACGGTGACGGGGACGGCCCGACCCCTCCCGGGCGGGAGAAGGTCGCTTTGGTGCTGGCCGGCGGCGGCACCCGAGGTGCCGCCCAGGTGGGGATGCTCGAGGTGCTGGCCGAGCGGGGTTTCCTCCCCGACCTTGTGCTCGGTGCTTCGGTGGGGGCCATCAACGGGGCGGCGTTCGCCGGTGATCCGACGCCGGAAGGCGTGGCGAGGCTCGCCGCTGTCTGGCGCGGGCTTCGCGGGCCCGAGGTGTACCCGCAGAAACGGATCCACGGTCCGTGGCGTTTCCTGCAGCAGCGAGAGTCGGTGCACCCCAACGACGGGCTCCGGCGTGTGATCGAGGAGGGGATCACCTTCGAGCGCCTGGAGGAGGCGCGAGTGCCGTTCGAGGTCGTCACCACCTCGCTCGTCGACGGTCGGGAGCGCTGGTTCTCTTCCGGGCCGGCCGTCGAGCCGATCCTGGCTTCGGCGGCGATCCCGGCCATCTTCCCTCCCGTGGAGGTGGGCGGCGATCTCCTCATCGACGGCGGCGTCGTGGACAACGTCCCCATCATGCGGGCGGTGGACGCCGGAGCGACGAAGATCGTCGTCCTGCTGTGTGGACCGCTCGACTACATCCCGCCCGAGTCGAAGCGCCCGGTCGAGGCGATGTTGAACGCGCTCTTCATCGCCATCCACGCCCGTTTCGCCCAGGACCTGGCCCGACTTCCTCGGGGCGTCGACGTCATCGTGATGAGTGCCGGCGGCAACGGCTCGCGGGACTACACGGACTTCTCGGAGACCGAGGCGCTGATCGAGGCCGGGCGGGCCGAGGCGATCGAGGTCCTGCGTCGCCACCACCTTGGTCCGGTCCTCGGCCTGCGACCGGAGTCCTTTGGCGACGATCAGGGCGGCCACCCCGATCCCGACGCATCGCTCCAACCGCCGGTTGGCTCACGGGCCGCTCCCGGGCCATCGGGGTCCGCGGCTGCCGGCCACGGGGGTGATCTCCCTGCGGAGCCGGGATCGGACGCACGTCCGGGGAGAGCTCGCCCGGGCCGGGCCCGACGTCAGGCGGGCGGGGCGGGAAGGGATCCCCACCCTCCGGAGGCGGTGGGGACCCCAGGGGCTTCTCCGGGCTGATCGGCGGCGGACCTCTCGGCCGGTCCGGAGCGCCACCCCTGGCCGTCTGCGTAGTGACGGACGACGCGGGCCGGCACGCCGGCGATGACCGAGTGGTCGGGGAAGGACCCCCGGACCACGGCCCCCGCCGCCACGACGACGTTCCGGCCGAGCTGGCTGCCGGGAAGGACTACGACTCCGGTCCCCAGCCAGCTGCCCGCACCGATCCTGACCGGCTTGTCCGAGGGCCACTGCTCGTGGACGACCCGCGTCGGGTCCTCGTAGCCGTGATTCTGGTCCGTGATGTACACGTACGGCCCGGTGTGGACATCATCTTCGATGTCGATCGAGAAATGCCCGACGATATGGCTCCCTCGCCCGATCATGCATCGGTCGCCGATGCGCACCACCGGGTCGGTGACCATGGTCTGTCCCGGGAGCATCCCGGCGGAGATGCTGGCGAACGGCCCGATGAGGGTGTTCCGGCCGACGTGGATCCACCGCTCGCCGAACACCGCCCCGGGTGGGAAGGAGAGGCAGCTGCCCTCCCCGAACGACCCGAACCGTTGCGTGCGCTCGTCGGACGGCCCGGCGGCGCCGTGGACCACGAGCCAGTCCCACCCTTTCCCGATCAGCCTGCTTGCGATCCGGTGGCGCACGGGTCCCCGGAGGTACCCCCAACCCCGGCTGGCGGACCGGGTTCGGGTCGGAGCGCCGTCGTCGGCGGTGTTCCGGAGCGGGTCGACCTGCATGTCCCGCGACGCTACTGGAACCGTTCGATGGCGTGGCCCGTGGTCGGAGCTGCTCGCTGGCCGCACGTGACGGGGTGGCCGGCGTGGGCGGCGTAGCATCGGCAGCGGGGGTTCTCGGCGTGCGTTGCCCTCCTGCCGGCTTGCTCGGGCGCAACCGGGGTCGGGGCAGGCACGCGGCGACAGGGCCGGAGCCCGAGAAGCAGGGTAGGAGGGAGGAGCTCGGGATGCCGCTGGCCAGCACGGCGGGTGACGATGGTCCGCCCGTTCCCGCCGACGGACGCCCTGAACTCACCGATCCGGCGGCCTTTGCCGAGGGAGTGCCCCATCACCGGTTCGCCGAGCTGCGCCGCCAGGCACCGGTGGCCTGGCAGGACGAGCAGGACGGTCCGGGGTACTGGGCGGTGACGCGGTACGCCGACTGCGTGCGGGTGAACCGGGACTGGGAGTCGTTCTCGTCGTACCGGAGGGGGACGTTGGCCCGGGAGCTTCCCGAGATGGTCCTGGCCCAGCAACGGTTGATCATGCTCAACATGGACCCCCCTGTCCACACCCGCTACCGCCGGCTGGTCAATCGGGCCTTCACGCCCCGCATCGTGGCCGCCCTGGTGCGGCGGGTCCACCAGATCGCCGACGAGATCATCGACCGGGTGGTCGAGCGGGGTGAGGCGGACTTCGTGACGGACCTCGCCGCCGAGCTGCCCCTGGTGGTGATCGCGGAGCTGCTCGGGATCCCCGGTGAGGACCGCCGCCAGATGTTCGAGTGGTCGAACGCGTTGGTCGGCAGTGCCGATCCGGAGTACCAGACCTCCGAGGGGCTTGTCCACCGGTCGGCGATGGAGCTCTACGTCTACGCCTCCGAGCTGTTCGCCGAGAAGCGGAAGCGGCCCGGCGACGACCTCTTGAGCATGCTGGCCGAGGTGGACATCGACGGGGAGAAGCTGTCGGACGTCGAGCTCGAGCTCTTCTTCCTCCTGCTCATGGTGGCGGGGAACGAGACGACGAGGAACCTGGTCTCCGGGGGGATGGCCGCCTTCTTCGACCACCCTGACCAGTGGCAGCTCGTCGTCGACCGTCCTTTCCTCGTCCCGACCGCCGTGGAGGAGATGCTCCGGTTCGTCACGCCGGTGATGCACTTCCGGCGCCAGGCGACGCGGACGGTCGACCTCGGGGGGCAACGGATCGAGGAGGATGACAAGGTGGTCTTCTTCCACGTCTCGGCCAACCGCGACGAGGAGGTGTTCACGCAGCCCCAACGGTTCGACGTCACCCGGGATCCCAATCCGCACCTGGCGTTCGGCGGCGGCGGCCCCCACTTCTGCCTCGGTGCCAACCTCGCCCGCATGGAGGCCCGCGTCATGTTCGAGCATCTTGTCCACCGGATGCCGGGATTGGCACCAGGAGGGGAGGTGCGCCGGCTCCGGTCGGCGTTCATCAACGGGGTGAAGCATCTCCCCGTGGTCTTTCCTCCGGGTCCCCCGGTGCGCGGATGAGCGGAGGCTGAGCCCGGGACGGGGCTTCGACGATGCAGGTGACGACCGGACCGGGACGGACCGGCGTACGCGCCAGGCCGGGCCGGCGGTGGGAGCGGCGGCCGGTGGACTGGGGGCGCCCACGGCGGAGGAGATGATGTGCCGGGCTGGGTCCCACCCCCGGTAGGGTGCGCCTGACGCGTGGACCGGGACCTGCTCCGAGGGGGGTAGTACCGGACCGCGGGTAACGATGCGCTCCGATGACCGTCCCCACCGCCCGAGAACACGACGACGACATGCCGCGGCCGGGCCGCCCGGGCATGGTCGTGCCGGTGGCGGTGGCCATCATGCTCACGACCGTCGGGGTGCTCCCGGTGTTCCTGACCGGGTCGTTGGCCGTGCAGATCCGCCATGACCTCGGGTTGTCCCGGACCGGGCTCGGGGTCGCCGTCTCGGCGTCCTTCGCCGCCGCCGCGTGCACCTCGATCTTCGCCGGGCGCATCGTCCGGCGCCTGGGCGCGGCGAGGACGATGCGGTCAGCGGCCGCGTTCCAGGCGGTGACGGGCCTGCTCATCGCGTTGCTGGCCCGCTCACCGCTGTTGCTGGTCGTACTGCTTGGAGTAGCTGGTCTGGGTAACGGGGCCATGCAACCGGCGGTGAACCAGTTCGTCTCCGAGCGGGTGGCCTCGGGACGCCAGGGCCTGGCCTTCGGCATCAAGCAGGCTGCGATCCCGGTTGCCACCCTCCTCGGGGGTCTTGCGGTACCCGCGATCGCACTGACCATCGGGTGGAGGTACGGGTTCGGCAGCGCCGCCGGTCTGGCCGTCGTGGGCTGGCTTGTCGTCCCGCGGCCGGACGGGAGCGCGGCGAAACGCCCGGTGGCCCGTGCGCTGCTCCATCGCTCTGGACCGGGAGCACCAGCAAGGCCGACCGAGCCGCCGGCAACCCGGGGCGTCGTGGTCGTGGCCGCTGGATCCCCAACAGGTACCCGGGTCGGTGCGGGGTCGGACGCCCTGGCATCGGGGAACGGCGGGCCCGGCCGCCGCCCGGTACCGCCGGAGCCAGGCCAGGTGGCGCGCCGGGCACTCGTCGTGCTCGCGGCGGGCATCGCCCTCGGTTCCGGCGCGGCCAACGGGCTCGGCGCCTTCCTGGTGACCGCGGCGGTTGGCATCGGTTTCCACCCGGCAACCGCCGGCGTCCTCGCCGCGATGGGCAGCGCGGCCGGGCTCACTGCCCGGATCAGCGTCGGGGCGATGGCCGATCGCCGGACGTTCCCTCAGTTCCGGGTCGTGTCGCTCATGCTCACGCTGGGTGCCGTCGGCTATCTCGGCCTTGCTGCCGGCGACCGGTGGCTGTTCGTGCCGGCGACGCTGCTCGCCTATGGCGCGGGATGGGGCTGGAACGGTCTCTTCAACTACACCGTGGTCCGGGCCCATCCCGGAGCCGTGGCCCAGGCGACGGGCATCACCCAGGCCGGTGTGCTCGTCGGCGGCATCGTGGGACCGCTCGGCGTCGGGGTGCTCTCCGACCAGGCGTCGTTCTCCGTGGTCTGGATGGTGGCGGCGGGGGCCGCCGTAGCCGCTGCGTTGACGATCGTCCTCGGTCGCCGGATGCTCCTCGACTGGATCCTCGCCGGCGGTGGGCGTGGGGAGCGTCCCGGGTTCGTGTGATCGCGTCGTCGTCACGGCGGACGATCGTGCTAGGCAGGGGCCATGGGAACGGTACGAGCCTCTGCCGAGCGTCTCGTGGACGCGCCGGCTGACGTGGTCTACGGATGCATTGCCGACATGCGCGACCACCATCCCCACTTCCTCCCTCCGGCGTTCTCGGGGTTCCAGGTGGAGTCGGGTGGGGTGGGGGCCGGCACGGTGGTGCGGTTCACGGTCACGGCCGGCGGGCGGCAACGGGAGTACCGGATGGAGGTGTCGGAGCCGGAGCCCGGACGGATGTTGACCGAGTCCGACACCAACTCCAGCCTGGTGACGACCTTCGTGGTTGAGCCCCGGGGGGACGCCAGCAGCGTGCGCGTCACCACGACCTGGACGGGAGCGGGTGGGATCGGGGGGTTCTTCGAGCGGCGGTTCGCGCCCAACGCCATGGAGCGCATCTACGCCGACGAGCTCGACCGCCTCGACGTCCATGTGCGCCAGCATGCGGGGGACGGCACGGGCCGGTGAGCCGGCGGGTCTGACGCCGGCCGGGCGGAGGACCGCCGTCCGCGGCGATCACTCTGCTCCACCTGCACCCTGGCAGCCGGTACCTGGGGCCCCGGGGGGCCCGTGCCCGGTGCTCATGGGACGCCCGGCGACGACCCGTCGGGCGCAGTGCCCGCCACGCGGAGTATTGGTACTGTACCAGAGAGTAACTTTTGCGTCCATTTCATCATAATTGGAGTGTTTTCTCGCCAGTATAAGTGATAGCAACTTCACTATACGTGGTGTCTATTGACATGCACATGCCGACTCGATACAACGACACGAGGCGTACGGTGTGGTGTGCACACTGCGCTCAGGGGGATTCTGATGGGGAAGCGTTTTCGCCGTGTCGTCGTGGTTGCCACCGTGACCGCTCTCGCCTGGGCCGGCTTCGCCGTGCCCATGACCGCCTCGATCGCCTCCGCTGCCCAGGTGCGGGCTCCGTCGCTCCCACCATCGAGACCGTCGTCGCCTCCGGGCCCTCCGTACTATCTGTCTCTTGGGGACTCGCTGGCCCAAGGCGTGCAGCCCACGGCGACCGGGCAGAGCGTCGAGACCGATCAGGGGTACGCCAATGACCTCTACGACCTCTATCGCTTTGCCTATCCGGGTCTGCATCTGGAGAAGCTCGGGTGCCCGGGCGAGACGACGGAGACCATGGTCCATGGGGGGATCTGCTCGTACCCGGAGGGGAGCCAGCTTGCCGCTGCCGTCGCCTTCCTGAGGACGCATCGAGTCGCTTTCGTCACGCTGGACATCGGGGCGAACAACGTCGACGACTGTGTCACCGGGACCGCGATCAACCTCGGATGCGTCGAGAGCGGGATCGGCGCCGTGGTCAGTGACCTTCCCGTCGTCCTCTCGGCGCTCCGGGCGGCTGCTCCCGGCGTCCCGATCTACGGGATGAACTATTACGACCCCTTCCTGGCTGCTTGGCTCGAGGGGAGCACCGGTCGGATCGTGGCCACCGCGTCGCTGGCGTTGGCGAACACCTTCAACGGGGATCTCGGAGCCGTCTACGCCCACTTCGGCGTGCCGGTTGCCAACGTGGCCGGCCTGTTCCAGACCGACGACATGAACGAGGTCCCAGTGATCGACGAGCCTGTCGACGTGTCGACGCTGTGCTCGCTCACGTGGATGTGCGTGCCTCCGCCGGTCGGACCGAACATCCACGCCAATGCCGCGGGCTATTGGGTCATCGCGGCCGCCTTCGCGGCCAAGCTCGGCTTCCCCGGCTTTGCCGGGGTGTGGTGACCTGACCGGAGTTTCCACCGCGGCAGTGCTGACCCCGTTGGGTATCCTGTCCCCGGCGGTAGGGTGCCCGGCAAGGTTGCTCGGCTCCCGCCCCGGGGCATGCCGAACCTGCCCCTCAGGGGTGGCCTGTGGCCCCGGCGCGACCGACGTTTCGCACGTGCCCGCCGTGCGAGGCGATGTGCGGGCTGGCCGTCGAGACGCGAGGTTGGGAGGTCGTCGCCGTACGGGGTGATCGCGACGACGTCGTCTCTGGCGGGTACGTCTGTCCGTAGGGATTGGCGCTCCCCGTAGGGATTGGCGCTCCTCCCCCTGCACGACGATCCGGATCGTCTCCGCCAGCCCCAGGTGCGGCGCGCTGACCGATGGCACGAGGTGTCGTTCGACGATGCCTCCGGCGAGATCGAGTCCCACCTGCTTCCATCCGTGACCGCCACGGGCCCAACGGCATCGCCGTACCTCGAAAGCCCCAACGTGCACGACCACGCCGCGTCCACCTACAACAGGGTGCTCCGCTGGGCGATCGGGACTGACCAGCGCTACTCGGCGAGCACGGTCGACCAGATGCCCAAGCCGGTGGCATCGGGGTTGCTGTTCGGCGACGGCTTGGCGGTGGCGGTCCCGGGTATCGACCGGACCGACTATCTGCTGGTGCTGGGGGCGAATTCCCTGGTGAGCAATGGGAGCTTGTTCTCCGCGCCGGGGTTGCCGGCCCGGATCGCCGAGCTTCACCGGCGGGGCGGGCGGCTGGTCGTCGTCGACCCACGCCGCACCCGGACCGCGGCCGTCGCCGGGAGGACTGGGATCCCGGCGGCGGCTATCCGGCGGTTGGCCAAGGGGGTGGCCACCGCGCCCTCCGCCGCCGTCTACGGCCGCCCACCGGCGGGCAGGTCCCGGACCTCTACGACGCTGCGCCCGTGCCCGGTCGCCCGGACACCGCAGCTTGGACAGCCGGCCACAGTGGCCGTCGTCAGGTTCCGGTGGTGGTGACCGACGACGTCCTCCGTGGGGTCGCCAGCCCCCACGGGTGGGGCCACGGTGACCTGGTGCTGCGATGGGTGCCGCCCGCCGGCATGCCGGTGTCGACGCCAACCGTCTGACCGACGAGCACCCCATGGACCCGCAGTCCGGCATGGCCGTCTTGAACGGGATCCCGGTGCATCTCGATCGGGTGACTGGCGCGACGGAGGCCGGCCGCCGCCCGGGAGGGAGAGCCGGGAGCAGGAGGCGGCCCGATAGTCCTCCGATAGTCCCCTTCCGATCGCCCTCCGGTAGCATGGATCCGTGGGAACGACTGCTCCGGTATGGCTGGCACGGTTCGCGGCGGAGCTCGGCGTGGACCCGCCGACTCCGGAGGAGATCGACGTCCTGCTCGCCCTAGCCGGCCACGCTGCCCACGCATCGGAGCGCACTGCCGCCCCGGTCGGATGCTGGTTGGCGGCCCGGTCTGGGCTGACCCCTGACGAGGCGCTGGCGGCAGCTCGAAGGATGGCCGTGCCGGACGCGGAGACCTGACCGGTCCGTGCCCGGGTCGCCGTCAGGGGAGCCGGAGCCGCAGCCCGGTCTGGCGGTCGGGGCGCGTGGGCGGACCCAGGCAGGTAGGACATCGGGGTTCCCGGGGGCACCCGTCTCGGGCCTCGTCCTGACCGGCGGGAGGAGCCGGCGGATGGGATCTGACAAATCGCTTCTCCGTGTCGACGGGGAAGCCCTGGCGGAGCGGATCGGTCGCCTGGTGGCGTCGGTGGCCGATCCGGTGGTGGAGGTCGGGCCCGGACGCAGTGGTCTCGCTACCGTCGCCGAGCGGGTTCCCGGCGGGGGGCCGTTTCTTGCCGTCCTCGACGGCTGGGACGTCCTGGTGCGGTCGGTCCGGCGTCCCGTCGTCGTCGTCGCCTGTGACCTCCCCCTGTTGGACCGGGCCTTCCTGGTGTGGCTGGCGACCCACGGCAGTGACCGCTCGGTGGTCCCCATGCTGGCCGGCGAGCCCCAACCGCTGTGTGCGAGGTGGCGCCCCGACGACCTGGATCGGATGGCCGTGCTTGCCGCACGCGGTGCCCGGTCCTTCCGGCAGGTCTACGACAAGCTCGACGTGGAGACCCCCAGTCCTGAGGCGTGGCAGGGGGTCGGTCTCCCCGACGGGCCCGACGACCTTGACACGCCTGAGGACATCCAGCGGTTGGGGCTCGTTGGTCGCGTGGCCCCCGGAGCGGGAGGCTGCAACGGCCCGACGACTACGATGGAGGGGTGACGTCCACTACACCTCTGGAGGCCGACGACTGGGTGGCGGTGACCGGGGACACGCTCCCCGTGGCGGAGATGCTGACATGGGCGACGAGGCCGTCGTGCGGTGCGGTGGTCACGTTCTCGGGCACGGTACGGGATCACGCTCCGGGGCGCGACGGGGTGGTGTCGCTGGAGTACGAGGTGTTCGAGGAGCAGGCGGTGACGCAGCTCGACGCCGTGGTGCGTGCGGCGAGGTCTCGCTGGCCGCAGGTGGAGCGGATCGCCGTGCTGCACCGGTCGGGGGTGCTGTCCGTGGGGGAGGCCTCGGTGGTGGTCGTGGTGGCGGCACCGCACCGTGCCGAGGCATTCGACGCAGCCCGGTTCTGCATCGACACGGTGAAGACCTCGGTCCCGATCTGGAAGAAGGAGACCTGGGCGGGTGGCTCGGACTGGAGCGAGTGCTCCCACGAGATCGTCCCGCCCGACCGGTCCGTCGGAGCGGACGCCCGGTGATTCCCCTTGCCGAGGCACGGTCGATCGTGCTCGACCGCTGCCCACCTCGCCCCCCGGTGTGGACCCCGGTCGACGCCGCACTCGGGTGTGTCACCGCCCGCCCCGTCGTCTCGGCCGTCCCGGTGCCGCCGTTCGACAACTCGGCGGTGGACGGTTACGCCGTGCGCGCCGCCGACGTGAGGACCGCTCACGTCGTGCTGGATGAGGTCGCCGCGGTGATGGCGGGGACGAGCACCGACCGCGTGCTCGGCGACGGCGAGGCCATCCGGATCATGACCGGCGCGCCGCTCCCGGCGGGCACGGGAGCGGTGGCGATGATCGAGGACGTCGAAGTGCTCCCCGCAGTGGGCGGCAGCGGTGGCGCGATCCGTGTCGGGCGTGCGTTGGCGGCGGGAGAGAACCTCCGGCGGGCCGGCGACGACATCGTCGTCGGCCAGGAGGTGGTCCCGACCGGGACGGTCCTGAGCCCGGCCCACATCGGCGTGTTGGTGAGCGTCGGCGTGGATGGTGTCGAGGTGGTGCCGCGCCCCCGGGTCGGGGTGCTCTCCACCGGTGACGAGCTCACACCGCTGCCCGAGCCTCTCGGCCCAGGCGGGATCCGGGACTCGAACCGGCACATGCTGCTCGGCCTGGTGGGGCAGGCCGGCTTCGACCCGATCGACCTCGGCGTCGTCCCCGACGACGAGGAGCGCGTCGCCGCCGTCCTCCAGGATGCGGCGATGCGCTGCGACGCCATCGTGACCAGTGGTGGGGTGAGCGTGGGGGACCGCGACGTCGTGAAGGCCACCCTCGACGGGCTCACCGGCGGTGCCATGCGGTGGATGCAGATCGCCATCAGGCCGGCGAAACCGTTCGCGTTCGGGCTTCTCGGAGAAGGCCGGGTTCCTGTCTTCGGCCTGCCCGGCAACCCCGTGTCGGCCCTGGTGAGCTTCGAGTTGCTGGCTGGCCCCGCGCTCCGCCGGATGGCGGGCCGGCACCGGATCGACAGGCCGGTCGTGCGGGCCCGGGCGGCCACGAACCTGATCCGTCGGCCGGACGGCAAGGTGCACTTCGCGCGGGTCGTCGCCGGATGGACGCCGGAGGGATCGATCACGGTGGCGCCGGTTCCCGGTCAGCAGTCCCACCAGCTCCATGCCATGGCCGAGGCCAACGCACTGGCCGTGTTGCCCGATGGGCCGGGCGTGGCCGCGGGTGACGCCGTCCACGTGCTGCTGCTCGACGTCGAGCACCTTCCCGGTGCCCTCGGGATCGGCGGGGTCGTCGACGCGCTCACCGGGGAGACGGCATGACCTCGGTCACGCCGCAGGAGCGGGCGCCGGGGGGGCCGGGGGGACAGCGGAAGCGGGAGCCGGCCCGCCCGACCCGGGAACCGCCCGGACGGGCGGGTGTGCCGACGCCGGTGGTCCTCTCCGGGTCCCGGGCGGGGGGCCTGGCCCAACGGCCGGTGGACACCGCCATGCCGAGCGCCGGCCCACTCGTCGACACGTTCGGCCGGGTCCACGACGACCTGCGCATCTCGGTCACCGATCGATGCAACCTCCGGTGCGTCTATTGCATGCCGGAAGAAGGGCTCACCTTCCTCCCCCGTGCGGAGCTGCTCGACTTCGAGGAGATCGTCCGGGCGGCGGCCGTGGCTCACCGGCTGGGGGTGCGATCGGTGCGGATCACCGGGGGGGAACCGCTGGTCCGGCGGGACATCGTCGACCTGGTCCGGATGCTCGCCGCCGTCGGCTTCGCCGACCTGTCGTTGACGACCAACGGGATGGGTCTGGCAACCCTGGCCCGACCGCTGGCCGACGCCGGGCTGCAGCGAGTGAACGTCAGCTGTGATTCGCTGCAGGCCGACCGCTACGCTCGCCTGCGCCGGCGCGGTGACCTCCACCGGGTCCTGGCCGGCATGGCCGCGGCCGAGGAGGCAGGGCTGGCACCGATGAAGGTGAACGTCGTCCTTCTCCCCGGGGAGAACGACGACGAGATCCTGGCGTTCGCCGACTTCGCCCGCCGCACCGGACGCATCGTGCGCTTCATCGAGTACATGCCGCTCGACGCCGACGGTGCCTGGCAGCCGGATCGAGTGGTCGAGGGTGCGCGGGTGGTCGCGGAGATCTCGGCCCGGTGGCCGCTGGAGGAGGTGCCTGGCTCGAAGGTGGACCACGCACCGGCCGAGCGGTTCCGGTTCGTCGACGGTGGCGGGGAGATCGGGGTCGTCTCCAGTGTCACCCAGCCCTTCTGCGGGACGTGCAACCGGCTACGGCTCACGGCCGACGGGTCGTTGCGCAACTGCCTCTTCTCGGACGACGAGCTGTCCGTGCGTGACGTCATGCGCTCGGGCGGGTCCGACGAGGATCTCGCCACCGTCTTCCGCCGCTCCGTATGGGGGAAGGCCGCCGGGCACGGGATCAACGCACCGGGGTTCGTGCCTCCGGTGCGCTCGATGTCGATGATCGGCGGGTGAGCGTGCCGAGGATCGCTCTGTTCGGACCGGCCCGGGAGGCAGCCGGCGGCCCGGGAGGGCGCGTCGGCGGCACTACTGTCGGGGCGGTACTGGCCGAGGCGGCCACCATGTTCGGCGACGGCCTCGTGCGGATCCTGCCCACCTGTCGCATCTGGGTGAACGGGGAACCGGCTGACCTGTCGACACCGGTGGCAGAAGAGGACGAGGTGGCCGTGCTCCCGCCGGTGTCGGGCGGCTGACGCCCGCTGACCCCGTCGGGCGTTGGGTCCCACCGTCAGGTACCGGGTCCCACCGTCAGGTACCGGGTCCCGCCGTCAGGTACCGGGTCCCGCCGTCAGGTACCGGGTCCCACCAGCTCTGGGCCCTGTCACCAGGCCCTGGAGCACGGCGGCCGTCGTCGATGCCCGGGTGCTCCACCAGGTCGCGCAGTCGTCACCGGCCACGGGAGGCCGTGACCGGTGACGCTCCGCCCAGCGCGTCGCCTCGTCGGCCAACCAGGTCACCGTGCCGTGGGGATCCTGCTCCAGCATGCACCGGAGGGTGAACCGGCGCTCCCCCTGGCGGTAACCGATGCCGAGGCGGCGGCTGGCGTGCCCGAGCGCGCTGCGGGTGAGCACCATCCCCGAGCGCACGGGGGAGAGGATGCTGTCGAGCAACAGCTCGGTCGTGCCCGGGTCCACCGGGCGGGTGGCCTGGCGCAGGGCGAGGGGGAGGCCTGGGGCCGGGGTGGCGCGGCGAGCCTCCGCCGACAGGGCCCGACCGACCAGCCGGGCCCACGGCGTGACCGTGGCCGTCCCGAGATCGACGACGGCATCGAGGTAGCCGGGGACCCACGACCACAGGTGCTCCCAGAGCAGCACGTCGCGGACCCGTTCGAGTCGCCGGGCCGCGACGTCGCGAGTGGTCGACATCGCCGCGTCACCCAGCTCGGCGTAGAGCGACAGCAGCACGCTCAGGTGGTCTGGCTCCGGTGGCGGGTCGAGGCCGAGCACCCGCCAGAAGCCGGCGATCCGGTCGGCGGCGTCTCCCCCGAGCTTCCCCTCGTCGCCGAGGTGGATGGAGGCGTACGGGGGACAGGAAAGGACGAAGGCCTCGGTGCTGTCCGCGGGATCGAGCACCGGTAACCCGAGGGCGTCGGTGACGTCCGGTCCCGGCGGCGCCTGGGGATCGGCGATGGCGGCGAGCGCCCGGATGGTCTCCATCTGCGTTCGGGTGCTCGACGTCGACGGGGTGGAGATGCCCGGTGGGTCGAGCGGCGCCGTCACGGCCGGTCCAGTCACGGCGTCCTGCCGGGGATGGCGAAGAGCTCCTTTGCCGGCTTGAGCGGACGCATGAGCCACGTGGGTCGCCGGAGCCCGTCGGGTGACACCTGTCCGGCGGGGCGGGTGTCGGCCAGCCACGCCTGGTAGATCGCTCTCGATCGCTCGGTGTCCACCGCGATGTCGCCGTGCCGGTCGTCGGGGCCGGCCGGGCGGACCCGCACTGCCTGGTGCCAGCAGTGCATGCCAGAGATCGGATCGGGGTGCACCGGGAACGTCAGGTTCTGGTGCACGCCCGTGTCTGACCACCAGATGCGCTGGGTGTCGGGATCGCTGGACTTGTAGGGCCTGACCGGGGCGGTGCGACGCATTGCCCACCCAGCCCCCTCGTGGTGGAGGTCGACCGTGGCCATCATGGCCCCGACGCCGGTGGGCTGGCCGGCCAGCTTCCACCGCCCCATGTGGTGGCTGCAGGCGACGACGCCGGGCCGGATGCCCTCGGTGATCCACGCCTTGGCCACGAAGTAGCCGATGTCGGTCTCCACGCGGACCAGGTCACCGGTGTGGCCGATCCCGAGCCGGACGGCGTCAGAGGGATGGATCCAGACCGGGTTGGTGTGGGCCAGCTCGTCCAGCCACTTGGCGTTCGCCGACCGGGTGTGGATCTGGGTCGGGAGGCGGAACGTGGACAGGAGCACCATCTGGTCGTCCGCCAGCTTCGACGGGTGGACGTGGCTCTTGATGTACCCGGGGAGCGCGTGCTCGGGCCATCCCCAGCTGGCCAGGGTGGACGAGTAGAACTCCAGGCGGCCCGACGGGGTCGGGAAGCCGCGGCGCACGGTCCCGTCGACGTCGACGCCGACGGGACGTCTCCCCTCGTCGTCCGGCGCCGGTGCGCCGAGGGGCACGACGTTCGTGCTGACAGGCGCCGGCACCGGGGTGTAGACCCGGCCGTGCTCACCGACGTGCGCCCCCTCCAGCTCGGCGGCCGGGACTTCGGTGTCGTAGACCGGCCCGACGTGGTTGGTGATCTCGAACGCCCCGTAGCGTCGCATCCATGCCAGCGGGGTGAGCCCCTCGGCCGCGGCGCGCTCGGGTAGGCCGGGCACGGAATGCTCGAACATCCATCCGTAGTACTCGTCGACCGTCAGCTTCTCCCCCGGGCGGGCGCGTGACTCGTGGTACTGGCGCACGCCCAGGCTGCCGTCGGGGTCGATGCGCCACGACAGCTCGATCCACCACTCGTTCTCCTCCCAGACGTCGCCGGGGTTGACCTGGCGGCTGTCGGTCACGGTCTCGCCCAACCGCTCCCGTGCCGCCCGCAGGACGGGCTGTCGGAACCCGATCCACTGCCCGTCGTACTGCTCGTAGGAGTGGGTGTCGTGGCGTTCGGAGGAGTGGCCCATCGGGAGGACGAAGTCGGCCAGGAACGCCGACTCGTTCCAGGTCGGGGTCAGGGCGACGTAGCACCCGACCTTCTCCTCGTCGGTCAGGACTTCCATCCAGGTGAGCCCGTCCGGGTTCGTCCACACCGGGTTATAGACCCGGGTGAAGTAGGTGTCCAGCCGTCCCCGGCCCTCCTTCAAG
The DNA here is from genome assembly GCA_021820665.1 of Actinomycetes bacterium. Taxonomy (GTDB): domain Bacteria; phylum Actinomycetota; class Acidimicrobiia; order Acidimicrobiales; family RAAP-2; genus JAKADK01. Next base: position 13,760 of record JAKADK010000004.1, on the reverse strand, counting down.
AAGTGCGGGAGCAGGAACGACAGCTCGTTCTGCGCCAGGGGGTACTCGATGGGCCACGTCAGCTCCTGCCACACCCCCGGGTGCGGAGGGGTGTGGATGGGCCGGGGCACGTACTTGTTCCAGGCGTTGGGGAAGGTCCCGCCCTCGGTGGCGATCGCTCCGAGGAGGGCCGAGATCAGCACGAGCGTACGGGAGACCTGCCAGCCGCCGAGGTTGCCGGCGGCCGCCGAGCGCCAGTTGTGGGCGGCGAATCTGGTGCCGGCAGCCGCCACCGTCTCGGCCACCTCGCGCAGGACACCGGCGTCGACCCCGGACTCGCTCGACGCGTACTCGAAGGTGAACTCGTGATAGAGACCGCCCAGGATCTCCTCGAACGTGGCGAAGGTCTGGGGACGCTCCGGGTGGCAGGCGGCGAGGTACTCCTCCCAGTTCCACCACCGCCGGACGAACTCCCGGTCGTAGCGGCCGGTGGCGATGATGTGGTGGGCGATCGCCAGGTTGATGGCGGCCTCGCTCCCCGGTTGGGGGGAGAGCCACCAGTCGGCGTGGGTGGCCGTGTTCGACAGGCGGGTGTCGATCACGATGACCTTCGCCCCTCTGGCCCTGGCTTCGGTGATCCGCTGGGCATGGGGGTTGAAGTAGTGGCCGGTCTCCAGGTGGGCACTGATCAGGTAGATGACCTCAGCGTTGGCGTAGTCCGGGCTGGGTCGGTCGATGCCCATCCAGAACTGGTACCCCGTCCGGCCCCCGCTGGAGCAGACGTTGGTGTGGGAGTTGTGGCCGTCCACGCCCCAACTGGCCAGCACCCGCTCGGTGAACCCGTCCTCACCCGGCCGCCCGATGTGCACCATGATCTCGTTCTGCCGGTGCTCGACGAGGGCGGCCCGGATGCGGGCGGCGATGGTGTCGAGCGCCTCGTCCCACGAGATCCGTTCCCACCGCCCCTCACCCCGCGCCCCCGCCCGCTTCAACGGGTAGAGGATCCGGTCGGGGTCGGTCAGCTGGTTGATGGTGGCCGGCCCCTTGGCACAGTTCCTCCCCCGGGACCCCGGGTGCTCCGGATTGCCCTCGAACTTCTTCACCTGGAGGCTGTCCCGGTCGACGTAGGCCAGGAGACCGCACGCCGATTCGCAGTTGAAGCACGTGGTCGGAACCAGGAGATAGTGGTGCTCCACGCGGTCGGGCCACGAGCGTGAGTCCAGCTCGACCCAGTCGTCCCACCGCTCCTTCGGGGGGAACGCCGCCAGGTGGATCCGGCTGGCGCCGGGGTAGAAGGTCTCGCCGCGAGCTTCTGTATCGGCACGCGCCGCCGAGACGCGGCGGCCGAGCACTTCGAGATCACCCGGCGGGGCCCCGGGGAGATCGTCCCTGGAGGAATGGTCCACGTTGTCCGTCACAGAAAGCTCCTAGGCAAGTGGCACCGCCTGTCCCGCCTGGACGTAGGCGTGCTCGTGGGCGAGCAGCCCCACCAGCGCCAACGGAGCGGCCGCCCAGCCGATCCAGGGAGCGGCCACGCTGGCGGCGACCAGCACGACGCCGGTCCAGAACACGTAGAAGTACCGGCCGGTCAGCATCTCCTTGACGGCCAGGTGGGCATGGGCGGTTGGGTGGGTGAGCGTCGACTCGCCGAGGACCATGAGCAGGTGGGTCGCCGCCGCCGCCAGCAGGAGGACCTCGGCGGCGTGCACCGTGCGGTGGGGGCTCAGCCACTCGGCCAGCGGGAGGGCGACGGCTGCTCCGGCCAGCACGGCCTGGACCGCCAGGTGGGGGGCGAGGAGCGGGCTCTGCCAGAGATCCCGGGCCTTCGCCTGGGCGAAGAGGAAGGCGGTGTAGCAGGCCGTGGCGATGGCGAGCGGCAGGCCGAACCCGGTCATCACCTGCCGGAGGACCAGCGAGCTGGCGATCGAGCCGACCAGGTACAAGGTGACGACGCCACCGTACGCGCCGATGACGAACGACCCTCGCACCAGCCAGCTCTGCCACTTGTGGCGGGTGAAGATCAGGTAGAAGCGGGTGGGGTGCTTCAGGTCCCAGATGAGCAGCACGCCGGTGATGGCGAGGAAGCCGAGCGCGACCGCCGGCGCCCCCCATCGTGCCAGGGAGTTGCCCCACGTGAGCCATCCGGCGAGCACGAGGACGAGGGGGATGACGAAGGCGCCGGCGGCGACGCTCTTCGTGAAGGTGTAGAGGCTCACCCGCCATCCCCACGGGGCTCGATGGGGGACATCGTAGGAGAGGAGGGCGGCGGCACTGGAGTTGGCGTGGCCGGGATGGCCGGACACGACCAGACGTTCGCTCTCGATCCCCTGCGTGGCCCAGGCGAACAGCCCCCCCTCGGGGCGGCGGGCGGCGAGCGGGTCCAACGTGACCTGGTGGGCGCCTTTGTAGAACACCCCGGGACGAGTCTCCTTCTCCACCCGGCGTACCGAGACCGGCTGGCGGTGGACGATGGTGGAGACAGCCGACGTGGGGTCGTGGAGATCGCCGACGAGGATCGCCCCGGTGGGGCAGACGGTCACGCAGGCCGGCTCGAGGCCGATGTCGAGGCGGTGGGCGCAGAAATTGCACTTCTCCGCCGAGTGGTCCTCGGGATTGATGAAGATGGCGTCGTAGGGGCACGCGGCCATACAGGCCTTGCACCCGATGCAGATCCGCTTGTCGAAGTCGACGATGCCGTCCGGCCGCCGGTACATCGCACCGGTGGGACACGCCGCCACGCACGGCGCGGTCTCGCACTGGTTGCACCGGGTGACCTGGAAGTTCCGCCGGACGTTGGGGAAGTGCCCCACGTCGACGGACTTGACGTAGGTCCGGGTGACGCCGATCGGCACGTCGTTCTCGCTCTTGCACGCCGTCGTGCAGGCGTGGCACCCGATGCATCGGCTCTGGTCCAGGACCTTCACCCAGCGTGCTGGTTCGATGGCAGTGGTGCTCACCCTCCCAGGGTACGGCGGCACAGCGGTGGCAACCACGGGTCCGTTCCTGATGACCCCATCAGCAATGCTTGGGAGCCGGGGACCCGAGACCTCTCGTCAGCCGGCGGCGATGGCGATCAATCGGCGTGCCAGGGTGGCAGGCCGGTGACCCGAGAGCCAGATGGCGCGGAACGTCCTGTCGAGAGAGACCCCCTCCACCGCCACTTCGACCAGCCGTCCGCCGGCGAGGTCGTCGAAGACGGCGAGGGAGGAGACGACGGCGGGTCCCTCGCCGCGTCGCGCCGCGCCGATGATGGCGGACGTGGAGCCGAGCTCGAGGTTGGCGCTGACGCGGTAGCCGTGCCGGGCCAAGGCCTCCTCCAGCACCTGCCGCGTGCCCGACCCCTTCTCCCGGAGGACGAGGGACGTGCGGGCCAGCGCCTCGACGGGTAGTGGCGTCGTTCTCCGTGTCCACGGATGGCCCGGGGCGACGACGATCGCCAACCGGTCCTGGCCGACCGTCCGGGAGCGGATCCGTGGGCGCCGCTGCGCCGGTCCCTCGACGAAACCGAGGTCGGCGAGCCCTGCTTCCACCTGGTCCGCGACGGCGGCAGAGTTCATCACGCTGAGGTTGATCGAAGCGTCGGGGGCCTGCTGGCGCAGGCTGACCAGCCAACCAGGGACGAGATGGTCGGCGACGGTGAGGGATGCCGCTACCCGAAGGCGGACCCCGGTCTCGGCGCGGAGCGCTGCCGTCCCGGTCACGAACGCGTCCGCCGCCTCGATGACCGACCTGCTCCAGTCGACGACGCTGGACCCCGGACCGGTGAGCGTCGTGCCCGACGCCGTCCGCTCCAGGATGGTGATCCCCAAGCGACGCTCGAGCTCGTTCATGCGCAGGCTGACGGCCGGCTGGGAGATCCCGTGGCGCCGGGCCGCCTTGCCGAGGCTGCCCAGCTCGGCAACGGAGAGCAGCAGGTCGAGGGAGCGGAGATCAGGAGCGTCCTCCGGCAACGGCATGACCAACGGTAGCGCCGGCTGGCCAAGTGCTGCTTATGACTGCTGATGGTTGCTTATGGCCGCGACGTCTCCGTGGTGGCCGTCCTCCCGTCAGGTCTGCGACGTCCCCGGCCGCCGCCAGTGACCCGATCGCCCGCCCAGCTTCTCCCATAGCGTGAGGTCCTCGATGTGAGGCGGGGGGTCGCTCGAACGGCAGGCGCCCACGACGGTGAGCGCTGCCAACGTGCAGGCGGTCAAGGCCTCCATCTCTACGCCGGTGCGCTCGACGGTCTCGGCGGTCGCCGAGACGAGGACGCTTTCTTCGAAGGGCGTGAGGTCGACGACGACCGCCGACAGCGCGAGTGGGTGGCACAAGGGCACGAGCGACGCCGTGAGCTTGGCGCCCTGGATCCCGGCGATCCGGGCTTCACCAAGGACCTCCGATTCGGGGGTCTCGGGAGGGAGGCAGTCCTGGAGAGCGGCGGGGAGCACGACCCGGCAGGCGGCACGCGCCAGGCGCCGGGTGGCAGGCTTGCCCGAGACGTCGACCATGCGGGCGTGGCCTCGTGGGTCGACGTGGGTCAGGCCGCCGCCCCGCTTTTGCCCGGGGACGTCGGGTTCGGCCGCGGGGTGGGCTCGTGCATCCGGTTCGTGTGGCGGCGCCACGTGGCGACCGGTCGTGTGGTGATCCGCTACCGGGTGCTCGGTCGACTCCCCGGCGAGCAGCGACAGGATGTGGGGCAGCAAGGGGGCCACGACGTCGATCGACTCCTCGACCGCCGTGGGCGAACCGGGCAGGTTTACGACGAGGCACGCACCGACGACTCCGGCAACGCCCCGGGACAGCGCCCCGAGGGGATGCGCCGAGCGGATCGCCTCGGCCAGCCCGGGCGCCTGGCGCTCGATCACCAGCGCGCTGGCCTCCGGCGTGAGGTCCCGGGGGCCGAACCCGGTCCCGCCCGTGGTGACGACCAGGCCATCGAACCCGTCCGCCATCGCCCGGATCCGCTCGGAGACCGGAGCAATGCCGTCGGGAACCACCGCGGTTTCGACGACTGCGAACCCCAGCGTCGTTAGTCGGGCGGCCAGTGCGGCTCCGGAGCGGTCGGAGCGTGTCCCGCCGGCGACGGAGTCGGAGACGGTGAGCACCTTTGCGGTGAGTGTCACGGGCCGATCCTACGGGACGAGAACGGAGGTTACAGTCGGTCAAGCGCGGCGAGGCCAGCCGGATGCCGAGACGAGGAGAGTGCCCATGGGTCACGCACACGATGTGCAAAACGAGCTCCGGGAGCCGGCACGCCGGCTACGGGGTCTGGTGCCGGACGTCCTCGCCGGCTATTCCTCGCTCCACCGTGCCGCCATGGCCGACGGGGCACTGAGCGCGGCGACGAAGGAGCTCATTGCGCTGGCGATCGCCGTGACTCGGGAGTGCGACGGGTGCGTCGCCGCCCATGCTCGCGGTGCTGCCGCCCGCGGGGTGACGGAGGCCGAGGTGGCCGAGGCGATGGGGGTGGCGATCATGATGAACGGGGGTCCGGGAACGGTCTGGGGTCCCCGGGCCCTGGAGGCCTTCGGCGAGTACGCCACGCCGGTGGAGCCTCAGGGGGGCTGACCCCGGGCAGGCGTCTCGAAGGGTCCTCGGGGAGTGGAGGACGCGCCGCCCGACGCCCGGGTCCGGGCGGAGATCGATCAGCCGGAGGGGAGCTTGCGCTCCAGGATCCCCGTCATCGACTGGATCCCGTCCGGGCTCAACGGGCCTGGCTGTTCGATGATCTTGATGAGGGCTGCGGGCCACGTCACGTAGACGCCCAGGTGTCGGTACGGTCGCTTTGCCAGCATGCGGAGCGCGGATTTACCCCCCCAGTCTCCGTCGACGAGGACGAGGGCGGCGGAAACGGGAATGGTGGGATTGGCGATGATGTTCGTCACCGGCACGAGGTCTCCGGCCAGTTGCTCCACCGACGCGGTCTCGTCGGTCCCGCCGATGACCAGTCGACGGTCGTTACGCAGGGGCCCGCCAGCGTTCTTGTACTCGATGAGCCCGTGCGAACGTCGCGAGCTCACGACCCACACGCCCGACGACGCGACGACGAGGAGATCCAGCTGAGCCAGACCGCCGGGGATCTTCCGGTCCGTGAGCATGCAGGCCCGGCCGGCCAACGCCTCCTGGACGGTGCGGAGCGCTGACGGTTCCCCACCGCTTCCCCGGAACCAGGTGCCGGTCGTAGGAGGGGAGGGGGACGCGGTACCGGCGATGCCCGGTTCGGTCTTGGGCAGATTGAACGGCGCCGACGGGCTGTAGGGGCTCGATGTCGGCAGTGCGTCCTGCGGAATCCCCGTGCTCGGCGGGCTGTAGCCACCGACGGCGCCCGGGTTCGACGGGACATACGGGCTGTAGGGGCTCGATGCGGGTGACGCCTCGCCCCAGAGCTCGGGGTTCGAGGGGCTGTAGCCGCTGGCAGCCCCCGGGTTCGAGGGGCCTCGTGGCCCTGGACGGGCTTCCTCCCCTGGCGCCGCGCCCAAGGGTTCCGCCCCGGAACGGCCACGGGGCTGCGTCGGCGGGCAGGTCGGGCACGAGACGCCGCCGGTTTCCGGGTCACGCCACCCGGGCGCCCCCGGGGGGAGCGTCGCTCCACACACCACGCACGTGCCGCCGGAGACCAGCCGTTCGTACCGGGAGCCTGGGCCCATGATGGCCTCGCCGTTGTTACCCGAAGTCGTACCCACTGTCGCGGGAGAAGAAGTCGTTGCGGCGGGCTCGGACGTCGCGGTGGGTTGCCGGTCGGGATGGAGCTCCGGTGGGTACCAGTTCCCGTCGGATGCCAACCACCACCCTTCGCTGCTCCCGATCGTCGCCACGTTCGTCTCCACCTTCCACCACAAGGGGTACCCGTATCCTGTCGGTCGTCGCCGCGCTGAACAGGCGCCACTGACTGCGATCACCGCGCCATTGCGTCATCGACCAGTTTGACCCGGACCTTGACGGGCCCGCGGGCAAACGGGGGTACGGCTTGCGGATGGCACGACCGGGTGGCTTCGGAGCCTCCGGGGATCCGACCCAATATCGCAGCGTTGCGCTCTGCCGCCGAGCTCCCAGTTCGCCACCGCGACGAGGCGTAAAGCCCGCCAGGCGGGGCAGTCGGCTGGGTGAAGGGAAGAATTCACCCGGAGGTCACCTCCCGTTACCGCTGTCGTTCGCGTGCGTTCACCCGACGTTGCCATGCTGGGGCGGGACGGCAGGCGATGCCGGGAATGAGGAGGGTGCCTTGTGGAGATCCTGGTGGAAGGAGTGCTCCTTCAGCTTGCCGTGGTCGGGCTGCAGTTGGCGTTGGCGCGCCTGATCGAGTGGGTCCGGGCCCGTTCCGGGCGCGTCGATCCGGCCCGCGGCTTCGGGGCCCACGGGAACGAGCGCCGAGGTCTGTCGCTGGCCGCCTGACGACACGGAGCTCGCCTTATGGGCGTGGCTCCGGGACTTCTCCCCCTGCCCCCGCTGGGGGGTAGCGCCGAGCGGCCGTAGAGGCCAAGAAGGCCAGCTGGCGGGCCAACCACAAGCGGATCCACCGCCTCTGGATCTCCGAAGGCCGCGTGTGCCCTACTGGAAGCGCAAGAAGCCTCTCCGGGGGATCGGGCGCCCGGTCGGTCCCTTCTGACCGATCCGGCCCAACGTCGTGTGGGCCTGCGACTTCCAGTTTGACCAGGCCAACGACGAAAGGATGCTCAAGTTCTTGAACGTCGTCGACGAGTGCACGAGGGAGGCTCTGGCCACCGGCGTCGAACGCTCCATCGACGCCGACGACGTGGTCTGGTGCCTCGAGAGCCTGGCCCAAGACCGGGCTTCCGCAGCTGGTAGGCACATCCGTGCCCTCGTAGGTAGCTGACGAGGGTCATTTGCTTTCAACCCGGAGGGGCGGAACGGCTGCCCAGCACCGTTTCAAGAGTGGCAAGGGCACCTTCGACCCGCCCCGCGCCCGGTTCGTCGCTGACGCGTCGACCTCACCTGCATCCAGAGCCGTCAGGAGGGCACGCACGGCCTCCGTTAGCGCCGAGATCTGGCTGCGGTTCAAGGGTTTGGTGCCGCCTGCGCCTTGCCGGCACCGACCACAGCACCCCCGGAGCCCGTTTGCACCTGGACCCTGGAACGGCGAATGGGCAACCCGCCGTATCGTGCGGAGCGGTTTCCCGTTAGGTAATGACTCCTGTCAGGATGGCTCCTCGGAACTGCGTCCCCGAGATGACGGCATTCGTCAGGTTGGCGTACTCCAGGTTGGCGTGGTGGAAATTCACATTCGTCAGGTTGGCGTACTCCAGGTTGGCGTAGGCGAGGTTGGCGTATTGGAAGTTAACGCCCTCAAGGTTTGCTCCGCTGAAGTCGTAGGTGAGATAGAGGTTTGCACCCTGCAGGTTCGCCTGCTTCATATCGACGCCCTGCAAGTTCGCGTACTCGACGTTGTCGCCCATGAGGTTCGCCCCCTGGAGGTCAGCACCGACCAAGTTGTCGCCTTGGAGTATGGCCCCTTTCAAGTTCGTGCCCTGTAGGTTCGCACCAGCCAGGTTCGCTCCCTCGAGATCGGCGTACTTCAGATCCGCTCCAGCGAGGTTGCAGCCGGCCAGGTCGGCGCCGGCCAGGTCGGCACCGGCCAAGTTGGCCCCCGCGTAGTTCGAGCAGTCGGGCATCGAACTGGTGACCACGCTGAAGGAGTTCGTGCCGCTCGAACTGAAGAAGTTGCTGTCACCAGGGTAGGTGACCGACACCAAGTACGGTCCGCCAACGGGTAGCACCGCGGGCGTGATGCTGCACGATCCCACGCCATCGGTGAGAGTGGCATGACAACTCGTCGAACCCACCTTGATGGTGACACTCTCGTTACTCGGGCCGGTCTCACCGTAGTGAGGGGCGACGGTGACCCTGAAGATCACCGCAGTCTCGGAAGCGTAGGGAGCCGACGATGGCGAGGCGGAGACCGTTGTCACGGTGTTGTCCTTGTTCACGGTGAGCCCGGTGGTAGCCGTTGCTTGAGCGGAGGCGTTTAGGTCGGCGTCGCCCGGGTAGGTGGCGGTCACCACATAGGCGGTGCTGCTCGCTCCCAGGGCCGTGTCGCCGATCGAGCACGATCCCGTCCCGCCGCCGGTGGACGGGGCCACGGACGCCGTGCAGGAGGCCGAGCCGACGTGCACCGTCACCTTGTCGGTCGTGGGCAGCGACTCGCCGTGAGCCGTCGTGACGTTCACGGTGAAGACGGACGCCGACTCATTGCCGTAGGTCGCCTGCGTCGGCGACACCGACACGCTCGTCGTGGTGTTGTCCTTTTTCACCACAACGTCGGCGCTCGACTGAGCCTTCAGGGCGCTGACGTCGCCCGAGTAGCTGACGGTGATGGAATGCGTGCCGGCGTTCCAAGAGTTCCCGACGGAACACGACGCCTGAGCGGTGTCGTCGGTGCCCAGGCCCAACCCGGCGTTCCCCGCGAGCTTCAGGCTGGAACAGCCCGTGATGCTCGTCCCATTGTCCTTGAACGTCACCGTTCCGCCACCGTCGGTTGGAGACACTTTTACCGAGAGTGTCAACGATTGGCCGTAGTAGTCGGGACTCGGAGTAGCGGAGATCGCCAGAGTGGGGGTCGCCGCGTTCACCGTCTCGGTCACCGCGCTCGACGTCGAAACGGGGAAGTTCGAGTTGCCACTGTACTGGGCGACGACGGAATCGGACCCGGCGGGCAGGATCATGGTGTCACCCGACGATGGAACCACGTTTGTCGACGTCGTGCACGTCGCGGTGTAGGACCCGCTGTTGTCTTGAAGCGCCACCGCGTTGGCACCGCTGCACCCGGGAATGGCGAATTGGCCGTTGGTTGAGTCAAGGTAGAAGGACACCGACCCGCCACCGTCGAACGTGGCCCCCGATGCGGACACGGTGGCCGTGAGCACGACCGGCTGCCCGTACGTCGATGTGGTCGACGACGAGCCGTTCACCGACGAAGAGAGGGTGGTGCTTGTGGTGGGAGGGGGAACTACCGACTGACTAGCAGAGCTGAACGGGAAGGTGATGTTAGTGCCATCCACCGACAGCGTCACTCCGGTCGAGTTCGCCGAGATGCCGGTAGAGCCCAGTGTGAAACTGACGCTCGTGGTGCTTCCCCAGCCCCCGGCGCAGTACCAGGTCAAGGGGTTGTACCACTTCCCCGAACAGTTGGCGAACGCATTCCAGGAGGTTATCGACCCACTCCCAGATCCCGACACGAGAGCTGTGAACCCGCTCGTGGACAGTTTCACGTTCAGCGACATGGACAGCGACCCGCTCAACTCCACAAATTTAGGAACGATGGCGGATCCGCTCAACGAGAACGAGCCATCGAATTCGAACTGGAAGTACGAGGTGTTGTTGTCACAGGTCTGCGCCGTACTGGCGCACACGACGAGTGTCACCGGGCCGACGTTGAGGTCACTTCCCACGGTGATCTGAGAGATGTTGGCGCTGAAGTCGAAACTCGTCGGATTGCCAATCGACATCGACGAGAGGACGTTGACGGTGACCGGATTCTTGAAGACGGAGACGTCGATGGTTGCCGAGAATCCAAGGACGTAACCAGGGCGGCACGTCAGCCCGCCGCCCAGGGACACTGGCGTAGCACCAGGCTGCATGAAGCACAGCTGCGCGTAGGTGACCTGGAGGTCCGTAGCGTAGCTCCCATTATCGAATGAGGCGAGAGGTTCCAGGGCGGGTGTGGTGGAGCCGTACGTGCCGATGCTCAAGTCCAAGTAGTACGGGTTGAAGCCGAAGGCGAAGGCGATGGGCGCGTTTTGCTGGTAGCCGATGGCGTTGGCCATGTCGGTAGGTAGCTGGGTGATCACTCCGTTGATGGACCCCTTCACGAAGGGGAACACGTCCGTCACGCCCACCGTCAGCTCCGCGCACTTCACGGTGAGCCCAGTGTCGCTGAAGGCGTTGGACCAGCCCTTGCCACTACCGCATTTGCCCAGCGTCGATTCGTTCACCGAGACACTGATCGACACGGAGGGACTGCTGCCGACCACGGCGGAGAGGGTCCCGGAGACGGCCACTTGCTGTCCAGAAGTGCCGTCCGGATACAACGTCCCCTTCATAGAGAAGCTAATGCTCACCTGCACAGGGCTCACCGAAAGCGTCACGCTGGCCGAGTTCAGATCGAGGGCCACGCCCTGGTTGTCGAACAGCTGGACCGGAGAGGAGAACGTAAGGGTGATGGCAAGCTTAAAGGTGTCCGTCGAGGTGTCGAATGATCCGACCGCCAGAATTTTTTGAGGTATGTCGATGTGGACGGTGTTTTGCATCGACGTAACAAAGGAAGCCGGAAGGCTCGTGGAGAACGCGAGATTAAGGCCCGGGACGAGGTCGATTGTCCCGATGGCGCTGACCCCGGTATTAAAGCTCGGATACGCGGCGGTGGCGTAGTACAGGTACGCAGACGCGGTGCCCCCTAAGGATGAGGGGAGGAAACTCGACAGGTCGGCTTGCCCGCCAACAACCAGGGCCCCCGAGCTATCGAAAGCGACCGTCAGACTCGTGGATAATTGTCCGCCACTCGGCATGTTAATCGTTACGAGGGCTGTACCCTGTGCCGCGAATCCCGAGCCAGACGAGTATTTAAGGATCACGTCAAAGCTCTGGAGCGAGACCGTCGAACCAAGAGATATCGAGCCTAGGTCAGAGGTCAGTTCAAAGGTACCCGAGGTACCCGTCGAGAGGTCGATGCAGCCTGTTGCGGTCCCACTTGCCGAGACGTTTTGCTGCGAGAGCGTCAGTGCCAGGTTTCCGCTCACGGAGAGCCACCAGTCACCGCTCGAGGACAACGTGCAGGTCGAGGGGGGAGTCCCGTTGCTGATGTTCACGCTCACCCCCGACAGAGTAAGGACTGACGGGATGATGCTCACCGATCCGACCTGGCTCAGCGATGCACTACTCACGTTGTCGACCGTGCCGCCGCTGGCCGACGCGGTCGAGATCGAGAAGCACAGGCTCCCGCTGACGGTCACCGCTTCGCCCCCGAGGTTGCCCGACGTGATGCACAATTGGGGTGAGCTCGACGTTGATGCCACGTCCGTGATGGTCCCGCCGAGACCAGTGCCGCTCAGTGTGCTTCCTGCCAGCGACAGCGAGGCCTGGCTGAACGCGATGCTCGTAGACGGCGAGCACTGGCCCGAGGTCTGGGCCTCGGTGAGGGAGAGGTTCGCCAAGAAAGTCAACGCGGACGACCCCGGCGAGAAGGTCAGAGTGGTGGGACCGGAGAGACCGTCGCTCCACAAGGTGGAGAAGATGCTGGAGCATGACGTAGCAGTGGTGGAAGTGCCAGCCAAGATCGAGGGACCAAAGGACCCGGCGGGAGCCGCTTCCGGCGAAGACGCGCCAGACCCTCCTGCCGTTGCGCTCCCGGTACCGGGCGCCACTGACGTCGAGACCGGACCTGACGCGGCGAAGTCGCTGCTGTTGGCCGGGATGTAGAGAGCCGTGTAGGTAGTGGTCCCGCTCGGCGCCGGCACATTGCAGAACACGCTGGACGACGAGGAGGTGGCCTCGCTCAGCACCGGTTGCCCTTGCTCGCAGATGAGCCCGACGCCCCCCTGCTCAAACGACACGGTGCCGGTGGGCGCCAGGCTGGAACCGGCCGAGCGATTCGCCACGACGGCCTGAAGGCGTACGTTGCCCGGAGAAGACGTGTCCGGTCCCCCGGAGAGCGTGAGGGTGGTGGTGGCCTTCACTACCGTGACCGCGGGACCCTGTGCCGAAGCCACCTTGCTCGCGATGAGAGACCCTTGGGCTGGGGTGTACGAGGCACCAAACTGGTACGGGGTGGAGTTCGCCGCCAAGGCCGTAATCGCACACGACGCAGTGCCCTTCACGACCGGGACCGCCTGGCAGATGGCCGAGTTCGAGAACTCGGGCTTCACGGAGGCGCCGTTCTCGGTGAAGTCAACCATCCCCGAGGTCACGGGCTTGTTGCCCGGTATCTCGTCGACCTCGGCCACGACGGTGAGTAGTTCGCCATACGGGATCGTCCCATTCGCCGGAACCGCGACTTGACTGTGAGATCCGAGAATCCTCACCGTTGTGGTGGTCTGGGTGGGTCCGGGCTTCTGTGCCGGGGTGGGGATGCCGTGAATCGTCGCTCCGCTAGTTCCTAGTGAGAGGGTGAAGGGCTGCTGACCAACTGAAGAGCGCTCCAGCGACGGCCCCGCCTTCGATGGAGAGACTTGGCTCATGACGCTGTGCGTCGGGGAAGCCTCACTCGCGACAACTACACGAGGACTTCCAGTTCGAGTGCTGGCCGAACCAGATGGGGTCGAAGAGCCAGATGGGGTCGAAGAAGAGGCGCTGCCTGCCGAACCAGACTGCGACCGAGCCGAGGTGCTACTGGGCACTGCCAGCGATCCAGCGATGCCAGCCCCAACCAGGATCGACAACGCGAGAATCGTATTGGCAACTGGGCGCACGACACCCTTCGAAGGTCCCATCGATCCCCCCTACCCAACTCGCTAAATGCGAGCAAACCGATTGGCGACGATTACTTTTTCACATCGTCACGGTGCGTGTCAAGTCCTTTGAGGTCTCATGACCTGGCGGTCAGTAACGACGGATGAAATGCTGGCGGTGGCTGGCGGGTGTGGTCACCGAAGTCTTCTTGCCGCTGCGTGCGCGTTTTGATAGCGGACCGTCAGGTGACCGGGCCATCCTGGTGGCCGTAGAAGTGGACTTTCGCACTTTCTTGACCGGTGATGCATCGCTGGTCGCGGATCCTGAGGGCTTCAGCGGGTGCGCCAGCGATCGTCGGAGTCGAGCACTTCGAGGGTGAGGTCAAACAGCTGGCTAACGAG
>JAKADK010000141.1 GCA_021820665.1 Actinomycetes bacterium | reverse complement strand
ACTACGCCTCCATCTACGACTCGTTTACGATCACGGTGGTGGAGACGATCGAGGACCTCGGGTTCTGTGCCAAGGGGGAGGGGGGCCGCTTCGTGAGCGACGGCGCCCTCGTCGCACCCGGTGGCCGGTTGCCCTTCAACACCGACGGCGGGGGCCTGTGCAACAACCACCCCTCCAACCGGGGCGGGATGACCAAGGTCATCGAGGCCGTCCGCCAGCTGCGCGGCGAGGCACACGAGGCCGTGCAGGTGCCGGACTGCACGATCGCCCTCGCCCACGGCACCGGCGGCTCGATCGGTACCCGGATGGGCAGCGCCACCCTGATCCTCGGGACGGCGGACGCGTGACCGCCTCCCTCCCGACACCCGCCCCGGCCGTCTCGCCGGAGACCCAGGAGTTCTGGGCCGCCACCGCCGAGGGTCGGCTCCTCCTGCGCCGGTGCGACGACTGCGCCACCGTGATCTGGTACCCGCGGGCGCACTGCCCGGCGTGTGGGAGCCAGCACACCTCCTGGATGCCGGCATCGGGGCGGGGGACCGTCTACACGTTCACCGTCGTGCACCGCAGCGCCGTCGAGGGGTTCCGCGACGCGCTGCCCTACGTCGTCGCCTACATCGAGCTGGAAGAGGGTCCCCGGGTCCTCACCAACATCGTCGACTGCGATCCCGCCTCGGTGGTGGTCGGGATGCCCGTCACCGTGGTCTTCCACGACACCGGAGCGGGCAGCGCGCTCTTCCGGTTCCGTCCCGCCTAAGGGGCACGATGTCGACCGCCGCCCAAGGGACTCCCGTCGGCCGCCGGGCGGTGATCGGGATCCTGGGGCTCGGCGCCCTCGGGATCGTCTTCGGTCGGGACCTCCAGCACGGGGTGTCCAAGCTGCTGGCGCCGGTGCGGGAGAGCGCCCTCGGCGGCCTGGTCCCCGGCGCCGGCGGCTTCGAGCTCTACACCGTGACCGGCGGCTACCCCCTGCCCCCGCCCGGGTACCGCCTGCGGGTCGGCGGGTTGGTGGAGCGCCCGCTCAGCCTGACGGTCTCGGAACTAGAGGCGCTGCCGGCCACCCGGCTCACCGCCGACTTCCAGTGCGTGACCGGGTGGGAGGTGAGCAACGTCCACTGGGTCGGTGTCCGCCTGGACGACCTGGCCACCCACGCCGGCGCGCTCCCGTCGGCGACGGCGTTCGAGCTCCGCTCCTTCGACGGGGTCTACACCGAGAGCCTGACCCGGACCCAGGCCGAGCAGACCGGCGCTCTGGTGGCCTACTCGATGCTGGGTGCGCCCGTCACCCGGGACCACGGTGGGCCCCTGCGGCTCTTCGTCCCCGGCATGTTCGGGTACAAGTCGATCAAGTGGCTCTCCGAGATCGACCTGGTGGAGCGACCCGTTCCCGGCTACTGGGAGGACAACGGGTATCCCGTGAACGCCTGGATCGACGGGCATCCACCCACGACCGGGACGGCGTGACCACGGGCCGTGCACCCGATCCGGCCGAGGGCGCGTCCGAGGATCCGGCCGAGGGCGCGGACGGAGTGGCCACGGGCCGTTCCACGGACCCGGCCGGAGACCCACCCGAGGACCCACCCGAGGACCCGGCCGGGAACCAGGCCGCCGGCCGGTTCCTCGTGCGCTTCGACCGGGTGGAACGGACGCTCCACTGGGTCAACGCCGGCCTGTTCGCCATCCTGATCCTCACCGGCGCCGCCCTCTCCCTCACCCCGCTGATGGCGCTCGTCGGCCGCCGGCTGCTCGTCGAGCAGATCCACCTGGGCGCCGGGCTCGCCCTCCCCGGCCCGTTCGCGCTGGCGGTGGCCGGGCGGTGGGGACGGGGTCTGCGGCGCGACCTGTCCCGGCTCAACCGGTGGACCGAGGACGACCGGCGATGGTTCGCCGCCCTCGGCCGGTCGTGGTCGGTCCGCCGCTACCTTCGGGCCGACCTGCTTCTCGGCAAGTTCAACCCCGGGCAAAAGCTGAACGCCGCCTTCACCGCCGGTGGCACCCTCGTCATGCTGGCGTCCGGGTGCATGCTCCACTGGTTCTCTCCGTTCCCGCTGTCGTGGCGGGCCGGAGCGACCTTCGTCCACAACTGGCTCGCCCTGGTCTTCTTCGTGGTCATCACCGCCCACGTCTGCTTGGCCCTGGCGGACCGGCAGGCCCTGGGGTCGATGGTCCGGGGGACGATCTCCCGGGCCTGGGCCCGCGTCCATGCACCGGCCTGGCTCGAAGAGATGGACGCCGAGCGTCGATCTGCCATGGCTGCCCGATCCGCCGAGGAGTAGAAAGGGGGCAGCTGCCAGCTGTTCGTCGGTGTCGGCGTCGGTGTCGGTGTCGGTGTCGGTGTGCCGGGACACCCCGGCCTCCCGGTGGCACGGTGCCGCCGGGGTCGGAGGGGTCACCGGGGTCCCAGGGGAGCACATCGGCAGCCGCACAACCGGGGCGACCCGGTTGACGGGACCCGACGAACGACGAGAGATGAGGAGCCCGAGGATGCCCGAGCACGTGATGACCATCGACGGTGCGGCAGTGGTCGGGGAGGGGAGCTTCCCGGTGATCGACCCTGCCCGGGGGGAGGCGTTCGGCGACGCACCGGAGTGCTCGGCGGACCAGTTGGAAGAGGCGATGGCCTCGGCCGCCCGTGCCGGCGGGCCGTGGTCGGGCGACGAGTCCCACCGTCGCGCCATCCTGGCCAAGGCGGCCGACGCCCTGGAGGCGGCGGTCGACGAGGTCGCCCCCGTCCTCACCGCCGAGCAGGGGAAGCCGCTGGCCGGGGCGCGGGGGGAGATCGCCAGCAGTGCCCGGTGGCTCCGGTACTTCGCCGACCTGGACCTCGACCGGGAGATCATCCGCGACGACGACAGCGCGGTCGTCGAGATCGTGCGGCGGCCGCTCGGAGTGGTCGCCGCCATCACGCCGTGGAACTTCCCGCTCTCCATGGCCGCATGGAAGATCGCGCCGGCGCTGCGGGCCGGCAACACCGTCGTGCTGAAGCCGTCGCCCTTCACCCCCCTCTCCAGCCTGGCCATGGGCCAGGTGCTCGCCTCCGTGCTGCCTGCCGGGGTGCTCAACGTGGTGAGCGGCGGGGACGAGCTCGGGGGCCGGATGACCGAGCACCCGGCCGTGCGCAAGATCAGCTTCACGGGCTCCGTCGCCACCGGGAAGAAGGTGGCGGCGGCGGCAGCCCCGGACCTGAAGCGGCTGACGCTGGAGCTGGGGGGCAACGACCCGGCCATCGTGCTCGACGACGCCGATGTCGACCGGGTGGCGGACCGGCTGTTCGCGTCGGCGTTCGCCAACTGTGGGCAGGTGTGCATCGCCGTCAAGCGCGTCTACGCCCCCGAGCGCCTCTACGGTGCCCTCGTGGACGCGCTGGGGGAGCGGGCTCGGGCCACCCGTGTCGGTGACGGCAGGGAAGAGGGGACGCAGCTCGGCCCGATCAACAACCGGCCCCAGTTGGAGCGCGTGCTCGGGCTGCTCGGGGACGCGACGGACCACGGGGCCCGTGTCGTCGCCGGAGGGCACCGGCTGGACCGGCCCGGGTACTTCGTCGAACCGACGATCGTGGCGGACGTCGAGGACGGGGTCCGGCTGGTCGACGAGGAGCAGTTCGGCCCGGTGCTGCCGGTCGTCGCCTACCGTGATCTCGACGAGGTGACGGCCCGGGCCAACGACACCCACTTCGGCCTGGGCGGGTCGGTGTGGTCGTCGGATGCCGACCGGGCCGAGCAGGTGGCCCGGAGGCTGGAGTGCGGCACCGTCTGGGTGAACACGCACGGGGCCCTCGCCCCCGAGCAGCCCTTCGGGGGGCTGAAGTGGAGCGGGGTCGGTGTGGAGCACGGCCTTCCCGGCCTGTTCAGCTACACCGAGATCCAGGTGGTCCACCGGCAAAAGGCGTGAGCCGACCGGGCCCCGAGGGCGTGAGCCGACCGGGCCCCGAAGGTATGAGCCGACCGGGCCCCGAAGGCGTGAGCCGGCGTCCGAACGGGGATCGGCCTGGGCGGAGGCTCAGGCGGTGACGTCGCGGCGGGTGAAGGCGACCAGGGCCAGGACGACGATGCCGGCCAGGTAGATCGACATGGTGGCCAGGGCGGCGCCGAAGCCGGCCTGGGGGCTGCCGCCCCGAGCCAGGCTCTGGAGAAGCTGGCCCGGGAGCCACCGGGCGGTGGAGGGGACCGCCGAGGCGATGATCGACTCGACCGGGAGCAGGAGGGCGAGACCGGCGGCGATGGCGATCACCGACGACCGCAGCAGGACCCCGAGCACCATGCCGACGATGGCGTAGCCGCACACGGAGATGGCGACGTCGCCGACGATCTCCCCCAGGCTGGCCATGGCCGAGCCCGAGGTCCAGGCGCCGGTGGCGACGCCGCGCAGCTGGGCCATGGCGAAGGCGGCGCCGATGTCGACGACGGCGGCCACGACGACGGCGCCCACGAGGAAGCTGAGCACGGCCAGACCGTTGCCGGCGATGAGGGAGGCGCGGCGGGGGGCGCGCATGAGGAGGTTGCGCAGCGTGCCGTGGGAGAACTCTCCGCCGAACTGGGCGGCGGCGATGGACAGCGCCACGGCGCCGAGCAGGATGCCGGTCTGGGTCAGGCCCCTGCTCAGACCGGTGGGCTGCGCCAGCATGGCGAGTGTGAGGGTGCCCGCCGGGTGTCGGCCGGCGTTGGCGGCGGCCCCGGCGATGGTGACGACGGTCGTGAGGACGACGACCCCGGCGATGGCCCCGTAGGAGCCGAACCACAGGCGGCGGCGGCGGAGCTTGACCCACTCGCTGGAGAAGGCGCGCATGATCAACACGATCCGCTACTGCCTCCGCTCCCGCTCCCGGCGTCCCCTCCCGCCCCCGCCCCCGCCCCCGCCCCCGCCCCCGCCCC
>JAKADK010000140.1 GCA_021820665.1 Actinomycetes bacterium | reverse complement strand
GTCCCGCGCTCGTCAGCGGGGTCGCGCCGCGGACCGCGCCCATCTCGGTGATCGGCCTGGCGGGGAGCTCGCTCGACGAGCTGGACGGCCCGTCCCACCAGGCGCTGGACGATGCCGATCTAGTCGTGGGCGGACGCCGCCACCTCGCTCTCTACGAGACGTGGGTCTCCCACCGCCACGAAGGCGGCGGCGCCGGCTCCGCGACCAGGCCGGCCACCAGACCGGCCACCGAGCCGATCACCGACGACGCCGACGACGCGTGCCGGAAGATCGCCACGGCCGCTGCCAACGGGGCGCGGGTGTGCGTCCTCGCATCGGGAGACCCCGGCTTCTTCGGGATCGTCCGCGCCCTGCTGCGTGTCGTCGACCGACGGTCGGTCGACGTCCGTCCCGCCCCGTCGGCGATCTCCGTGGCCTTCGCCCGCGTCGGGCTACCGTGGGACGACGCCACCGTCGTCTCGGCCCACGGTCGTCCACTGGCGGATGCCGTCGGCGCCATCCGCCTGGCCCGGAAGGCGGCGGTGCTCACCTCTCCCGACTCCCCGCCCGAGGCGGTCGGTCGAGCCCTCGTGGCCGCCCACGCCGCCGTGGACTGGGTGGCCGTGTGCTCCCGGCTGGGACACGACGACGAGTCGGTGCAGGAGATGGACCTCACCACGCTGGCCACCGGTCGCTTCGATCCCCTCTCGGTCGTGGTGCTGCTCGGCCCGGGTGGTCGCCGCATCGCCGGATGGGGCGACGGCCCCGGCGGCAAGCCGTTGGCATGGGGACTCCCCGAGGGTGCCTTCGGGCACCGGGACGGCATGGTCACCAAGGCCGAGGTCCGGGCCATCGCCCTGGGCAAGCTCGCGCTCCCGCCCACCGGTGTCCTCTGGGACGTCGGAGCCGGGAGCGGGAGCGTGGCCGTCGAGTGCGCTTCGCTCTGCCCCGGGCTGGAGGTGTTCGCCGTCGAAGCCCGGTCCGACGACGCCCAGCGCATCTCGGAGAACGCCGCCCGCCACGGCGTGGACGTCCACGTCGTCGTGGGCATCGCGCCGGATGCCTGTGCCGGCCTGCCGGATCCTGATCGCGCCTTCATCGGCGGTGGTGGCATGCGAGCACTCGACGCCACCCTGGAACGCCTCCGGCCCGACGGCCGGGTCGTCGCCACCTTCGCCGCCATCGACCGGGCCACCGCCGCCGCCGAGCGCCTGGGCCACCTGGTCCAGGTCCACGTGGACCGGGCACGCCGCCTGCCCGACGGCGGCTGGCGGCTCGCCGGCGAGAACCCCGTCTTCGTGGCTTGGGGCCCGAAGGACGCCGATGTGGGAGACACCGGGTTCGACGCCCTGACCGGGAACGGACGATCGTGAGCGTGTGGTCGCTCACGCTCTCGGCGGCAGGCCGCGCCCTGGCCGCCCGGCTCCCGTACGCCACCCACCACGGCGACCTCGGGCCAACGCTCCGGGCCCGCTGGGGCGAGCCCGGCGTCGACGGCTTCGTCGTGTTCGCTGCCGTGGGTGCCACCGTGCGTATCGTCGGTCCGCTCCTCGCCGACAAGCACACCGACCCGGCCGTGGTCTGCGTCGACGAGGCCGGCAGGTTCGCCATCGCCCTGTGCGGTGGCCACGGCGGCGGGGCGAACACGCTGGCCCGGACGGTGGCGGATCGTCTGGACGCCGTCCCCGTCGTGACGACGGCGACCGACGCGAGCGGCTCGGTCGCCCTGGACTCGCTGCCGGGCGTCTCGGCCGAAGGGGACGTGGCCGGCGTCACCCTGGCCATGCTCGATGGCCGCTCCCCCGCGGTGACGAACCCGCTCGCCTGGCCCCTGCCCCCGGAGCTGCTCGTCCCGGCTGACCACCCCGGTCCCGAGCGCATCGTCGTCACCGATGCCGCCGACCGTCTCGAGGAGACCAGCCCTCGTGGGACCAGCCCTCGTGGGACCGGTCACGGCGGGACCGCTCCGGATGACGTTCGTGAGGACGCAGCCGTTCCGGGCGCCGGGATGGTCGTCCTGCGTCCCCACTCGCTCGTCCTCGGCATCGGCACCTCGTCGACCACCACACCCGACGAGGTGGCGGCGCTCGTCCACACCAGCCTGAACAACGCCGGTCTGTCGCCCTCGTCGTTGGCGGCCGTGGCCACGATCGACCGGCGTGCCCACCACCCGGCGATCCTCGGCCTCGGGCTCCCGGTCCTCGCCTTTCCCGCCGGCGAGCTCTCCCGGGTCGACGTGCCCACACCCAGCGCCGTCGTCCGTGACGCGGTCGGCACGGCCAGCGTCTCAGAGGCCGCGGCCCTACTCGGAGCGGGCGCCGGCGGTTCACTCGTCGTCACCAAGCAGACCTCGCCGGGTGCCACCGTCGCCGTCGCCCGTCGGAGCGGCCCCCTGGGGACCCTCACCCTCGTCGGGTTGGGACCCGGCCACCCCGAGCACCGCACCCCGGCTGCCACCGCCGCCGTGCAGAACGCCGGTGTCGTCATCGGCTATCACGCCTACGTCGACCAGTGCGCCGACCTCCTCCGGCCCGACCAGCGGGTCATCCTTTCGCCACTGGGCGAGGAGCTGGACCGGGCCCGACAGGCGGTCGACCTCGCCGCCGCCGGAGAAGACGTGGCCATGGTGTGCTCGGGTGACGCCGGGGTCTACGCCATGGCCTCCCCCGTGATCGAGACGGCAGGTGCGCCCGGGGCGCCGCCGGTGGCGATCCGGGTCGTGCCGGGGGTCACGGCCGCCCTGGCCTCCGCTGCCCTGCTCGGGGCGCCGATCGGCCACGACCACGTCTCGATCAGCCTCTCGGACCTGCTCACCCCGTGGGAGGAGATCGAGCGGCGCCTCGACGCGGCCGCCGGCGCCGACCTCGTGGTCGTCCTCTACAACCCCCGCTCGCGCCGTCGGACGTGGCAGCTCGACAAGGCCATTGCCCTCCTCGCCCGTGCGCGGCCCCCGGGGGCACCGGTCGGCATCGTCACCGATGCCGGGCGTCCCGGGGCCCGGGTGGAGGTGACGACGATCGCCACCTTCGATCCCACGGTCGTGACCATGACCAGCTGCGTGATCGTCGGCGCGTCGACGACCGTCCTCCGTCGCGGCCGGATGGTGACTCCCCGGGGGTACCGGCCATGACGGCGACCAGCCTCCGGCTGGGCGACTGGACCGTGGCCGTCGACGGGCGGTGCACGGCCTGCGGCGCCTGCCTCGCCACCTGTCCGAGCGGCGCGCTCCTCCCTGCCCCGCTCCGCCCCGTCGTGGTCCCCGGTCGGTGCACCGGCTGTGGCGAGTGCGTCGAGATCTGCCCCCGGGGTGCCATCGCCGAGATCCCGCTCCCCGACATGGAGGGCGCCCGATGAGCGCCGGCCGTGTCCATCCCATCGAGGTCGAGAGCTACCGGATCCTCCACGAGCGCGTCGACCTCTCGGGCCTCCCCCCCGGCGTGGCTGCCGTGGTGGCGCGGATGGTCCACGCCAGCGCCGACCCTGCCTATGCCGCGTCGGTCGTCACCGACGAGCGCTCCGTGACTGCTGGGGTCGCGGCCGTGCAGGCCGGCGCACCCGTGGTCTGCGACGTCACGATGGTCCAGGCCGGGATCTCCGGAGCGGAGACCCACTGCCTCTTGGCCCAGACGACGGCTGGCCCCGACGGATCGCCCACCCGGAGCGCGCAGGCGATCCGGCTCGCCGCCGAGCGGTGGCCCGAGGGGGCCGTCTTCGTCATCGGCTGCGCGCCGACCGCGCTCTTCGAGGTCACGGACCTGGTCAGCTCGGGTGCGCTCGCCCCGGCACTCGTCATCGGGCTCCCCGTCGGGTTCGTGGGCGCGGCCGAGTCCAAGGCCCGTCTGGTCGAGGTGGCCACCGGCACACCGGGAGGCGTACCGATCGTCACCAACGTCGGTGAGCGCGGGGGCGCCGCCGTCGCGGCCGCCGCCTTCAACGCCCTGGTCCGCCTGGCATCGGGAGAGCATCCATGACCACCCCCGGGCTGTTCCTCATCGGCCACGGCACGCGCTCCGAAAAAGGCGTGCGGCAGTTCCTGGCGTTCTGCGACGCCATTGCCGCCGCCCGACCCGGAACCCCGGTGGGACGCGGCTTCATCGAGCTCGTGGAGCCCGAGCTCCAAGAGGGCATCGACCGCCTGGTGGCCGAGGGCGTGGACCAGATCATCGGCATTCCCCTGGTGCTCTTCGGCGCCGGTCACATGAAGGACGACGGGCCGGTGGCGATGGCCAAGGCGCGCACCCGTCACCCCGGCCTCGCCACCGCCTACGGCCGGGAGCTCGGCACCCACCCCCTCGTGCTGGCGGCGGTCGAGAAGCGAGCCCGTCAGGCGGATCCGGGCCCGGCCGACGCGGTGATCGTCGTCGGGCGGGGATCGAGCGATCCGGATGCCAACGCCGACCTGGCCAAGGCGGCACGCCTGCTGGCCGACAGTCGTGGCCTGGGCGAGGGGCTGGCGGCCAGGACGGCGTGGCTGCCCGGTGGGGGGCGGGGTGCCAACCGGCTCGGCCTGGTCGAACCGGCGTTCGTCTCTCTCGCCGCTCCCACCGTCGCCGACGCGCTCGACCACGTCCACCGTCTCGGCGCCCGGCGCATCACGGTCGTGCCGTACTTCCTGTTCGCCGGCGTCCTGATCGACCGGATCGTCGAGCAGGCCGCAGCGTGGGCGGCGGACATCCCCGGCGTGGCCGTCTCCTACGGGCGGGAGATCGGGGTCGCCGGGGGACTGGTCGATCTCGTCTGGCAGCGATACGACGAGACCCGAGGCTCCCCGGTGGCCATGAACTGCGACGGCTGCATCTACCGGGCGCCGTTGCCCGGCTACGAGGCGAAGGTGGGCGCCCCGCCCTTCGGCTGACGCCCTCGGAGCGCCTCCCACCGTCGACCATCCTGCCGCCGGCGACAGGCCTGTCGCCGGCGGCAAGCCTGTCGGCTAGAGCTGCAGCGCCTTCACCTC
>JAKADK010000048.1 GCA_021820665.1 Actinomycetes bacterium | reverse complement strand
CCCGCCGCTCCCGGAGGTCGCGCACCTTCGTGGCGAGCTGCTCCAGGCGCGTGCCGCACTGGGTCTCGGAGAGCGTGCCGGCCTCGAACGCCGAGAGGTAGCGCTCGATGGCGTCTTCGGCCTTGGTCATCCCGGCGTCGACGACGGCCAGCTCTTGGGCGTGATTGCCTCGCTCGGCGCGTGCGCGGCGCCGGGCTGAGGCGACGGCTTCCTGGAACAGGGCGGTGCGCTCGTAGGTGTGGAAGAGCGCGTCCAAGACGGCCGCGTCCAGGTCCTCGGCGGGCGGGCGCTCGGCGTCGCAGTACTCCGTGCCGTAGCGCTGACAGGTAATGCACGTGTAGCAGCGGTACCGGTAGCGGTTCCCGACGGCCGAGGTACCGACGAAGTGCTTCCCGCAGCGGGCGCACACGACGAGGCCCGCCAGCAGGAAGGGCGAGGTCGCCGAGGCACGTTTGGAGTGGTCCTCGCCGCGCTCGGAGAGCAGTGCCTGGACGCGGTCGAAGAGCATCTTCTTGACGAGGTGGGGGGTGCGGACCGTCGTGGAGGGCATCTCGGAAGAAGACCTTGCCCACGTAGATCAGGTTGCGCAGCACGGTGAGGACCGCGGTGTGGCTCCAGGGTCCCCGGCCTTGGTGCGGTGCCCGGCCTCGTTCAGCCACACCGCCAGCGCCCGGGGGCCGTCTCTGCCGTGGGCGTAGCGGTCGAAGATGACCGGCACGAGCGGGGCCTCGTCGGTCTTGGGCGCGAGGTAGCCGGTCGCCGTTTCACCGTCGTAGCCGAAGGGACGCGATCCTCCGCACCAGCCGCCGCGTGCGGCCTTCCGCTCCATGCCGGCGATCACCCGGTCGACGATGGTCGCCCGCTCGAACTCGGCGAACACGGCGAGCATCTGGACCATCATCCGCCCCCGCGGCGGTCGTCGTGTCGAAGGGCTCGATCGCCAAGCGGAAGGCGACGCCGGCGGCGTCGAGGTCTTCGAGGAGCTGGGCCAAGCCCCGGACCGAGCGGGAGAGACGGTCGACCCGGTAGACGATCAGGTGATCGAAGCGACCTGCCCGGGCCTCGGCCAACGCGCCAACGCCGGACGCTCGTGGGTCTGGCCGAGAGAGACGTAGTGGGCGGGCTCCAGGGTCAGGCTCGGCGTCCGGCACGGCCGGCGGCGCGACGAGACGGCGGCGTGCTCGCCGCAGGAACGATGGGGTTGGTGGTGCGCAGGCATGGGTTGCGCCCTGTGCGACCGGAGACAAGCGCCACTGGGGGTCGATATCGACGGCTCGATCGCGGCGCGAAGTCAAGGCCTGAAGCGAAGTTTTCTAACTTTCTTCCTCTCGGCCGTTGCCGGCGCACGGGTAGCCGTGCCGATCGGCGACGATGCCTCTCGCACTCGCGGGGTGCTTCCGGGGTACGGCACAGCCCATCACGTGGCGGACTCTTTGGCCCCCACCTGCCAGTGGTGCGGCCGTCCCCTCCCCGCGGGTACTCCTCCCCGCGGGGGAGTCGGGATATCCGGTGCGCTACTGCCGGCTGTCGTGTCGCCAGCGCCTCCACGAGGCCATGCGGGCTCATGGCAGAGGCAGCCGGAAGCTACTTTCCCGGTCGGGCGGGAGGCCCACCGTGGAAGGACGGCTAGCTCATCGAGCTGGGCAGGAAGGCTGGTGAGCCCTAGAGGCTCGGGCACAAGACGAGCCGGCGTGCTCTGCACGCTGCCGCAGTGGTCGGTCACTTGAGTGGGCTAGCGCCCGGGATACAAGCGCCCCCGGCCGGCCGCGTTCGGCACCAGGCCGCGTCGCAGGTACCCGCGACGTTCGGGGACACCTGGTATGTACCACCCGTTGCAGCGTATGCGCAGTCGGTTGTCAAGCCTGGCCGAGTTCCACCAGCACACCAGCACCGTCAGCGCTCCACTGGCCGCCTCGAAGACAACCTCGACTTCGCGTGCGTCGGGCGTCACTCGAGTCAGCGACGACCTCGCAGAGCCGGCGGAGAGCTGCGAGCGCTTCGCGGGCCGGCATCGCCACTTCTGCTTCGAGCTCACCGACTCGTGCCAGCGCCGCTGCGCAGCGGTGAGGGATCACCTTGGCCGGTCCGAACAGGGCGGCCCTCAGCACCGAGTGGGCCAAGGTTCGGACCTCCCGCTCGGTTGGATCAGGAGCTGGTGTCGGCGTCAACGTCCGGCAGCGGGTGGACGACGCAGTGAGCCGACACGAGGACCCGCCAACCCCGCAGAGCTCGATCCAGCCCGCCCGTGCGGGCGGCGCCGGCTCGATCGTCACTTCGAGGTCGATGGGCGCATTCGGCCCCCCACTCAGCCGGCGGCCGTTGCTGATCATCCGGATCTGGCAACGGCCATAGTCCGTCTCGAGGTCGTCGGTCACGACCACCCCGTCCAGCGTCCCTTGGAGCTCTCGCGCCAGGAGCGACGACGCGAGCTTGGCATCGAGCACGCCGTGGCTTTCCCAGCCGATCAGGGTGCCGGGTCGAAGGGCTCCCCAGCGGAGCACGATCTCACCGTCGCCACGCCAGACGCCGGTGGGGACACCAGACGAGGGTTCGTGATCGACGGCGGCCGGAGGCGGCTGACGGCGCTCGGTGATCCAGGCGAGTGCTTCGACGTAGTGACAGAGGGCTTCCCAGCTCCTCCACCCGTACTCACGGGCGACGACGAGGTGCGCGGCGGAAAGGGTGAGCCGTGTCGAGAAGGCGCCCATGCGCTCGAGGGCGCCGGGGTCACCGGCCTGGGCGTCGCGCAGGAGCCGACGCGCTTGGTGCCGGAGGTGGTCGAGGTTGGGCTGGGAAGGAAGCTCGGGCATGACGTCTCCTTGAGGACCCGGGCTCGCATGCAGGCGCGCAGGAAGACGCTGAGCGCTGGTCCCGTCGGTTGTAGTGGGGTGGACTTGGTCCTTCCCGCGACCCCGGCGGCGCCCCGACGCCATCGGCGACGCTACGCGGTCGACGGTCGATCTCGCTGCGGACTTGGTCACGCTCCCGGCGGGATGGCCGCGGCGGTGCTCTCTCGGGTGTCGGCGGTATTGGGCAGGTTCGCAGGGTGTCGCTCTGGAGGGTGATATCCTATGATATCGCCGGAGCGAGGAGGAAGCCGTGACCGACATCTTGATCCGTGATGTTCCAGACGATGTCCTCGCCGCAATCGACGCGAGGGCCCGGCGGGTCGGTCTCTCGCGGACGGAGTACATCCGGCGCGCCCTGGCGCGTGAACGTGACGATAGGGCTCCCGACGTCGGAGTCGAGGACCTTGTGGCGTTCGCTGACGCCTTCGCCGACCTCGCCGAGCCCGAGGTGATGCGCCAGGCCTGGTCGTGACCAACTGGCTCATCGACAAGTCCGCTCTGGTCCGGCTCGCCCGAAGCCCAGATGCCGAAGAGTGGGCGACCCGGATCGAGCGTGGACTAGTTCGGATCTGCACGGTCACTCGGCTCGAAGTTGGCTTCTCCGCTCGCTCCGTGAGCGATCTACGGCTCGCCTACCACCGACCGCCACTGGCACGAATGCCCGTCGAGTATCTCACCCCAGCTATCGAGGACCGGGCCGTCGAGGTCCAAGTGGCACTCGCTGAGCGCGGTCAGCATCGCGCGGCATCGATCCCGGACCTACTGATCGCCGCTACTGGCGAGTTGACTGAGCTGACCGTTCTGCATCACGACAAGGACTTCGACCTGATCGCCGACATCACGAGTCAACCCGTCGAACGGCTCACTGTGACCTGACCACACGGATGCCCCCTGCCGGCGTTCGGCAGTGGTGGCTCTCCCCGGGTGCGCCGCATTTCGGGGATGTGGCGAATCGCCGGCGACCTACCCAGTCGCCGCGCGGGTGCTCGGGTTCGGTACCTCGCGGAAGAAGTGGTTGGCGCCTGCCGGCTCGAAGTCGCCATGGAGCACCGCCGGGTCGAGGTCCAATCCGTTGGGCCAAGCGACCGTCCGGCTCTCAGGATCAACCCGCACCTGAGGGAAGTACCCAGGGTCGTCGAGCGGCGCAAAGACCGTTCCGCTGTTCGACCCGGCCACGAACTCGAGCTCGCGGACGGGCCCGTCGTCGAAGGTGAGTCGTATCACGTGCGCACGAGGCACCTCGACCTTCTCGATGTGGGGGATCCGGTAGCTGATCCTCATGGCAACGGCTCCATGGTACCGGGAGCCTGGTTGGCCTGGGCCTTCGCCCGGGCCGCCTCCAGTTCGCCTTGACGCAGGCGGTGCCACGTGCGCACGAGGCGCAGTGCCTGTCTGGGGAGCAACCTTGCATCACGGACCCGTCGGCGATCACGATCCAGGCCTCGTGCTCGCCGTACGTTGCGTAGGGGCCGGCCGGCACCTGCCCTTCTCCGGGGAACCACCGCCGGCCTCGCCTCGGACGACGAGGACACGAGGGAGTCCGGCGAGGGAGTCCGGGAGGCACCCGAACGCGCTCACCGGCGCTGGAGGCTCGGCGGCGTCACCTCGTCCAGGATGAGGCGGATGGCGGCGGCCACCGGGATGGCGGTCAGCGCCCTGATGGGGCCGAGGAGGACACCGCCGACGAGGGTGGCGATGATGGTGAGGCTCGGGAAGATCCGGACGGTGTGGCGCATCACCCGCGGCGGGAGCTGGTAGTCCTCGATCAGCCGGTAGAAGGCGTAGAGGCCCACGGTGGCGAGCGCGATCGGCAGGCCCTTGGTGAGCGCCACCAGCGAAGCGATGACCCCGCCGGTGGTCGAGCCCACGATCGGGATGAGGTCGAGCAGCGCCACCAGCACGCCGAGCAGAAGCGGGTGTGGACGCCGGAGGCAGTCAGCCCAGAGCGTGGTCCCGACCCCGGCAACGACCGAGGTGAGCAGGTTGCCCAGGATGGCGCCCCCTTACCGGTGTTGGCGGACTGGGTGCCATCTACCCGCGTCGGCCAGGGTGGAAACCGCGCCCTCCCGAGCCCAGGGCTCCGAGACGAACGCCGTGGCGGTGGTGAGGGGACGGTTCGTGGGTAGGCCACTTGATTCGTGGGTGGGCCACTTGAAAGGCATCTGGGCGCGGGAGACCCCCGGCGCGCTGTGCAGGCTCGCCGGGGGTCTCGGTGTGTCGTGCTCGGTCGGAGCCGAGCCGGCCGTTCAGACGGTCTCGGCCGTGGCGATACCGAGCTTGGCCATCTCCTCCCGCACCTTTGCTTCGTGCTCTTCGGCGTCCTGCTTGGCCATCTTCGGCCGCCACCGACCGGCCATCAGGAGCACCAGCGGGATGAAGGCCACCATGCCACCGACGCACACCCACCACCAGTGCTGCCACTGGTGGGGCGTCTCCTTCGCCGCGTTCTCGACGGCGGTGCCGTGGGCGGTGACGTAGGCCAGGTCGGCCGGCGGGATGGCAGCTTTGGCGGCCACCACGGCGCTGCCGTGGGCGGACAGGTAGGCCAGGTCAGCGGCCGGCACCTTGCTCACGGAGACCAGATCACCGAGGGCGGTGGCCGTGTTCACGTGCAGCCCCGCCGAGATGTCCCCGACCGCCGCCCCGACCGCCGCCGAGTAGCCCGGCGCCTTCGAACCGGCGCTGAGCGTGGCGAGCGTCGCCGGGGGGACGACCCCGAGGACCGCCACCTGGGTCGGGTACGCTTTCGCGATCGCCTGCACTTTCGGCCCGTACGTGGT
This sequence comes from Actinomycetes bacterium, assembly GCA_021820665.1. Classification (GTDB taxonomy): domain Bacteria; phylum Actinomycetota; class Acidimicrobiia; order Acidimicrobiales; family RAAP-2; genus JAKADK01. The sequence continues at coordinate 18,255 of JAKADK010000048.1, read as the reverse complement.
GAGCGTGGCCAGCTGAGGCCCGTACTTCTTGGCGATGGCTGACACCTTCGCACCGTAGGTGACGAGCGGGGTGGCCGAGCTGACCACGACCGGGAGGATGATGAGCGACACGGCAATGACCACCCGGATGATCCACCCCCATACGGCCAGACCGGTGGCGGTGAGCGCCGGGTTGTGACGCTCCACCGTCTCGGTGAAGCTCGCCATCCACGGGGCGTAGGCGACGGCCAGGAAGACCGACAGGACGCTGATCATCCACACGAAGGTGTAGTAGCCCGTCGTGGGGTGGGTGGCCCGGGTGAGGAACAGGATCGTCATGACGATGGCGCCGATGGCCCCCACGATCATGAACGGCTTCCGCACCCGGAGCCGATCGGAGATCAGGCCGACGACGACGAGGGCCCCGGCGTCGAAGGCCCAGAACCAGTTCCCGATCCCGTCGGCCATCGGCACCGTGAACCCGAAGATGGTGGTGAAGTACACGGTGAAGAAGCCGACGGCGGCGTAGTAGAAGAGCAGGAACACGGAGATGCCGAAGGCCGAGCCGATGACGTCGAGGTGGAGCACCTGGCGCCACGGGTGGGCCATCCCGGCCTCGATGTCGATCCCCTGGGCACGGGCCTCGACCAGCGCCCGGTCCCGGAGGGACACCATGAGCTGGTCTCTGATCCTGGGTGAGAGCTCACGCAGCCCGAAGAGGGCGACGAGGAAGATCCCGATGCCGGCGATCCCGCAGATGATGAACTGGTCCTGCCAGGGATGCAGGTGGGGCAGCGTGTTGGTGGCGACGATGTCGCTCACCAGGCTGCCCATGACCGGCCCCAGCGTCCAGAACCCCATGGCGGATGCCCGCCCCAGCTGAGGGGAGAAGTCCCGGATGAGGGCCGGGGTGGCTACCAGGATGACCCCTTCGACCAGGCTGATCGCCACCACCACGACGGCGAAGGCGAACTTCGCATGGGCGTTCGGGATGCCGAAGAGGATCAGCAGCCCGGTGATCAGCAGGCCGTAGACGACCAGGTTCGCCCGTCCCCACCGGTCGGCCAGGCCGGCGAAGAGCGACCCGAATGCGCCCACGGCGTTGCCGAAGACCGAGATGTAGACGTAGTAAAGGAACGACATGTGGAACTGGGCGATGATGTCGGTCGACACCGTGCCCGCGTCGTAGAGCTCGTAGTAGAGCATGATGGTGGCGAGGACGCCGACCGTCAGGTACCAGTACCGCGGCCCGGAGTCCGGGTACCGGTCGATCTGCCGGTTCCAGAAGATGCGGCTGATGGCGCTGGGCTTCGCTGGATCAGCGCCGCCGGGTCCGCCGTCCCTGCCGGTCGTACCAGACCCTGCCGATCTCCCCGAACCCGCTGACGCGTCTGGCGCACCCGCCGGCGTGTCGTCTGCCATGGATCCCCCCTTGGTTACTTGTCGTCCAGTCGTGACCGGGTGAATGTAGCATCTTGTCGGGGTGATGGGCAGGTGTCCCCGTGCCCGTTCCGCTTCATCCCCCGATCGCGATCTTCCCGCTGAGCGTCACGGTGCCGTGCCCACCCCCCGTGCCCACCACCCGTGATCTCGGCGGCGTCGGTCACGGCAGCAGTGGCCGGCGGTCAGCCGTCGACGGGAGGGATGCCGGCGAGGGCGCGGACGAGGTGGTGCCGACCGACGAGGATGACGGCTGCCCCCACCATCGCCGCCGAGCCGTCCATGGACCATGCCGCGGTGTACGACGCGTGCGTGGCCACGAGCCCGAAGGTGATCGGGCCGGCCACGCCGGCCAGCCGTCCGCCGACCTGGGTGATCGAGGTGGCTCGGGCCGGGGCGTCCCGGTGGGTCCGCACGACGGCGAAGTTGAACAGGCCGTTCCACCCCCACCCCGCCCCGAACGCCACGACCGCTCCGACCATGAACAGCCAGTGCCATCCCGTGGCGGACCCTGCAGCCAGCGCACCGTACCCGGCCACCCCGATGACGAGCATGAGCGCCACCACCGGGAAGTGGGCCCTGCCGCGGTGGTCGGCCCGGTAGCCGACGACCACGCGGACCGCGACGGCCACCGTTCCAGCCGCGGCGGCCAGCAGGCCGGCGTGGCCGTCGGTGATCCCAGACGCCACCGCCGAAGTGACGAGGAAGCCGGTCAATCCGTTGGCGGCAAAGATGCCGAGGAAGAACCCGGTGGTCAGCACGACGAGGGGGAGTCCCACCGGCGGTGCCGTTCGGGCCGTTCGCCCTGCCCGGTAGGCGGCCAGGCGTGATCGGGTGCGGGGCAGGATGGCGATGGTGCCGGTGGCGAGCACGGCAGCGAAGACGAAGGCCCAACGCCACCCGATGGTGAGGGCGATGGCGGGTACGGCCAGGCCGCCGAGGAGGGCGGCGGCCGGTACGGCCGCCTGTTTGATGCCGAAGGCCAGGCCCTGGCGGGTGTCGGGGATCCTCCTCGACAAGAAGAGGTTGGAGGCCGGCTGCATGGACGAGCTGACGACGCCGGCCACCACCAGCAGGACGGTGAGGGTGACCCACGAGCGAGCCAGGATCGCGATGGCCAGGAGCGAGCCCGCGGCGGCGACGGCGGCCCAGCGCATCACGCGGAGCCCACCCACCCCTTCGGCGAGCCGGCCGAAGGGCACCGAACCGGCGGCAGCCCCGAGGTAGTAGAGGGAGAGCGCCAGCCCGAACGCCGTCGCGCCGAAGTGAAGCGACGCCCGGATCTCGATCGCCGATGCTCCGACGAGGAACACCCCGAGGGAGCTGCTGGTCGACGCGGCGACGGCGGCGCCGACATCGCGGGCCGGGACCCGATGGCGCGACGGGGGATCGACGGGCTCCGCCTGGTCGTCAGGCGGGATGGCCGGCTCCTCTCACGACCTGCCTCCGGACCGGTAGGCGAACAGGCCCACCACGAAGGCAGCTGCGCCGGCGTCGGCGGCCAGCTCGAAGGACCGGGCGTCGGCGCGCCGTGCGATGGCCATGGCAAAGCCGACGAGAGCGACGCCCGTCATCACGGCCGGTGACCACACGCGCGATCGACAGCCGGCTCGGCCCCGCATGCCTGCGGTCCTCGTGATCCGTGGGTTCATCGCTTCTCCTTGGTGGTCTCGGGCCCGGTGGTCACCGTTACCGACCCTCGCCCGCCGCTTCCTGTCGCCTCCCGCCGCCAGCCCTCGTCTGCCGTCCTTGCGCGCCCGCGTGCGGAGCTGACGGGTCGAACATCTCGTCCACCGTCGATCCGAAGAAGCGCGCGATCCGGAACGCAAGCGGGAGCGACGGCGAGTAGCGACCCGACTCGATCGCGATCACCGTCTGCCGCGAGACCCCGAGCTCGCTGGCGATCTCGGCCTGCGAGAGGCCCTGTCGGGTACGGAGCTCCCGCACTCGGTTGTCCACGATGTAAAGGTAGGTTGACCAACCGGGGCTGTCAAGCAACCTTCACGTGGACCCTCCGGCGGTACGCCGGCGGACGATCGATCGGACGATCGATCGGACGTCCATGTCCGAGGCCACAAACGGTCAGGGATCTCGAATCGTCAGGGACCCCAGGCGGTCAGGGAGCGGAACCGCCGACGAGCTTGGCCGCGAGCGCGGCAATGTCCCGCACGGCGGCGGGCACCTCGTGTGCCGCGCCCCCGGCCAGCGCGGCGACGGTGGCGACGGTGGCGACGCCGGCGGGGGTGGGTGCGTGTCCTCCCAGGTGGTTCGCTCCCAGGTGGTTCGCTCCCGGATGGCTCGCTCCCAGGTGGTTCGCTCCCGGATGGCTCGCTCCCGGATGGCTCGCTCCCAGGTGGCTCGCTCCCGGGTGGTTCGCTCCCGGAGATCGAGCTGGGCTCGGTGCCTGACCGAGGTGGGCCGGCGGAGCCCCTGAGCCACCAGGGCTGTTCGGTCCGGGCATCGTCGACCCTCCGGCCCCGGGAGGCGAGGAGGCCCCAGTGGGAGCGGCAGAGGAGCCCGAGCTGGGCGTCGTGACGGTCCCCGTCGCCGCGTCGTTCGAGACCGAACCGGTGTCGGACGCCAGCTCCGTCGCCACGACGGCGCCGGACTGCGAGCCGGCCGACTCGGTGCCAGTACCGGACGAGGTGCCGCTGACGGGTACGGGTGGACCGTCCGGATGGTTGGCGGGGTTTCCGCCGGCGCCGCGCGGGGCCACCTGCGATCCGCCGCCGCGCAGGCTCGGTGCGGGGGTGTGGTGGGGCAGGGCGGTGGGTGGTGAGGCGATCCCGTGGTCGACGAGCGCCCCGGACACCAGGACGAGTGCGGCGGCCACCGTGGCCAGGCGCAGTCGGTGGTAGGAGCGGGTCCGCTTGGCCGTCCGGCGCTGGGTCTTTCGACGGGAGTAGAGGTTCATGTCGGCGACGGCGAGGAGCTCCTCGGCGCGCAGGTCGCTGTCGGGGTTCCAGGCGACACTGCCCCAGCTGAACGACGGAGCACCCAGGCCGGCAACCCGGGTCATCACCGAGGCGACGTCGTCGGCACTGGCTCCGGGCAGGACCACGACGAACTCGTCGCCTCCAGTGCGGAAGATCGCGTCCACTTCCCGGAGCGTGGCCGTGAAGGTGTTGACCAGCGAGGTAAGGGCGGCGTCCCCGGCGTCGTGCCCGTAGGTGTCGTTGATGGCTTTCAGACCGTCGAGGTCGATGGTCACCACCGCCAGCTCGTAGCCGAACCGCTGGGCGCTGGCGATCGTCCGTGAGAGCATCGTCTCGAGAGCCCGCCGGTTGCCGGCGCCGGTGAGCGGGTCGACGAGCGCAGCCTGCTCCAGACGCTCCAGGGAGCACCGGGTGGCGAGGGCGGTGAGCTGCTGGCAGGCGTCGTGGCGGGCCTGCCCATTGGTGCTCGCGTCGCGCGCGAGGAGACCCTCGAGCACTTCCAGCCGGTCCCGCATGACCACAGCCGAACCGTGGGCCAGTGCCCAACCCGTCGCGGCCCGGGAGAGCTCGGTCATCCCTGCCTCGCCAGAGTGGGCTCCGTCTCCCCCCTGGGCCCGGCCGGTCGCGTCGGTGGCCGCGACTGGCACGGTCGCGACTTCCACGGCCTCGGCGGCGTTGTCGATGGCCTGCACCACGGCGACCGCCGCTCCCATCGGCCAGTCCTGCCTGGCGGACAGCGGCGTCGCACCGGTGGTCGAGGCACCGTCGCGTACGGGCGGAGGACCGGTGCACGCCCGTTGCCACTCGCCGACCAGCGTGCCGGGCTCGTCGCGTACGGGCGTCACTGGGGCCTCGTCGGGCGTGACGTCGCCGACACCGGTCTTGCCGCTCCCGTCGGTCATGTCACCTCCCGAAGTCTCCGCAACGTCCCTCGGCTGCACACTCAGTTGTTGCGCTGAGTAGTCTCCTCACTTCTCAACGTAGCAATTATCGTCACGTCACGTGTGGCATTGACTACAAATTTACGTTCTCCGATGAGGGCAGGTCAGGAGGCCGGGGCGGCCCGGGCTGGAGCCGAGCGTCGACAGCAGCCGACCACCGGACGGGACGGCTCAGGGGAAGTGGCGGGCCCGGGCCGGGGCGCCGGTCGAGCCGGTCTACTGGAGGGAGAGGGCGCCTGCGGCCCTCTCCAGCGCGTCGAGGTGGGCCTCGGTGTCGACGAGGCCAGTCCCCATCGTGTTCACCGCGACGTGCGTGGCCCCGGCCCGACGCCACCGCTCCACGTGGTCCACCAGGACCTCGGTGTCCCCCGGTCCCTGGGTCACTCGCCCCTCCATCCCGATGGCAGAAGGGTCCCGGCCGGCTTTCCGGGCAGCTCCGGCCACGATGGACGCCGCTTCCTCCAGAGGGGGTCCCGGGACGACCTGGGGAAACCAGCCGTCGGCGAGCCGGCCGATCCGGCGGTAGGCAGCGGGGGACTGGCCACCGAGCCAGATCGGGATCGGTTGCTGGTGGGGGAGCGGAGCCAGCCCGGCACCGGTGACCCGATCGAACCGCCCCTCGAACGTCACGCTCCGCTGGCTCCAGAGCCTGCGGAGCAGATCGATCTGCTCCTCTTCTCGCTGTCCCCGGGTGCTGAAGTCCTGGCCCAGCGCTTCGTACTCGACCGGGTTCCAGCCGACACCCAGCCCGAGCCGGAAGCGTCCTGCGGTGAGCACGTCGACCTCGGCGGCCTGCTTGGCGAGGAGCGCGGTCTGGCGCTGCGGACCGATGACGATGCCCGTGACGAGCTCCAGCGAGGTCACAGCGGCCAGGAAACCGTAGAGGACCAGTGGCTCGTGGAAGGTGGTGTCGATGTCGTAGGGGCCTTTCCATCCTGGATGCACGGCGGGGTCGGCACCGAGGACGTGGTCATAGGCCACGATGTGGTCGTAGCCCAGTTCCTCCACGCGCCGGGCGTAGCGCCGCACCACGTCCGGCTGGACGGGCAGTTCGGTCTGGGGGTAGACGATGCCGATCCTCATGGCTGCCACTCTCGCTCGTGCCGAGGTCCGGTCATCCCGCCCCACCGCCCGGGTCACCGGAAGCCGCCGGCGGATCGCCTGCGGCGGATGATGGCGGAACTGGGCCGGGTGGTTCCGCCGTTCGGGTGGGTTCGTCACGGCCGGCCGCAGGGTCCGCGGGCGTGGGCGCGTGCGGTGCCGGTTCGGCGGAACCCGTCGGAGGATAGGGCGCGGTCGGCGCCGGCTGTGGCGGGGGTGCGTACGGGGTTGGCGTGCCCGCTCCCGAAGGGGTATGCGTGGCGTACTGCCCCGACGGCGGGTAGGGCGGGTAGGGCGGGTAGGGCGGGGCGTACTGCCCGGACGGAGGGTAGGGCGGGGCGTACTGCCCCGACGGCGGGTAGGGCGGGGCGTACTGTCCGGCCGGGGTGTACGGCGACGGGGGGTAGGGCGGGTACTGGTTCGAGGGTGCCGGTCCGCGCTGCCAGCCGGCAGGCAGCCCGGAGGGGAGCACGCTGGCGCCCGTTCCTACGTCCGTTCCTACGTCCGTTCCCTCGGTTCCTGCACCGCTGGATGCCAGTGCTGCCCGGATCGACGTCAAAGAATGGCGCGAGACGAGCAGGCCACCGCCACCGACACCAATCGAGAGGATGAGGATCGCCAGCGCTTCCAAGATGCGCCCGTCGGTGGCAGACTGGCATTCGCCGACGAAGGCGAGCCAGTCGAGGTAGCTGGTCGTGTTCGAGGTCGGCGGTTTCGGTCCTGCGCCGATCGTGACGGGGTCGAAGAACGCGACGAGGGGGGTTTCCGAAGAGCCGCTGCTCGGCCCGCAGGTCCCCCCCGCCGCCGGTTGCGGGAGGGCGGTCAGCACTGCAGTGACGGCGATGGCCACGCCCATGAGCCCGAGGAGCACCAGGACGGCGCCCACTCGCCGGCGGGGAGAGCCGGTGGCATACGAGGAGAAGGACATGGGGGATGCTCCTTTAGGTGTGCAGGTGATGGTAGATCGTCGGATGCGCGTGGGCGACACGCGTGGGCGACACGCGTGGCCGCGGTGCAGGCGCTCGTCACGGACGCCACCCTGCCACCTCGACGGGTGGGTGTGGGCCGTTCTGAGGAAAGTTGGAGGAAACTCTTATCTTCGCCATACCTCCGGTTGACCACTGACTTACAGAGAAACAGTTGAATGGTCACCATGAGAAGTTCGTGACCGGTCGGTGGTCGGCCGGTCCCGCCAGAGGAGATGCCACGATGGCCAACGAAGGCAGTAGCGAACCGCAGATGGAATCGCCCGGTGAGGGTCCGGCGCGGTCGGACGCGGGACCGGAGCGCCCCGGGCACGGAGCGGGACCGGGTTCGCCTTACCCTCCGGGCAATCCTTCTCTCCGCGGAGCCCCGTATCCCCAGGGAGCCCCCTATCCGCAGGGAACGCCGTATCCCCAGGGCAACCCGGGCGGGTCGTGGCCCGGTGGGTACGGGCCCGGTCAGGGCTTCGCGAGCCCTCCCGGTGGGTCTGGGTGGGCAGCCTGGGGAGGTCCCGCTCCCGCTCCTGAGCCGTCGGGACCGCGCCGGTCGCGCACGGTGGGCGGTGCCATCGGCGCGGCGGTGATCGCCCTCGTGATCGGCGTGGTGGTCGGCCACGCCGTCTGGGAGCCGCCGCCGACGTCAACGACATCGAGCATCGGGGGCGTCCCTGCCTCTGGGCCGTCGAGCGGGTCTGGCGGGTCGAGCGGGTCTGGCGGGTTTGGCGGCGCCCAGGCACCTTCGATCCCGTCGACATCCTCGGGGCCCTCCTACACGACGAGCTCCACCGGTCCGAGCGTGTCCACGGTCAAGTCCATCGCCGCCAAGGTCCAACAGGGTCTGGTGGACATCAACACCACCCTCTCCTACCAGAGCGAGGCGGCGGCGGGGACCGGGATGGTGCTCACGTCTACGGGTGAGATCCTCACCAACAACCACGTCATCGAGGGCGAGACCTCCCTCAGCGTCACCGACATCGGCAACGGCAAGACCTACAGCGCCACGATCGTCGGCTACGACCGGACCAACGACGTGGCTGTCCTCCAGCTGCACAACGCCAGCGGGCTGAAGACGATCTCCCTCGGGAACTCGTCCACCGTGAAGAAGGGTGAGAAGGTCATCGGCATCGGCAACGCCGGGGGCATCGGAGGCGCGCCCAGCGCGGCGGGCGGGTCGGTCACGGCGCTCGACCAGTCCATCACCGCCAGCGACTCGGGTGACGGGACCACCGAGCAGCTGAAGGGCCTCATCGAGACCAATGCGGGCATCCAGCCCGGGGACTCGGGAGGTCCGCTCGTGACCCCGTCGGGGAAGGTACTCGGGATGGACACCGCCGCCTCGGCCGGCTTCACGCTCCAGCCCAACGGCGCCGCGTCGGGGGTCCAGGCGTACTCCATCCCCATCGACCAGGCGTTGTCGATCGCCCGACAGATCGAGCGTGGTACCAGCTCCTCGGTCATCCACATCGGTGGCACCGGTTTCCTCGGCGTCGAGGTGGAGTCGGCCTCCTCGGCCAGTAGCTCGGGCGGTCTCGGAGGCCTGGGTGGCTTCGGCGGCTTCGGCGGCAGCCCGCAGGCACCGACCTCGGGTGCGCTCGTGGTCGGGGTGATCCCGAACACGCCGGCGGCGGCCGCCGGGATCACCCAGGGCGACGTGATCACCTCGTTCAACGGTCAGTCCGTGACCTCGGCGTCGTCGCTCACCAACCTGATCGAGCCCTTCCACCCGGGTGCCAGCGTGACGGTGGGATGGACGAACGCCTCGGGCCAGGCCCAGAGCGCCACGGTGCAGCTGGTCTCCGGCCCCCCCCAGTAGGCCGCAACCGGCTCGGCATCGCACGGCTCAGGGGGTGCCCGGAGCCGTGCGGCGTCGCGTTCGGGTGAGATGTTGCCCCGGGCGGCTCCCGGGCGGTTCCCGGGCGGCTCCCGGGCGGCTCCCCAGCTCGGGAGGGGCGCGCCGTCCCCGGGACCGCGACCGGACCGGACCCGGGTCGCCCGTGCCGGTCGTTCGGTCCACACTGGGAGCCACACTGGAGTGGCGCGGAGCCGGCGCGCTCGCAGTGCCATCGGCGCAGGGCCCGGAGGGAGGCAGTGATGGACCGGCGTGACGACGTGGCGGCGGCTGTCTGGGTCGCAGCCGTCGTCGGTGCCATGGTGGCCATCGCCGCCTACGATCCGCTGTCGTGGCATGCCCACGACGCCGGGTACCCGTCGGTCCCGTTCCTCGTGGCCGTCGCCGCCGTCGTGCTCGTCGCCGGTGCCGGTGTGCTCGCCGTTCTCCAGAGGATTCGCCAGGTCCACCGGCGTTCGCTGCTCGTCGCCGGTGTGGCCGGGGTCGTGGCCGGCATCCTCGGGAACATGGGCGGGATCCTCACCATCCATGCGCTCGGCGGGGGGAACTCGGCGGCCGATATCTGGTCGTACCCGGTCATCTGGTACATCGGTAACCCGGCGGACGCGTCGATCACGCTCGGTGCCGTCCTTGTCCTGGTGTGGGCCGCGGCCTGGGTAACCCGCCGTGTGAACGAGCGTGGAGCGACGGGGGTCATGGTGGTGGTGGCCGTGCTGCCGTTGCTGGTCGCCGGCACGTACAGCGTGGCGCGGGGCGCGGAGATCACCGGGTGGCAGCCGCCACCCGTCGAGCAGCTGGCACGGGTGGTGGCGCACCGGGCCGGTCTCAGCGAGTCGACCGACGCCCGGGCCTGCGCCTCGCAGCTCTCCCAGGCCGACCACCGGCCGCGATCGGTGGTGCTCACCGCCGCCGTCTGCCCTGCTGTCCTCCGTTACGTCGCGACTCGGCCGGCCGGCCGGGAGGTCCTCGTCCGATCGGCGCCGTCCGGCACGTTCGGCCCGGTGCGGCGGGCCGGAAGCCACCTCGGCCCGTCACGGTCGCGATCGGTTTCGGGCGGGAAGTACCGCGCCGGGGCGGCATCCCGGCACCCTGCCCGGTCTGCGCAGGCAGCCGCACGGTCGCCGGGGGTGACCGTGACCGTCGGGCCCGGTGGCTCCGTGGTCGCCGCCCTCCTCCCGGCCCCGGTCCCGGTCCCGGCGGTGGCAAAGGAGCCGGTGCTGCCCCGTGCGCTCACGAAGGCGCAGGGCCACCGGCTGTCGTGCGTCCGCCGGGCGCTGGACGACCTCGTCCGCACCGATCCCCGGTTCGCCGTCCTCGCCGTCACCGCCCTGTGTGCCGCACCGTGAGGGCGCCTGTCACCGCTCCGTGCGCCGCGGGCCTCGGCGTGCCCCGGACGGTGGGTGACGGATCCTGTCACCGGGTGATGCGCTGCCATGCTCCCGGTGGACGGATCGGGCCGGTCGAGACGAGCGCGACCGAGACGACCTGCGTGCCGAGGGCGACCCGGAGGTAGCCGCAGACGGTCCCGCGGCGGTCGCCGACGGCGAGCCCGGAGCGCGTGCCGGCCAGGCTGGTCACGACGTCCTCGTCGGCCATCGCCAGGACCTGGACGGACCGGGCCACGACGACGGGTACGTCTTCACCCCAGAGCTCGGCCACGCCCGCCCGTTGGCCACGGGTGGCGACGGTCCTCAGGGTGATGTCGGGAAGGACGGACCGGGCCAGCGCCAGCGCCTGGCCGCCGGCCAGGTCGGTGTCCTCCGTCTTCGAACCGAGCACCGCGGCCAGGACGGTGACGCGCCGGCCAGCCACCGACCCCTGGAGGGCCAGCACGTCGCACGGGCCGGCCTGGGCCGTGAACCCGGACTTCACGCCGGTCACGCCGGCCGTGCCGACGAGGGGAGTGTAGGAGGGCAGGATCCCGGCCGTCGGCACGTCCACGGTGGGTTGGTCGACGATCTGGGCGAACACCGGGACGGCCATCGCGCGGGCCGCCACGACCAGGAGGTCCGACGCCGTCGACACCGACGCCGGGTCGAAGCCCGACGCGTCGGCGTAGTGGGTGTGGGTCATGCCGAGGGCCGCCGCCTCCCGGTTCATCTCCGCCACGAACGCCGTCGCCGTCCCGGCATCCCACACCGCCAGGGCGGTGGCCAGGTTGTTGGCCGAGCGGACGAGCATCTCCTGGAGCATCTGGTACTCGGTGAGCAGCTCCCCTCGGTACACCGGGACGCTCGACTCGTCCTTCCAGTCGTCGTTGTTCAGGATCGACACGTCGGTGGCGGTGATCCGGATCAGCGGCCCGCTGGCGCCGGGGGCCAGCGGGTGGTCATGGAGGACGACGTACGCCGTCATGATCTTCGTCGTGGACGCGATGGGCACGGGGGTCTCGGAGCCGGACGACTGCTCGTAGCCCACGAGGGGGACGCTGACGGCGGACTGCTCCGCTGCCGGCCAGGAGCGGATCGCGCAGCACGCCCCGGAAGCACGCACCTGGTCGAGACCGTCCTGGCCGAGGGCGACCCGGACGGGTCCGACCGGAGCCGCGTACCGGACCGCGGCCAGGCCCAGCGCCAGGCAGGCGATGACGACTACCCCCACGCCCAGCCTGGCCCGCCAGGTCGAGCGGTCCGATCGGCCCGGGGAGCGCCACGCCGCGGCGAGGGGGTCGGCCCGGCGCGGCATGGGGCGGACGGGCGGACGGGGAGGCGGGTCAGAGGGCCGCATGGGAGCGGTGAGACGGTCCGGTCAGACCAGCGACGGGACGATCGCTTCGATGACGCGGGGTCCCGGTGCCGCGAGCGCCCGGCGCAGCGCCACGGCGAACCCGTCGGCGGTGTCCACCTTTTCGCCAGGGACACCCATGCCGGCGGCGAGCGCCACGAAGTCGAGATCGGGGTCGGTGAGGTCGAGCATGCGCTTCGCTGCCGGTCCGCCGGCATGGGCGCCGACCCGCTGGAGCTCCATGTTCAGCACGGCATAGGAGCCGTTGCGCAGGACGACGGTGGTGACGTCGAGTCCCGAGCGAGCCATCGTCCACCACGACTGGAGGGTGTAGAGGGCGCTGCCGTCGGCCTCGAAGGCGATCACCGGCCGGTCCGGACAGGCGGTCGCCGCCCCGACGGCGACGGGGAGGCCCTGGCCGATGGCCCCGCCGGCGAGGCAGAGCCAGTCGTGAGGTGGGGAGCAGGCGGTGGCACCCGGAGCGAAGAGCCCGAGGGTGTTGCCCTCGTCGGAGACGATCGCCCCTTCGGGGAGGAGGGCACCGAGCACGACGGCGAGGGACTGGGCGGTGAGCGCCCCGTCCGGGAGGCCGGGAACCTCGTGCTGCTGGTGGCGGCACGACTGCTCCGTCACGCCGAGCTCCCCGGCCAGGATGTCGAGGGCGGCCTCGACGTCGGTGGTCTCGTCACCGAGGTGGTGGACGTGGCACCCGGCGGGCACCAGGTCGCTGGGCTTGCCCGGGTAGGCGAAGAACGACACGGGCGAGCGGGCCCCGACCAGGACGAGATGGGCGAGTCCGTCGAGCTGGGAGACGGCGAGCTCGGCCAGGTAGGCGAGGCGTTCCACCGGTGGCCGCCCGGCGCCCCGTTCCAGCCGGGCAGGGAAGGTCTCGGCCAGGAGCCGGGCTCCGGTCGACTCGGCCACGGCCGAGGCCAGGGTGAGGGCACGCCCGGCACAGCCCGAGCCCCCGACCAGGAGCGCGCACGGCGTCCCGGAGCGGAGCGCGGCGGTGATCTCGGCGATCGTGTGGGGCGCCGGCACGGTGGCGGCGCGGGGTGGCGGCGCGATGGCGGGCGCCGCCCCCTCGGACCACGACACGTCGGCCGGGAGGACCAGGGTGGCGACCTGGCCGGGCGGGCCCTGGCTGGCGGCGATCGTGTCGGCCACGTCGATGCCCACCGTCGCCGGCTGGGTGGCCCGGCGGACGAACCGCGAGACGTTGCGGGCCACCGTTTCGATGTCGGACTCCAGCGGGGCGTCGTAGCGATGGTGGGTCTGGGCGTGGTCGCCCACGATGTTCACGACCGGGCTGGCCGCTCGCCGGGCGTTGTGGAGGTTGGCGACACCGTTGCCGAGACCGGGGCCGAGGTGGAGAAGCGTGGCCGCCGGACGTCGAGCCATACGGGCGTACCCGTCGGCGGCTCCGGTGGCGACGCCTTCGAAGAGGGCGAGCGTGGAGCGCATCGCCGGGACGTCGTCCAACGCGGCCACGAAGTGCATCTCGGAGGTGCCGGGGTTCATGAAGCACGTGTCGACGCCGGCGTCGACCAGGGTCTGGAGCACTGCGCGGGCGCCGTTCACGGGGTACCTCGGTTCATCGGGCGGGGATTCATCGGGCGGGGATTCATCGGGCGGGGGCCTGCGCCCCGGGGTGACGGATGCCGCCACCCCCACGGTCGACGGGGTCGACGGGGTGCGCCGGGCCTGCAAGGTCCCTGTGGCCCGCGGGATCGATGGGGTCGATGGGATCGATGGTGGTCCCCGGGTTGAGGATGCCGGCGGGATCGAACGCCGCCTTGATCCCGGCCAGCAGGTCCAGGTGGACCGGGTCCTCGAGCTCGGCGAAGTAGGGCTTCTTGGCCACGCCGATCCCGTGCTCGCCCGAGATGAGCCCGCCGAGTGCCTTCCCGGCGGTGAGCATGTCGCCGACGAGGCGGTGGCGGATGGCGGGATCGGGCTGGAACACCGAGAGATGGACGTTCCCGTCACCGGCGTGCCCGCATCCGATCACGAGAGAGGCCGCGGCCGCCGCCAGGGCGCCCACCGACTCGATGAACGGGGCGATGGCGGCCCGGGGCACCACGACGTCGACGATGTCGTCTGCGCCGGCCGCCTTCGCCGCCCAGAACGCCTGCTCCCGGGCCCGGACGAGGCCCGCTCCGGCCGACGGCGCCAGGACGTAGGTGTTGGTCGCCCCCTGGGCTTCGAGGAGGCCGGCCAGCTCCTCGACGTCCTCGTCGAGACGGTCCCGGGTGCGCTGCTCCACCACGATCACCAGGTAGGCGAGCGCGCTGGCCCGCTCCTTTTCGGGGATGGCGAGCTCGATCCCGGCGTGCTCGGTGACGCCGGCCATGGAGAGCTGGTCGATGTACTCGACGATCGAGGGTTGGAGCCCGCTCTCCAGGAGGGTGGGGACCACGCTGGTGGCACCCTCCAGGGTCGGGAACGGGGCGACCACGGTGGCGGCATGGTCCAGGATCCCGACGACCCGCACGGTGACCTCGGTGATGAGGGCGAGGGTTCCCTCCGAGCCAACGACGAGCTGGACGAGGTCGTAGCCGCTGGAGGCCTTCGTCACCATCCCTCCCAGCCGGACCACCGCGCCGGTCCCGGTCACGATCTGGAGGCCGGTGACGTGCTGGCGGGTGACGCCGTGGCGGACGGCTCGCATCCCTCCGGCGTTCGTGGCCACCGTGCCGCCGAGCGAGGCCGAGTCCTCGCCGGGGGCGACCGGGTAGGTGAGGTGGTGCTCGGCCAGGGCCACGTTCAGCTGGGCGAGGGTGACGCCCGGCTGGACCACAGCGGCGTGGTTGGCGGTGTCGATCGAGAGGATCCGGTCCATCCGCTCGAAGGACACGACGATGCCGCCGTGCCCCGGCAGGCATCCGCCCGACAGGCCGGTCGCCGACCCCCGAGCCGTGACCGGGACCGCCAGCGCCCTGGCCACCTCGACGATCCGGGCCACCTCGTCGGTCGAGCCGGGGAGGACGACGACGTCGGGCACGTGGGGAGGGAGCGAGAGGGCCTCGTCGTGACCGTACTCGGGGAGGATCTCGTCGCCCACGCGCAGGTGCTGGCGGCCGACGACGGCAGCCAGTTGCGCAGCGACGGGCTCGGGAAGGGGCGTGGCCACCGGGCTCATGGTAGGCGCGAGCGCCGGGCGCCTGCGGGTTGATCGGCACGCCCCGCCGGGCACCCTCGGCGGGAGGGCGCCCGGCGGTGTTCAGGTGACCGCTCAGGTGGCCTCCGAGGCGACCTGTCAGTTGACCTGGCGGTCGTGTCCCTCCCAGTAGGGCTGGCGGAGCTTGAACTTCTGGAGCTTCCCGGTGGCGGTCCGGGGGAGCGAGCTCCGGAGCTCGACCTTCTTCGGGCACTTGAACCCGGCGAGCGCACCGTGGCAGTGGTCGATGACCTGGGCCTCGGTCAGCGACGCTCCCGGAGCCGGGACGACCAGGGCGGTGACCATCTCCCCCCAGGTGTCGTCGGGGATGCCGATCACGGCCACCTCCGCTACGCCCTCCAGGGAGAAGATGGCGTCCTCGACCTCGATGGACGAGACGTTCTCCCCGCCCGAGATGATGACGTCCTTCTTCCGGTCCAGGATCTGGAGGTAGCGCTCGTCGTCGATCACACCGCCGTCCCCGGTGTGGAACCAGTCGCCGGCGAGAGCGGCTTCGGTGGCGTCGGGTTGCTGGTAGTAGCCCTGGAGCACCGTGTTGCTGCGGACGAGGACCTCTCCGTCGCCGTCGACGGCGACCTCGGTCCCAAGTGAGGGGACCCCGGCCCGCATGAGCCGGCGAGCCCGCTCCGGGGCGGGGAGGTCGTCCCACTCTGCCCGGCGGCGGTTGACCGTGACCAGGGGAGCCGTCTCGGTGAGCCCGTAGATCTGGATGAACTCCCACCCGAGGTCGGCCTCGACCCGTTCGATGGTTCGGCTCGGGGGTGGCGCTCCGGCCACCACGATGCGCATCCGGTCCCGCCCGGGTACCGGGCCGGACCAGTCGGGCAGGGCGTCGAGCACGGCGTTGATGACGGCGGGCGCGGCGCAGGCCAGCGTCACCCCGTGGTGTTGGACCCGGCGGAGGATCTCCGCACCGTCGACCTTGCGGAGGACGATCTGGGCGCAGCCCATGCCGATGGTTGCCCACGGCATGCCCCAGCCATTGGCATGGAACATCGGCAGGGTGTGGAGGTAGACGTCCCGGTCGGTGACTCCGGCATGCCAGCCGAGCAGCGTGGCGTTCACCCAGCAGTTCCGATGGGTGAGCTGGACCCCCTTGGGCCGGGCGGTCGTGCCCGACGTGTAGTTGATGGTGGCCATGGCGTCCTCGTCGGCAGCCCACGGCTCCGGTTCCCGGCCCTCTGGGTACAGGGTCTTGTCCGACGCCGCCCCGATGACGAAGCGGTGCTCGGCGGAGACGTCGGCCAGCGCGCCGTCCAGCTCGGGGTCGACGAGCAGCACCGACGCCCCGGAGTGCTCGACGATGTAGGCGACCTCGGCGGGTGCCAGGCGGAAGTTGATGGGGACGAGCACCCGACCCCACCCGCACACCCCGCTGAAGGCGGTGAGGAGCCGAGCGGCGTTGTGGGACACGATCGCCACCCGCGCTCCGGCGGGAACCCCGAGGGCGTCGAGGCCGGCAGCCTGGGCGCGGGCACGGGCCGCCATCTCGGCGAACGTGATGGATCCCCAGCTCTCGGCGGGCTGCTCCGGCTCGTCGACGGCCGCGACACGGTCCGGGTAGGCGGTGGCTGCCCGGTCCAAGAAGTCCTTCACGTTGAACGGCACGATCACGTTCCCGTCCTCCCCATCGTCGTCCTCCTTGCCCTCGCCATCGTCGTCCTCCTTGCCCTCGCCATCGTCATCCCCCCGATGCCGCTCTCCTGCCGGCTGTTGGTTCGTGCTGCCGGTGCGTGCCGGCCAGGAGGATGACCCCGGTCGTCGGGTCCCATTGGATCACATGACGATGTCACCGCGCCGGAGGACGGGCTCGGTAACGTGCCGTCATGACTTCCGTTCGTGTCGCCGTCGGTCCGCGCCAGTCGAGACGCTTCGTCCAGGCCGTCACCGACGGGGGAGGTGAGGTGGTGGCGGTCGGCGAGGAGCCCGAGGCCCTGGTGTGGCTGGATCCGAGGGATGTCGACGGCCTGGCTGCCGCACTGCGGGCGGCACCGGGCATCCGGTGGGTGCAGCTCCCGTTTGCCGGGGTGGAGAACGTCGTGAGCCGGGAGATGTTCGACGGCTCCCGGGTGTGGACGTGTGCGAAGGGGGCCTACGCGGAGCCGGTGGCCGAGCACGCGCTGGCGCTGGCGCTGGCCGGCTTGCGCATGCTGCCGCGGCGGATCGAGGCGCGCTCCTGGGGTGAGGCGGCCGGGACCAGCCTGTTCGACCGGCCGGTCACGATCCTGGGTGGCGGGGGGATCACCCGGGCGCTGATCGCGCTGCTGGAGCCGTTCCGGGCCGAGGTCACCGTGGTGCGGCGGACCGCCGATCCGGTTCCCGGCGCCCGCCGCACGCTCCCGACCGCCGAGCTCGCCGCCGCTCTGCCCGGAGCGGCCGTGGTGTTCCTGGCCCTGGCCCTCAGCCCGGCCACGACCGGGATCATCGGACGCGAAGAGTTGGCGCTGATGGAGCCCGGGGCGTGGCTGGTGAACGTGGCCCGCGGTCGCCACGTCCAGACCGACGCCCTGGTGGAGGCGTTGGCCTCCGGCGGGATCGCCGGCGCGGCGCTCGACGTGACCGACCCCGAGCCCCTTCCCGACGGGCACCCGCTGTGGGGAATGGAGAATTGCATCGTCACGCCCCACACGGCCGACACCCTGGAGATGACCCAGCCGCTCCTCGCCGCCCGGGTGCGGGAGAACGTCGCCCGGTTCGTCGCCGGCCGGGACCTCGTCGGCGTGGTCGACCCCCTTGCCGGGTACTGAGCGCCGCGCAGGGCGGGATGGCGTTGGCGGGGCACGTGGGACTCCCCGGGGTGACCGACCCGGGCCCGCAAGCCCACGATTCCAGGCGTGGACCGGGGGCCTTTCCAGTGCCGGGCGCGAGGGCCGCTCCGATGGGGGATCGGCAACCGTTCGCCGGGACGACCGGAACGACCGGAACGAGTGGAACGAGTGGAACGAGTGGAACGACCGGAACGAGTGGTTCTGCCTCAACCGGGCGTGAGTGTCACACCCCCCGGCGACACTGCCCGGGTCGCCATCCATGTTGCGCCGACCGAGGAGGCAGTGCCATGTCCGTCACGATCCGACCGATCGCCACCCCGAACCCACGCGGACATGCCACGTCCCGGCGACGA
>JAKADK010000139.1 GCA_021820665.1 Actinomycetes bacterium | reverse complement strand
GATGGGCTGGTTGAGGGGCTTGCCACCCATGGAGCCGTAGAAGGCGGCATCCCCGAAGGCGAAGATCCCGCCGTCTTTGGCCACCTCCCAGTAGCCCTGGCCGTCCGGTGTGGCGGCCATGCCCACCACCGGCTGGTAGAGGGGCTTGCCGCCCATGGAGCCGTAGAAGGTGGCGTCCCCGAAGGTGAAGATCCCGCCGTCGGCCGCCACCTCCCAGTAGCCCTTGCCATCCGGTGTGGCCGCCATGCCCGCCACCGGCTGGTAGAGGGGCTTGCCGCCCATGGAGCCGTAGAAGGTGGCGTCCCCGAAGGTGAAGATCCCGCCGTCGGCCGCCACCTCCCAGTAGCCCTTGCCATCCGGTGTGGCCGCCATGCCCACCACCGGCATGCGAAGTGGCGTGCCTGCCACCGAGCCCACGAACGACGTGCCGCCGTAAGCACCGATGCCCCCGGCCGATCCTGCGAGCCAGTATCCGGTCGTTGGGGGATCCAGCGGCGCATTCAACGCAGGCGATGGACCGCCGTGGTCAGGCGACGCCATCGGTGGGAGCGTCTTGGCGGACGAGGGATCCGGCCAGCCGGGGGTCGCAGGCGCAGTGTCGCTGGTGGGTGCGACCGCTGCGGGGACGCTCGCGCAGGTCGGGACGGCCGACGTCGGACCGGCCGGGCATCGGGTGCTCGTGGGTACGGGTGTCGCTGCGGCGGCGGGCACGGCAGTAGCGGCTGATCCCACCAGTACCGCTCCAGCCGAGACGGCAGCGCGCCGGACCCACCGGCGCTCGTGTCGATTGCGGGATCCTCTCGCCATACCTTCTCCATCCTCGTGCGTGGTCCTCGGGTACCTGTCCACGACGTGGTTCCTGGTCGGGAGCCTCGGCGTGCGGCCGGCGAGCATCGGTGACGTCGCCGGCCGTGGTGGTCGTGGCTCGATTGTCTGGTCGACGCCGAGGGCAGCCCGGGCGGTCGATCCGCCTTGGTCTCGTCGCGGGTGGCCAAAACCTTGACCACCTCTCGAACAACCGTGGTGACGGCTCGCTGATCCGGCGGACTGCCATACCCCCCGTGAGGATCTACGCTCCGACGCCATGGACACAGCTCACACCGAGGTCACGGAGATCGACGACGGGACGACGGCCTGGCGGTTCGATCGTGCGTTCCTGACCTCGAGATGGACCTGCATCTGGGGTCGCGGCTGCCTGGGCATCCTGCCCGAGCCGGCGGAAGGGCTTGGGCACGGCTGCTGCTCGGTCGGTGCCGAGATCGACGACGACGAGGAGGCACGACGGATCGACGCGCTCGCCGCAACCCTCGAACCGGCAGGCTTCCAGCACTACGGCGATGCCATCGATGGCGGCGTGTTCGGCGACGCCTCCCGCCGGAGCACACGCGTGGTGGACGGCGCCTGTATCTTCCTCAACCGCGCCGGGTTCGAGGGCGGTGCGGGGTGCGCGCTCCATCGCTCGGCGCTCGAGGTCGGCGAGTCGCCCATCGACTTCAAGCCCTCGGTATGTTGGCAGCTCCCGATCCGGGTGGAGTGGGAAGATCATGAGGCGGAGACGGACGTGGCGACGGTCCGGCGATGGACGAGGGGCGACTGGGGTGCTGAGGGGGAGACGATGGCGTGGTGCTGCACCGAGGGTGATCGGGCCTACGTCGGCGACCGGAGGGTGGTCGATTCGATGGCCGACGAGCTGGAGTCCCTCGTCGGTGTCGACGTGTACCGTGAGTTGCGGAGGCGCCTCGGCGACTGAGCACGGTCCGGCCAGCGCCGGCTCCCGCTGGGCTCGGTGGGCCTTACCTTTACCTGTCCCCGCCGGTGTCGCCGGTCGTTTCGGCGTCACTGGAAACGACGGTTGTCCCAGGCTTCCGGGTCGGACGGACGCGACGGGGCGGCATGCCAGACTGGCGAGGTGCCGAGACTTCACGACCCGACGATCCGCAGCTTCGCCTCCGACAACTACGCCGGAGCGCATCCTGAGGTCGTCGCCGCGCTCGCCGACGCCAACGGAGGTCACGAGGGTGCCTACGGCGGAGACGCCTACACGGCGAGGCTCCAGGAGCTGGTCATCGAGCACTTCGGGGAATCGTCGCAGGTGTTCCCGGTGTTCAACGGGACGGGAGCGAACGTGCTCTCGCTGCAGGCGATCGTCCCCCGCTGGGGAGCGGTGATCTGCGCGTCGACCGCGCACGTCAACACCGACGAAAATGGCGCACCCGAACGCGTGGGGGGCCTCAAGCTCCTTCCGGTGCCGACGGACGACGGCAAGCTGACGCCGGAGCTCGTGGATCGTGAGGCATGGGGCTGGGGGAACGAGCATCGAGCACAGCCCCTGGCAGTTTCGATCACCGAGGCCACCGAGCTCGGGACCGTCTACACGCCAGAAGAGATACACGCCATCTGTGACCACGCCCACGCCTTGGGCATGAGAGTGCATCTGGACGGTGCCCGCCTGGCGAACGCCGCGGTGTCACTCGAGGTACCGCTGAGGGCGATCACCACGGAGGTGGGCGTCGACGTCGTCTCGTTCGGTGGGACGAAGAACGGGTTGCTGTTCGGCGAGGCAGTGGTGGCGACGGACCCCGGCACAGCCGAGAGCCTCCGCTACCTGCGGAAGATGAACATGCAGCTTGCCTCCAAGATGCGTTTCATCTCCGCGCAGCTCGTCGCGGTCCTGACCGACGGTCTGTGGATGCGATCAGCGGCCCACGCGAATGCTATGGCTCGTCGAATGGCCGCCGCCGTCGCCGAGCTGGACGGCGTCACGATCACCCAACCGACTCAGGCGAACTCCGTGTACGCCGCCCTTCCTCGGTCGGTCGCCGACCAGCTCCGGTCGCGTTTCGCCTTTTACGACTGGGACGCTGCCAACGAGGTGGTCCGGTGGATGTGCGCGTTCGACACCACCGAAGCTGACGTCGATGCGTTCGTCGATGCGCTCCGTGAAGCATTGGGGGAGTGGCCCGGCGAGGCCTGAGCGCCGGAGGCGGCTGGTCCCCCGACGTGCGATCGCTGTCGTCGCGGCCCGGCTTTCCCGCGGACCCTCGTCGCCCTCGTCGCCCTCGTCGCCCTCGTCGCCCTCGTCGCCTGTCCGCCGTGCGGTCGCCGAGCACTACGCTGCCGGCCGCCCCGATCGCCGTGGTGGCGAGCCTCCGGGCGCCGGCACGACACCTCGGGCCGGACCCGCTTTGACACGGCGTCACAGCATGGGTAAAGTAACAACTCCCGGTGAACACCCCATGGGTGCTCGCTGGGGCCGCAGGCCGGCTCCGGCCGATCTGCGGGTGTGCCGGTACCGACGCCCCGTGGCGTGTACCTGGTCGCTCCTTGAAAACGGAATAGTGATAGCCAAAAGCCAGTGCGGGCGGTCGCGTCTCGAATCGTGACCGCTAAGTCAGTAGCACTGAACGGACAATGTCTGTTCTTTGCCAGAATTACAGTCGGCCGAAGAAATCAGTGTTTCGGAGGCCGGCTCTCCGATTTTGGTTCACCTCCGGGTGGTCCAGAGTCTCGATGGAGAGTTTGATCCTGGCTCAGGACGAACGCTGGCGGCGTGCCTAACACATGCAAGTCGAACGAGGTTCATTCGGTAGCAATACCGGAGAAGACCAAGTGGCGAACGGGTGAGTAACACGTGAGCAACCTACCCCGAAGACTGGGACAACACCGGGAAACCGGTGCTAATACCGGATACCCCCATTGGACCGCATGGTCTGATGAGGAAATGGATTCCGCTTCGGGAGGGGCTCGCGGCCTATCAGCTAGTTGGTGAGGTAACGGCTCACCAAGGCATCGACGGGTAGCTGGTCTGAGAGGACGATCAGCCACACTGGGACTGAGACACGGCCCAGACTCCTACGGGAGGCAGCAGTGGGGAATCTTGCACAATGGGCGAAAGCCTGATGCAGCAACGCCGCGTGAGGGACGAAGGCTTTCTGAGTTGTAAACCTCTTTCAGCAGGGACGATGATGACGGTACCTGCAGAAGAAGCCCCGGCCAACTACGTGCCAGCAGCCGCGGTAATACGTAGGGGGCAAGCGTTGTCCGGATTTATTGGGCGTAAAGAGCTCGTAGGCGGCTTGGCAAGTCGGATGTGAAACCTCCAGGCTTAACCTGGAGTCGCCATTCGATACTGCTATGGCTAGAGTTTGGTAGGGGACCACGGAATTCCTGGTGTAGCGGTGAAATGCGCAGATATCAGGAGGAACACCAGCGGCGAAGGCGGTGGTCTGGGCCAATACTGACGCTGAGGAGCGAAAGCGTGGGGAGCGAACAGGATTAGATACCCTGGTAGTCCACGCCGTAAACGTTGGGCACTAGGTGTGGGGACCTATCGACGGTTTCCGTGCCGCAGCTAACGCATTAAGTGCCCCGCCTGGGGAGTACGGCCGCAAGGCTAAAACTCAAAGGAATTGACGGGGGCCCGCACAAGCGGCGGAGCATGTGGCTTAATTCGAGGCAACGCGAAGAACCTTACCTGGGTTTGACATGTAGAGAAAAGCCGTAGAGATACGGTGTCCTTCGGGGTTCTACACAGGTGGTGCATGGCTGTCGTCAGCTCGTGTCGTGAGATGTTGGGTTAAGTCCCGCAACGAGCGCAACCCTTATCCTATGTTGCCAGCGGGTAATGCCGGGGACTCGTAGGAGACTGCCGGGGTCAACTCGGAGGAAGGTGGGGATGAGGTCAAGTCATCATGCCCCTTACATCCAGGGCTGCACACATGCTACAATGGCTGGTACAACGGGTCGCTAATCCGCGAGGAGGAGCTAATCCCCAAAGCCAGTCTCAGTTCGGATCGCAGTCTGCAACTCGACTGCGTGAAGTCGGAGTCGCTAGTAATCCCGGATCAGCAACGCCGGGGTGAATACGTTCCCGGGCCTTGTACACACCGCCCGTCACACCACGAAAGTCGGCAACACCCGAAGCCGGTGGCCCAACCCTTGTGGAGGGAGCCGTCGAAGGTGGGGTCGGTGATTGGGGTGAAGTCGTAACAAGGTAGCCGTACCGGAAGGTGCGGCTGGATCACCTCCTTTCTA
>JAKADK010000003.1:22268-74887 GCA_021820665.1 Actinomycetes bacterium | reverse complement strand
TGACCAAGACGGACTCGTTCCTGGGCGTCTTCACGATCGACCCCTATACCTGTGACGATTGTGGTGAGTGCGTGCGCAAGTGCCCGGTCGAGTGCATAGTGCCGGATCCTCCCTGGCCAGTATGCCAGGGGCATGGCTGTCCGCTCAGCTCCCGACGTCTTGCGGCCTACGAGTGCTCTGTGTGGCAGGAGCGCTGCCCCAACTGTGGCAACGCGCTCTGGCGGGAGAGTGGACACCGTTGGCAGTGCCCGACGTGTGAGCTCGGCCTCCGGGTGCGTTGCCCGAAGATCCGCTACCGTTCGCCGGTCGCGGTGTAACCGTTCACGTGTTCTGAGCGGACCGTCCCCCCAACCTGCAGGTGCATCTTGCGTACGGCGGGGAACTCGACTCGGATCGGCGCCTCCTTCCCGTTCGCTGATGAGTGAGCAATCCGAGGAGATGAAGGAGTTCGCTGCAGCGCTTCAGTTGCTGGTCGAGCAGTAAGCAGCCAAGCAGCGGAGAAGGCTGGGCGCCGAGGAGCGACGTTCCGCTCGGCCCTCAAAGTGATGATCGACGTGTCCCCGGAATCTCGGTGAGAGCGCCGGGAGTTTCGGTACATCGGTTCCGATCGAAAGGGCTCGCGAGATAACTGGCTCGCCTCGCCGACGCGGGCTTCGCGGCGCCAGGCACCCCTCTTGAGGTGGCCCACGTCTGCGGCAAGCTGAACGGTCGGTGCACCGCCGACCCGCCACGGCCTCACGGCCCCACCCATCGCTGGACCCGCAAGATCGCCGGCAAGACCGTGACCCGGCACCTCACCGCCGGTCAGCTCGCTCGCTACGAGCAGTGGTTCGAGAACGCGAAGCGCATCCGGGTTCTCGTCGCCGAGCTCGAGGCGCTCTCCCTCAGCGTCGCCGCACGCGACGAGGACTGGCAGCCGAAATCACGCAAATGGGGGCACGCGACCTGCGGAACGTAGGATCATCCGGGTGCACACCAAGAAGCGACGGCGGACGTGCTGGAGATCGCGGCCGGCCATGCCGGCGAAGTCGTCGCCGGCACAGAACACCGGTCCTTCCGCGGCGAGGACGACACCGGTCGCGTCACTTTCACCGGTTCTGCCGGTGGTGCCGGCGAGGCGCGCCCTCTGGTTTCCGGGCGATATCACGCCGCAATCGCTACAACGTCACGCGGCGACGAGCGGCGCGACAACACGCGGCGCCGCCTGAACACGGGCACAGCCGCCCTACTCCACCTTCTCCACCCGTCCGGACATCACCTGCCGGCGGTACTCCCAGACCATAAACTCGGTGAGTTCATCAATCGATGTTTCCGCTGTCTTCCGGTCCCAGGTGATCGCACCCTGCTGTATCACCGAGATCCGGTCGCAGAACTCGAACAGGTGCGTGTAGTTGTGGTCCACCACGATCATCGATATACCACGCGACTTCGACATGTCCCTGATGAGATCGATGATCAAGGATGCTTCTCTTGCCCCCATGGCTGCCAGCGGTTCGTCAAGCAACAGGACTTTGACTCCCGGCATCCGAGAAGCCCGAGCAACGGCGATCGCCTGCCGCTGGCCTCCCGACAGCATCTCTGCCTCGGCGTCGATATCGGGGATATTGACATTGATATCGTCAAGATACTGCCGGGCAAGGGAACGCATCCGTCGATTGCTGAGCAGACCAAGGAACCCGCCGGTTGTCAGTTCCCGGTTCAAAAACAGGTTGTGGTACACCGACAGCTGCGGGATGAGGGCTAGGTCCTGGTAGACAGTCTCTATACCGTGCGATCGGGCCTCGTCGACAGAAGTAAAGCGCCTCTCCTTCCCGTCGAGAAAGATGCGCCCACCATCGGCACGGATGAAACCCGTGATGATCTTGACGAGGGTGGTCTTCCCCGCGCCATTGTCACCAACCAGTCCCAGAACTTCACCACGGCCGAGACTGAGGTTCACACCCCGCAGCACGCTCACCGCTCCAAATCGCTTGGTGATGTTGTCCAGGCGCAGGATCGGGAGACCCACCTCCCCGGCGACCGGCGGGCCCGCAGTATCAGTCATGTGGCCTTCTTTCTGCCACCGCGGCGCTGGCTGACGCGACCCAACTGCACGTTGACCGCCATGGCCACGAGTATCGCGATACCAAGGATCAGGATGAAAGCATTCGCATTGATCCCCCTCAGCGTGAAGCCCACATAGAGAATCCCGAGCACGATTGCCCCGATGGCAGCGCCAATCTGGGTTCCCCGTCCGCCAGTCATCGCCGTCCCCCCGATGATGGCTGCGGCCACGGCATAGAACATCTCCGTCGTCCCCGTGTTACCGGGATCGATCGTGCCGACCCGAATGGCGTCGATCACTCCGATCAGAGAGGCCAGAAGCCCCGACATAACGAACGCCCACAGGACGACCCTACGCACTGGAACGCCCGCCTCCGCCGCGCCGTTTCGGTTGCCGCCGGTCGCGACCACGTGCAAACCGATCCGGCTCCGGTGGAGGATGATGTACATGACCACGCACAGGCCGAGGGCCCACAGAATTTCCGACCACGAATAGATGCCAAAGACCGTTCCCACAGTGGCACCGTGTGGCATCCCTGCCTCGGTAGCGTTGGTAGCCAGGAGCAGCACTCCGTCGATGGCAAAGAGCGTGCCAAGCGTGGTGATGAAGGACGGAAGCCCCAGCAAGATGGTGATCAACCCGTTGATGGCACCGACGGCGCCGCCGGCAATCACGGTGAGCACGATCGCCAGGAGCAGAGGCAATCCGTGAGCGGCCAATCTCTCGGCCAGGAACGGCATCGCCACGAAGATCGTGCCCGACGACAGATCGATCTCGCCCAGCGTCAGTAACATCACCTCGCCGAAACCGATGACGGCGATCGGCGCGACGAACTGCGAGAGCGTCACGAGATTGTTGTAGCCGACGAAGTTGGGCGTGCTGACCCAGAAGTAGACGAACATCACCACCGCGACCACGAGGATCGCCGTCTCTCGGCGTGCCACAAGGGATCCCAGGAGGGATCGCCTATCTCCCCGAGAGCCCGATGCGGGAGGGTCGGTTGGCCCGACTACTGGGGCAGCGACGCCCGAACGCGTCGAACTGGCCATCTCAGACAGTGATCGACGACGGCCGGGTCAGGATCTTCTCCGTGCTCGTGGACCCCTCGAAGCGGGTCGGGGTCGCGAGGTACGGGCCAACGGTCGCCCTGGTGACGATCGTGAGGCCTGTATCGGTGTCAACGGGCCGCATCAGGCCGCCGGAGATGTTGTACAGGAAGAGTTGTACGGTCGGGATGAAGCCCTGGAGGTATGCCTGCTGGTCGACGGAGTAGTCGAGATCGCCGTTCTTCAGCCCCTGGAGGACGGGAAGACCCACATCCCATCCGGCGCCACCGACTTTGCCCTTCAGGTTGTACTTCTTGATGCATTCCGCCACCGCATCCGAGCTGCCGTCGTCGACGGCGAACATGAACTTGGCGTTGGTGTGCCCCTCGTACCACGCATCGACAGCGGTGACCTCCTGGGTAACCAAGGCACCGGTGTCCACTTGGTCCACGGTGACGCCTGCGGGCTTCAACACAGACACGGCGCCATCCATGCGGGGCTGGATATTGGCGGTACCGGGAGTGGCGATCATGCCGCCCACCAGATCACCACTCTTGATTGCTCCGTCAGCGAGGAGCCGCTGTGCGAGGGCGACGCCAGCATTGTAGTTGTTCTGCCCGACGTACGACATATAGTGGTTGGCAGATATGTCGGAGGTTGGCGACGCGTTGTAGGCGACCACAGGGATACCCGCCGCCAGCGCTCTATTGATCGGCGAGATAAATGCGGTATTGCTGATGATCGGAATGGCAATACCGTCGACGTTGGCCGCGATGGCCGAGTCCATGGCGGTCACCATCTGGCTCGGGATGGAGTCGGTCGAGCCGGTCCAAGAGTAGGTGCAGCCGAGCAGGGTGCAGGCGTCGGCGATCCCGTACCGGGTGGGCACGAAGAAGGGGTTGGTGGTCACGTGGTTGATGAAGGCCATCTTGTAGGTCGGGTGCTTTGGCCACGGGTCTTTTCCCTGCGCGAAGGATGCGGCAGCCGCGCCGGTCGTAGACGTCGCACCACATGCATCGAGGAGCGCCCCGACCACGGGAACCGACGCCGCCGCTCCGGCGTAGTGGAGGAATCGACGCCGCGAAACCTCCCTCTTGAGTGGACTGACCTCGTTGACCTCGTCGCCCATCTTCGTTGCCTCCTCCTGCGCTCGGCTCCAGTCGGGCTCGACCGTGTCCGGCGCTCCCCCCCCAGAGATTTCTTCAGCTGCGCTGACCGTAGTGCCCGTAGTGAGGCGGCGCAAGCACCCCCAACACGGCACGCACAGCCTGGCCGAAGCGGCTCGACAGCCCGGTCGAGGTGGCTCGCGCCCGGTTCAGGATCGGAGCAGTCCTTCGATCGTGGGGAGCGCTCCGTAGGCGCGGAGGCTGCTGAGGTGGGCCGTCACCAGGTCCCACACGGCTCGGTTGGCACCAAGCTCTGGGGGGAAGAGCTCGGGGAGTGTGAGCAGGCGTTCGGCGACGGTGCGCGCTCCGGCAGCGCCGGCAACGCGGGTCGCGATCGTTTCTGCGAGGGGGTCGTCAATGCGCAGGGGGGCACCGGTGTCGTCGCGGCGCTCCGCCATGCACTGCATCCATGCGGCGAGGATGAGGGTGGCCCAGAGCGGCCGTTCCCCCCGGGACAGGCTGGCGGTGATGGTGGGCAGTAGCCTTGCCCCGAGCTTTTGGGAGCCGTCCATGGCGACTTGGTCACAGCGATGCCCGAGGGCTCGGTTGGAGAACCGGAGGAGCACGCTGCCGGTGTAGGCGTCGAGATCGCATCCCTCGGGCGGAGTGAGGGCAGGTGCGACGTCCTCGGTGATGAATCGGCGGGACATCTCCTCAAGCCGTTCGTCCCTGGCGGCGTCAGCGATGAACTGGTAGCCGCCGAGCGCGCCCAGGTAGGCGAGACCGCTGTGAGTGGCGTTCAGGACCCGAAGCTTGACCGTCTCCCAGGGTCCGGCATCCCCGGTCATGGTCGCACCGGCAAGCTCCCATGCGGGCCTACCTGCGCGGAAGTCGTCCTCGATCACCCACTGGCTGAACGCTTCCGCTACCACGGTGCCACGGTCCTCGACGCCGAGGAGCCGGCGCGCCTCTGCCAGGTCGGCGGGGGTCGTGGCCGGCACGATCCGGTCGACCATGGTGGAAGGGAAGCGCACCTGGTCGTCGATCCACGCGGCTAGATCGCGTTGTCCTGGTGGCAGCAGCTCGCAGAAGTCTGCGACCACCGACGCCACCCGGGCGCCGTTGCGGGTCAGGTTGTCGCAGCAGACCACCGTCAGCGGCCCACCGTCCTGGCGCCGACGCTCCGCCAGACCGGCGACAAGGCGGCCGACCACGGTGATCGGCGGCCTGCCGGCGGCGTCGGCGACGACGTCGGGATCGTCGACGCGTAGGCGGCCATCGACAGGGTTCAGCCGGTAGCCCTTCTCGGTGACGGTGAGCGTGACGACCTTGGTGGCGGCCCGAGCGATACGGTCCGCCACCTCTGCGGGCGCCTGTTGGGCACACAGCACCTCCCGCATGCTCCCGACCACCTGCACCGAGGCCTGCTCGCCTTCACGGGAGACGACGCTGTAGAGACCGTCCTGGGGCCGGAGCTGCCTCGCGACGGCATCGCTGCGTTGGGTCACCCCACAGATGCCCCACTGGCCCCCGGCGGCGGCAATCGCGGCATCGGTGTAGACGGCCTGATGCGCGCGGTGGAAGGCTCCGAGGCCGAGGTGGACGATCCCGACACCAAGGCCGCGCGCGTCGATGGATCGGCCCACCCCGGGGGGAAGGCTGTTGAGACAGTCGAACCCAAGGCGACGGACGCTCACGAATACCCCCATCCACGACCGCCCGGCGGCCGCAGCCGCCACAGCGGGCTCGGTAGTCGACGACGGCGACCAGCAATCCCGGACGTGATGAGGCGCGAGTGTAGTGTCGCAAGTGCCATGGCGCCGCGACCTTTGACCCTCGACCCGGACCGGTTGTTGCCGAGCGAGCCGTCACTTCGTGAACGCGCCCGAGCCATCTATCGGGAGATCACAGATCTCCCGATCGTCTCGCCGCACGGGCACGTACCCGCCAGCCTGTTGGCCGACGATCGGCGTCTGGACGATCCTGCCGCCTTGTTGATCACCCCCGATCACTACGTCACCAGGTTGATCCACTCCCAAGGGGTGCCGCTCGAAGACCTGGGTGTCCCACGGCGTGACGGCAGGGAGGTCGAATCCGACCCGCGGGCCATCTGGCGGTTGCTCTGCCGACACTGGAACGCGTTCCGTGCCACCCCGAGCCGATTCTGGCTCGAGTGGGAGCTCCATGAGCTCTTCGGCGTGAGAACCCGACCTTCCCCCGACACAGCCGACGAGATCTACGACCGTATCGAGCAGACGCTCGCGTCCCCCGAGCTCCGCCCCCGTGCCCTCTACCGGCGGTTCAACCTCGAAGTGCTCGCCACCACCGACTCTCCCCTCTCGAACCTCTCCGACCATCTCGCCCTGCGGGACGACCCCGCATGGGACGGCCGCGTCATCCCGACGTTTCGGCCCGACAGCCTCGTGGACGTGGCCTCAGCCGACTGGGCGGGTTCCGTAGCCGCCCTCGGTGCCATGACCGGCACCGACACGACTCACTTCTCCGGGTACCTCGAGGCGCTCCGGTCGCGGCGCGCCGCGTTCGCCGACGCCGGGGCGACCGCTACCGACCACGGGCCCCGCCGCGCCGACACGACTCGCCTCGAGACCGCTGAAGCAGCGACGATCTACGGGCGCGCCCTCGCAGGCAAGCTGGACGTCGGGGACAGCGCAGCCTTCGGCGCCCACATGCTCGACGAGTTCGCCCGCATGTCCTGTGACGACGGCCTGGTCATGCAGCTCCACCCGGGGGTCCACCGCAATCACGATGCCGGCACGGCCACGGCGTTCGGCCCCGACGTCGGTGCCGACATCCCGGCGCCGACTGACTACACCAACGCCCTACAACCCTTGCTCAACCGCTACGGATCGCATCCCAACTTCACCCTCGTCGTCTTCACGACCGACGAGACCACCTTCTCCCGGGAGCTCGCCCCCCTGGCCGGGTACTATCCGGCCGTCCGCCTCGGCGCGCCGTGGTGGTTCCTCGACGCGCCCGATGCCCTCCGCCGTTTCCGGGAAGCGACCACGGACACTGCCGGCTTCGCCAACACGGCCGGCTTCGTCGACGACACCCGCGCCTACTGCTCGATCCCCGCCCGTCACGACGTCGCCCGGCGCATCGACAGCGGTTACCTCGCCCGCCTCGCCGCCGAAGGCCGCCTCGATGAAGACGAAGTCCTCGACACTGCCGTCGACCTCGCCTATCGGTTGGCCAAGGCGACCTTCCGGCTCTGACCTTCCGGCTCAGTCGGCTACGTCGGTCACATCACCGCGCCGAGCTGCCAGGGGACGAACTCCTCGTCGCCGAAGCCGAGCACCTCGCTTCGGGTCCTCGTCCCCGAGGCAGTGGCAATCAGCGCGTCAAAGATCCGCTGGCCCGTGTCTTCGATACTGGCCTCGCCGGTGGCGATCACGCCACAGTCGATGTCCATATCGTCGCCCATCCGCTCATAGAGGGCGGTAGTGGTAGCGAGCTTGAGGCTCGGAACGGGTTTGCAGCCGAACACCGACCCGCGCCCGGTTGTGAAGCACACCACGTTCGCCCCACCGGCGACCATCCCCGTCACCGACACCGGGTCGTAGCCCGGCGTATCCATGAACACCAGACCCGGGCCGACCACGGCCTCGGCGTAGCCACACACGCCGACCAGGGCGGTCGAGCCGGCCTTCGCCACCGCGCCGAGCGACTTCTCCAGGATGGTGGTGAGGCCACCGGCCTTGTTCCCGGGTGAGGGGTTGTTGTCCATCGAACCGTGATTGGCGGCCGTGTACGACCCCCACCACCTGATCCGCTCGACAAGGCGTTCGGCGACATCGGCATTCACCGCACGGCGGGCGAGGAGATGCTCTGCGCCGTAGATCTCTGGAGTCTCACCCAAGATCACAGTGCCACCCTCGGCGACCAGCAGGTCGGCGGCGACACCCAACGCCGGGTTGGCGGTGATCCCGGAGAAGGCGTCCGACCCACCGCACTGCAACCCCAACACCAGGTTGGAGACGGGCACGGGACGGCGGGCAACCTGGTCGGCGCCAGGAAGCATTGCGCCCAGCCGGTCGATCCCTTCGGCGACTGTCGCTCGCGTCCCACCCTGGCCTTGGATGGTCATGACATGCAGGGCCTCGGGTGGGAGCGACCACGACCCGGCGAGGGCGTCGACCTGGTTCACTTCACAGCCCAGGCCCACCAGCAGCACCCCGGCGAGGTTCGGGTGGTTGGCATACCCCCCGAGCGTGCGGGCCAACACGGCACGGCCGTCACCAGCGGCGTCCATCCCACAGCCACTGGCATGGGTGAGCGCGACCACCCCATCGACACCCGGGTAGTCGTCGAGGACACCGGGCCGGGTGAAATGCCCGGCAATCGCCTTCGCCACCGTCGCCGAGCAGTTGACCGAGCTGAGCACCCCGAGGTAATTGCGAGTGGCGACCCTCCCATCAGCGCGGATGATCCCGTCGAACGTGCGGCGCTGTGCCGCGTCCACCTGCACGGTTGGACGGACGTCGACACCAACATGCTGGTCACGGGCGAAGACCCGGAACTCGAGGTTCTGGGTATGCACGTGCATTCCTGGCGCTATCGGAGCGGTGGCGAACCCGATGACCTGGCCGTATTTGTGGACGGGGTCACCCGGGCGCAGTGCCCGAAGGGCGATCTTGTGACCACGGCCGATCGCGTCGGCGGCAGTGGCGGTCACCGGTCCGACCGCCACCACGTCCCCGGGAGCGACATCGGCGGTGACCACGGCAACGTCATCATCGGGCCCGAGCCGCAGGCCGACCAGCGTTGACCCGGCACCTGCGGCAGCCGCTCCTAGTGGGCCGGGCACCGGCTCAGCACCCATCGCGGCCCATACGCACCGTCGTCGAGGTCCCGAAGCGAGCCGCGACCAGACCCTTGAGCGCGGAGGGAAACGCCGCGGTCGCGGTCAGATGCGGAGCGATCAACGCCTTTTGGGCGTCGACGTCACCGCCGAACGCGGCGACGCAACGCTCCGGGTCCACGTTGGCGATCGCCAGGAGCGCCCCGGTCGCACCCATCACCCCGGCGAGGTACGTGAGCACCGGCGATCCCACGTACAGCGCCCCGTCGAAACGGGCGAGCTCCTCATGAAACCTGGTCACGTCGCCGCTGGAGTCCTTACACCCCGCGACCGGCAGATCCCGTAGGTGCTCTATGGAGATCCCGGGCGGGCAGGATTCGGGAAAATGGTAGGCGAGGACCGGAACCGCTCCCGCCGCCTTCGCCACCGCGTCGTAATAGGGACGTGGGTCGGCGACCTGCGGTGGCGAAAGGGCCAAGACGGCGTCGGCTCCCCCGTCGCAGGCCGCGACCGTGTGAGCTACCGCCTGGCGGGTCGACGCCGCTCCCGTGCCGGCGATGACCGGAACCCCGCCTCCTGCCGGTACCGCCCGGCGGACCGCGGCGAGCAGTGCCCGACGCTCGTCGGCCTCCAAAGACGCCGGCTCACCGGTCGTGCCAGCCACCAACACCGCTCGGATTCCCAAGTCGACGAGGCGGGCGGCGTGCTCAGCCGTCGCCCCGGCGTCGAGACCGCCGTCAGCATCGAACAACGTGACGAGCGCTACTCCCACCCCCCGGAACAGCCCGACCGGCTCACCGCCCTCTGGCCCCACACCTGTGTCGCTCACCTCGTACCTCTCTTTCCTTTCCTCGGGGACCACTGCGTTCCCCGGGGATCAATGTGCATGGTTCCCCAGGGATCAATGTGAGTGTCTTCCCACGGTCGGACCTGACGAGCCGACCAGGAAGTCGAGGTCCGCCCCCCGATCGGCCTGCAGCACGTGCTCGGTGTAGAGCCGGACGTACCCCCGCGTTGCGTGTGCCGGCGGGGGTACCCATCCGGCCCGGCGCCGGGCCATCTCCTCCACGTCGACGTCCACGTCCAAGCGGCGGGCGCCCACATCCAAGGTGACCATGTCACCGGTGCGGATCAGCGCGAGTGGGCCGCCCACCGCAGACTCCGGCGCCACGTGCAAGACGCACGTACCGTAACCCGTGCCGCTCATCCGGGCGTCGGAGACGCGGACCATGTCGGTGAGCCCAGCCTCGAGCAGCTTGCGCGGGAGAGGCATGTTGCCGATCTCCGGGAAACCGGGATATCCCTTCGGGCCCGCACCCCGCACCACCAGCACCGTCGACTGGTCGACAGGCAGGTCCTCGTCGTCGTAGACCGCGAGGTACTCCTCGATCCGGTCAAAGACCAGCGCCGGGCCCCGATGGCGCAACAGGGCCTCCGAAGCAGCCGACACCTTGATCACCGCCCCATCGGGACACAGGTTCCCCCGTAGCACGACCGTCCCCGACCCGGCAGGACGGAACGGGGCGTCGAGGCCGCGGATCACTTCCCGATCCCAGCACGTCGCCCCGGCCACGTTCTCCGACACCGTCGCCCCTGTGACCGTCAACGCGCTCGTGTCGAGCAGGTCACCCAGCTCCGCCATCACCGCCGGCAGGCCTCCTGCGTAGAAGAAGTCCTCCATCAGGTGCACCCCCGACGGCATCAGATCCACCAGCAGCGGTATCTCCCGGGTCAGCCCGTCGAAATCCTCCAGGCTCAGCTCCACGCCGACCCGGCCCGCCAACGCCAACAGGTGCACCGCGGCATTGGTCGACCCCCCGATCGCCGCGTTCACCCTGATGGCGTTCTCGAACGCCGCTCGGGTCAACACCGCGGAGGGCGCCAACCCCTCCTCCACCATGCCGACGATTCGCTGCCCAGCCCGTTGCGCGATCTGATACCGGCGAGCGTCGACTGCCGGGATCGCCGCCGAACCCGGCAACGACATCCCCAGCGCCTCAGCCACACACGCCATCGTCGACGCCGTGCCCATCGTCATGCAATGCCCGGCGCTGCGAGACATACATCCCTCCGCCTCGGCCAGCTCTGCACCGGTGATCCTCCCGGCACGGGCCTCCTCGGAGAGCTGCCACACCGCCGTGCCCGACCCGATGTCCCGCCCCCGGAATTTGCCGTTGAGCATCGGACCGCCGGTCACCATCACGGCCGGGATGTCCACGCTCGCCGCCCCCATCAACTGGGCAGGGGTTGTCTTGTCGCAACCCGAGAGCAGCACCACGCCATCGAGCGGGTTGGCCCGGATCGACTCCTCCACCTCCATCGCCATCAAGTTCCGGAACAGCATCGCCGTCGGCCGGATCAACGTCTCGCCCAACGACATCGTCGGGAAGACCAGAGGGAAACCGCCCGCCATCCACACCCCCCGCTTCACTGCGTCAGCAACCCGACCCAGATGAGCGTTACAGGGTGCCAGCTCCGACTCACTGCTGGCGATGCCGATCACCGGCCGGCCATCGAACAGCTCGTCCCCGAACCCCTCCCCCCGCATCCAGGCCCGGTGGATGAACCCCGCACGCCCCTCCGCCGCGAACCATGCACCGCTCCGCCGTGACACGCCACTCACCACCGATCAGCCCTCATGCTCACCCGACGAATCTCTACCCCAGGGCACTCCCCGTCAACCCCACCGTGGAGGACATGCCGGGGCAGCCCTTCCCGCCGGGAGATCTCCTCGGCGTGACCTCCAGGAATCAGCGCCCCTGTCCGTAGGTGGCAGCAGGCCCGTGCTTGCGGGTGTAGTGCTTGTCGCGGACATGGGCAGCCAGTGGAGGGGCGTCAGCGGCCAGCAACGTCGTCAGCAACGCCATATGGGCCACCTCCTCCAGCGTGATCGACGTCTCCACGGCGTCGAGCGGATCGCGGCCCCAGGTGAAGGGACCGTGGCCCGGTGCGAGCACGGCGGGCACTCTGACAGGTCCGCGCTCACCTACCGCCTCGACGAGGATACGCCCCGTGGACGCTTCGTAGTCGCCTGCCACCTCCGCTTCCGTCAGTTCCCGAGCCACGGGAACGGCGAGCGGCGACAGGTCGGCGTGGGTGGTGCCGAGGACCGGAATCTCCCGACCCGCCTGGGCGAAGGCGACGGCAAAGGTGGAATGGGTGTGGACGACTCCCCCTAGCTCGGGATACTGGGCGTACAGGACCAGATGGGTGCTCGTGTCGCTCGACGGATGGAGCCGCCCTTCGACGACGGTCCCGGTCATGTCCACCACGACCATGCTCTCGGCGGTCAGCTCGCTGTAGGGGACCCCGCTGGGTTTGATGACCATGAGGCCCCGATCACGGTCGATCCCGCTCACGTTTCCCCACGTGAGCCGCACCAGGCCCGATCTCGGGAGGAGCAGGTTGGCGTGCAGGACCTCCTCGCGGAGGGACGTCAGCATCCGGCCGGCTCCCCCGGTGGCATGCCGTTGGCGGCGCTCACCACGACACACCTTGCGCCATGCGGTAGTAGGCCTGGTTCCAGCGCAGCTCACGGCCGAAGGTCGCCGGCGCGGTCTGCGCGTCGATCCGGACCAGCTCGATGCCGGTCATGACCGACAGGTCCTCCAACGCTTCGACGCTCACCGCGGTGCTGAGCACGGTGTGGTGTGGACCGCCGGCAGCGAGCCAGCACTCTGCGGCGGTGGCCAGGCTCGGGGTGGGCTTCCAGACGGCGCGCGCTACGGGAAGACGCACCAGTGGCTCGTCGGGCGGCACGACCTCGATGTCGTTGGCGACGAGACGCATCCGCTCGCCGAGATCGAGGAGGCCGACGACGAAGCCCGGGCCCGGTGCGGCATCGAAGACGAGTCGCACCGGGTCTTCGCGCCCGCCGATCGCCAGTGGATGCACCTCGCAAGTCGGCGTTGCCGCCGCGATGGTGGGGCAGACCTCCAGCATGTGGGCCCCGAGGATCTTCGGGTCGCCGGGACCAAGATGGTAGGTGTAGTCCTCCATGAACGACGTGCCGCCTGCAAGACCTGACCCCATCACCTTGAGCATGCGCAGCAGTACGGCAGTCTTCCAGTCCCCCTCGGCGCCGAAACCATAGCCGTCGGCCATCAGGCGTTGGACGGCGATCCCCGGCAACTGGCGCAAACCACCGAGATCCTCGAAGTTGGTGGTGAACGCGGTGAAACCTCCCCGATCGAGAAAGCTCCGCAGGCCCGCCTCGATGCGCGCCGCGTCGCGCAACGAGGCATGACGGGCGCCCCCGGCGGCCAGTTCCGCGGCCACGTCGTAGCGCTGGGCATACTCCTCGACCAGGGCGTCGACCTCCGGTTCCGGTACCGCGTCGACCGCGGCGACCAAGTCGTTCACGCCGTAGGCGTTGACCGAGGCCCCGAGCTTGATCTGGGCCTCGACCTTGTCTCCCTCGGTCACCGCGACGTCGCGCATGTTGTCACCGAAGCGGGCCAGGCGCATCCGCCGGGAGATGTGCAGCCCGGTAGCGGCGCGCGCCCACGCACCGATCCGGGCCCCGACGGCGGGGTCGGTGCCGTGGCCGACCACGGTCTTCCTTTTCAGTCCCATCCTCGTCTCGAGGTAGCCGAACTCCCGGTCGCCGTGGGCAGCCTGATTGAGGTTCATGAAGTCCATGTCGATCTCAGCCCACGGGAGCGCCCGGTTCACCTGGGTATGGAAGTGGAGGAGCGGTTTCTGCAACACCTCGAGCCCGCCGATCCACGCCTTGGCCGGCGAGAAGGTGTGCATCCAGGCGATCACCCCGATACAGCGATCCGACGCGCTCGCCTCGAGACAGACCCGGCGGATGGCATCGGACGTGGTGAGCACCGGCGTCCACACCACGTCCACGCCAATCGCCTCCGCCGCGTTCAGCATCGCTACGATCTCCCGCGACTGGGTCTCGACCTGCCGCAGGGTCTCGTCGCCGTAGAGGGACTGGCTCCCGGTGAGGAACCAACACTCCAGGCTCGGCGTTTCGTCTTCCATCTCACCCTCCTGGACGCTCAGACCCGAGGCGCTCGCGGGTGAGCGGTCACGACTGAGTTCCGCAGCGCCCGCAAACGATGGAGCACGTCGTTGCCACCGCGCCCGAAGTAATCGTGCAAGCGCACGTACTCGGCGTAGAGCGCATCGTAGACGGCGACCGCCTCGGTGCGGGGTCGGAACACCCCCGGCCGGTGCTTGCCCATCACCTCGGACGCCGCGGCGACGTCGGGATACTCTCCCGCTGCCACCGCCGCGTGTATCGCGGAGCCCAGCGCAGGACCCTCCTCGGTGCCGATCAGTCCGATCGGACGGCCGAGGACATCCGCGTAGATCTGCATCACGAGCGGGTTGCGGATCAGACCACCTGCCGCGGTGAAGTCCTCCACCCGCACACCACCACCCTCGAACGCTTCCACGATCATGCGGGTCCCGAACGCGGTCGCCTCGACCAGAGCCCGGTAGACGTCCTCGGGCCGGGTCGCCAACGTGGCACCGACCATCACCCCGGACAGCTCGTGGTCCACGAGCACCGAACGATTGCCGTTGTTCCAGTCCAATGCCACCAGGCCGTGCTCACCAGGCGACTGCGCCGCGGCCAACTCGCTCAAGTGCTCATGGCGGCTACGTCCGGCGGCCGCGCCGGCAATTCCTGGCGCGACGATCTCGTCGGCCCACCACCCGAAGATATCCCCCACCCCGCTCTGACCGGCCTCGAAGCCCCACAGGCCGTCGACGATCCCGCCGTACACCGCACCGCACATGCCGCTCACCTCTGCGACGTGCTCAGCGTTGACCACATGACACGTCGACGTACCCATCACCGCCAGCATTCGCCCCGGCGCGACCGCCTTCGCCGCCGGCACGGTCACATGGGCATCCACGTTCCCGACCGCGACAGCGATCCCCGGCGGCAGCCCCGTCCAGCCGGCCGCCTGCTCGGTCAGCGACCCGGCCCGGCTGCCCAACGGCGACAGCGGATGCTCCAGCTTGTCCTGGACGAAATCCACGAAGGCGGGGTGCAGCGCGGCAAGGAACTCCCGGGACGGGTACGAGCCGTCCTGGAAGATCCCCTTGTACCCCGCGGTACAGGCGTTTCTCGTCTCTGCCCCGCAGAGCTGCCAGACGATCCAATCAGCCGCCTCGATCCAACGCCCCGTACGGGCGTACACCTCGGGGGCCTCCTCGAGCAGCTGCAGGCCCTTCGCGAACTCCCACTCCGCAGAGATGCGACCGCCGTAGCGGGCCAACCACCGCTCCTTGCGCTCCGCAGCCACGGCATTGATCCGATCCGCCTGCCGCTGGGCGGCATGGTGCTTCCACAACTTCACGTAGGCGTGCGGCTCGGACCTGAGCACCGGATCCGAGCACAGCGGCCGGCCGTCGCCGAACACCGGCATGACCGTACAGGCCGTGAAGTCGGTGGCAATGCCCACCACCAGCTCCGGATCCACGCCTGCCTCGGCCAGCGCGGCGGGAACGGCCACACGCAACACGTCCACGTAGTCCTCCGGGTCCTGGAGTGCCCAGTCCGGCGGGAGCAACCCACCGGTCGGAGCGAACACCCGGTCCATCACCCCGTGCCGGTACTCGTGCACCGCCGAGCCGAGCTCGGCACCATCCCCGACACGCACAAGCAACGCCCGACCCGACAACGTCCCATAGTCCACACCCACCACGTATCTTTCGGCACCCCGGGAGGTGGTTCGAGCGTGCCCGAGGGATGGGGAGGTGGTCACGGGAGACGGCTCAGGCGACGCGGCTGGCGCCGGCGGAGGCACGGGTCGCAAAGACGGTGGGCGGGGACCAGTCGTGGGCGGCGAAGGCGCGGGTGACCGCGGCACGGAGGGCGTCTGCCTCGAGGCCGACCACAAGGGCGCAGCCCCCGAAGCCGCCGCCGACCATCCGGGCGCCTCGTGCACCGAGGGCGCAGGCGACGCCGACGACGGCGTCGAGTTGGGGGCAGGACACCTCGAAATCGTCGCGCAACGACCGGTGCGAGGCATAGAGAAGGTCGGCGATGTCCTCTCCTGCGCCAAGGCGGCGGGCGGTCTCGAGAACTCGTTGGTTCTCGGTGGTCACGTGGCGGGCACGCCGCAGCAAGACCCCGTCGAGACGGTCGTTGACCGCCACGGCGGTGGCGTGGCGAAGCGTCGGCACGCCCAACGCGGCGGCGGCCGCCTCGCACTCGGCACGGCGGATGGCGTAGGCGCCGTCGTCGTTGTGATGGCGGACTGCGGTGTCGACGACGACCAGCGGCCCGATCCCGAGCGGCACCTGTTCCGTCGAGAGTGACTCGAAGTCGATCAGCAGGCCATGACCGGCCCGGGCGTGGAAGACGACGACCTGGTCGAGCCGGCCGACGGGGACACCGACGAAGACGGTCTCGGCCTGGTGACACACCTCCACCAGCGTGTCCCGACCCAGCGCCAGGCCGCAAGCCTCGTCGACACCGGCAGCCACCGCGGCCAGCAGTGCCGCGCTCGAGGACAGCCCGGCACCGACAGGGACCGTCGAGTCGACCCACAGGTCGAACCCGGGAAGCCGAACGCCGGCGGTTTCGAGCGCCCAGAGCACGCCGAGCGGGTACCGGGCCCAGCCAACGACCCCTCCCGGGCGGAGGTCGTCGAGGGCGGCCACGACCTGCCTGCTCTCCTGGGCGGACCAGCAGCGCACCTGCCGGTCCGAGCGGAGCACCACGCGCACGTCGCTGTGCCTGTCGATCGCGAACGGCAAGGCGAAACCGTTGTTGTAGTCGGTGTGCTCACCGATCAGGTTCACCCGCCCCGGTACCCGCCACGTCCCCGCCAGCCCAGTACCGGCCGACGGCCCCACATCCCCGCCCGGGTTCATCGGGTCATGGTCGGCCGCGCCAGCGCACCACCACCGGAGAAAACACCCCTGACCACCACTTCGCCATCCATCCGTTGCGAGCGTATCCCACCGCCGGACGATCGAAAACTTCCCGGTGTACCCTCGAACGAAACGAGCATGAAGGAGATCGATCGGTGCGCAGCTTGAAAGATACCGTCGTCGCGGTTACCGGAGCGAGCTCCGGCATCGGAGCGGCTACCGCCCGGACCCTGGTCGAAG
The DNA here is from genome assembly GCA_021820665.1 of Actinomycetes bacterium. Taxonomy (GTDB): domain Bacteria; phylum Actinomycetota; class Acidimicrobiia; order Acidimicrobiales; family RAAP-2; genus JAKADK01. The sequence goes on along the minus strand of JAKADK010000003.1, from coordinate 57,784 downwards.
CGGGAGCCCAGGTCGTGCTCGGGGCCCGCCACCGGGACCGCCTCGACGCCCTCGTCGCCGACCTCGGCGCTGCGGCGACGCCCGTCGAGATGGACGTCCGCAGTCCCGAAGGACCCCAGCGTCTCGTCGCGGCCGCACTGGACACGTACGGCCGCATCGACTCGTTGGTCGCCAACGCGGGGATCGGCGCCTACGGCGGAATCCTCGACCACTCCGACGAGGTCCTTAGCGACATCATGGACACGAATCTCGCCGGCACGGTGTGGACCATCCGCGCCGCACTCCCCTCGATGCTGGCCGCCGGGGCCGGCGACATCGTGATCGTCTCGTCGGTCGCCGGCTTGCGAGGCGGAGCGGACGAGGCGGTCTACGCGGCCACCAAGTTCGCACAGGTGGGACTGGCGGGTTCGCTTGACCGTGAGCTGCGCGAGCGTGGAATCCGCGTCTCCACGATCTGTCCAGCCGGCGTGGAGACCGAGTTCGCGATGGGCCTCGGCCGGACCAAGGACATGCCCGGCCTCCACGACATGCTCGCCGCGGACGACGTCGCTGCCGCCATCCGCTGCGTTCTCGAGCAGCCTCGAACCATGCGCACACAGCTCTGGTCCATGTGGAGCATGTCGCAGGGCAGCTGAGCCCGGTAACAATCGCAACGAAACCGAGAGGTGAACCCGATGGCAACTACCACAGGCATACCGCAACCTTCACGGAGCGACCGATTCACCTTCGGTCTCTGGACCGTCGGCTGGTCGGCACGCGATACCTTCGGGGACGCCACCCGGGATCCGCTCGATCCGGTCCTCTCCGTCCACCGCCTGGCCGACCTGGGCGCCTACGGGGTCACCTTCCACGACGACGACCTCGTGCCGTTCGGAGCGAGCGCACCCGAGCGCGACTCCATCATCGCCCGGTTCAAGAACGCTCTCGACGAGACAGGGCTCGTGGTCCCCATGATGACCACCAATCTGTTCACGCACCCCGTGTTCAAAGACGGCGGTTTCACCAGCAACGATCGTGACGTTCGCAGGTACGCGCTTCGCAAGGTGGTCCGCAACATCGATCTTGCGGCAGAGCTCGGTGCCAAGACGTACGTGTTCTGGGGCGGCCGGGAAGGCTCCGAGTACGACGGCGCCAAGGACATCCGGGCAGCGCTCGACCGCTACCGGGAGGCGATCGACACTCTCGCCGCCTATGTGGTCGAGCGAGGGTATGACCTGCGCTTTGCCATCGAGCCCAAGCCCAATGAGCCCCGCGGCGACATCTTGCTGCCCACGGTCGGCCACGCCCTGGCCTTCATCGCCGGCCTGGAGCACGCCGACATGGTGGGCGTCAACCCGGAGGTAGGTCACGAGCAGATGGCCGGCCTCAACTACGTCCATGGAGTGGCCCAGGCACTGTGGGCGGGGAAGCTGTTCCACCTCGACCTCAACGGTCAGCGGAGCATCAAGTTCGACCAGGATCTGGTCTTCGGCCATGGCGACTTGGCCAACGCTTTCTTCCTCGTCGACCTCCTCGAGCACGGCGCACCGGGAGGCGGCCCGGCTTACCTCGGTCCTCGTCACTTCGACTACAAGCCGTCTCGCACCGAGGACGCCGACGGAGTCTGGGCCTCCGCCGCCGCCAACATGCGCATGTACCTGCTCTTGAAGGAGCGTGCCGACCGCTACCGGGCTGATCCTGAAGTCCAGGAGGCCATGGTCCAGGCCGGGGTGACAACGCTCGGGACGCCGACCCTCGCACCGGGTGAGACCCTCCAGGAGCTCCTCGCCGACCGCTCCACATTCGAGGACTTCGAACCGGACAAGATCGGCGAACGCGGCTACGGGTTCGTCAGCTTGCATCAACTGGCGATCGAGCACCTGCTCGGGGCTCGCTGACGGGCGACGATGGCTCTCGTGGCCGGCGTCGACTCGTCGACGCAGGCATGCAAGGTCGTGGTCCGTGATGCGGAGACCGGCGTCCTCTTGCGTTCGGGCCGGGCCGTTCACCCTGCGGGGACGTCGGTGGACCCGGAGGAGTGGTGGAGGGCGCTCGGTGCTGCCGTCGCAGCGGCCGGTGGCCTCGAGGACGTTTCGGCGCTCTCCGTCGCAGCCCAACAGCATGGGATGGTGGCCCTCGACGCCGCCGGAAAGGTCGTGCGAGACGCGTTGCTGTGGAACGACACGCGCTCCGCCGCCGCCGCCGACGCGCTTGTCGCCGAGCTCGAGGGTGGCGCGGCGGCGTGGGCATCGGCAGTCGGATCGGTGCCACTGGCCTCCTTCACCGTCGCGAAGCTGCGCTGGTTGGCCGAGCACGAACCAGACCACGCCCGGAAGACCGCGGCCGTGTGCCTACCACACGACTGGCTGACGTGGCGCCTCCGCGGGAGCCCGGGTATCGACGAGCTGACGACGGACCGGAGCGACGCCAGCGGGACCGGCTACTGGTCGGCCACCGACGGCTACCGAGCGGACCTGCTCCGCATGGCCCTCGGCGCGGTGCCGGTCGTTCCCACGGTGAAGGCCCCCGCCCAGGCAGTGGGCACCCTCCCCGGGGGCGCGATCCTCGGACCGGGCGCCGGCGACAACGCCGGTGCTGCGCTCGGCCTGGATGCCGCCGCCGGCGACGTGCTGATCTCCATCGGGACCTCGGCCGTCGTCAGCGCCGTGAGTGACCGACCAACCGCCGACCCGACCGGCGAGATCGCCGGGTTCGCCGATGCCACCGGCCGGTACCTTCCACTCGTGTGCACGCTCAACGGTGTCGGCGTCCTGCACGCCGTCGCCCGGCTGCTCGGCGTCGCCCTCGACCAACTGTCACGCCTCGCCCTGCAGGCGTCACCGGGCGCGGAGGGCCTGGTCGTCGTCCCCTACTTCGCTGGCGAGCGGACCCCGAACCGGCCGGACGCGTCGGGGGCGCTTCACGGCATGACCGTGGACAACGTCACTCCCGGCAACATGGCCCGGGCGGCGGTCGAAGGACTGCTGTGCGGCCTGGCCGACGGGCTCGACCGCCTCCGGTTGGCGGGAATACCCGTCACCCGACTGCTTCTCCTGGGTGGTGGGGCGCGTTCGGAGGCGGTGCGCCGGCTCGCTCCGACGGTGCTCGGGCTCCCCGTGGAGGTGCCAGATCCGTCGGAGACCGTGGCCGACGGGGCCGCTCGCCAGGCGGCCTGGGTGTGGAGCGGCGCCGATCACCCTCCGGCGTGGAAGGCGACAGCCTCCGCCACCTACGACGCGCCGTTCGCGCCGTTCGTTCGCGAGCGCTATGCCGTGGTCAGAGACCTGACAGCCCGGAGGATGCCCGGCGACTGAGCAAGCCCCGGCCGTGCAACGCTCCACGCAACCGCACCCCCGCTCGTGCTCGCCGCGCCCTCCTGGCCGTTCCAGAGGCCCCGCGGGGCATGACCCGCCCCCAGGGACCGTGTCGGGTCCAACCCGGTCGGCGCACAGGAGCTGTCCGCCCTTGTCGAACGGGCCGAAGCCCCGATCTCGGGCTCGGCCGATAGTCCCGCCGTCGCCGAGCGCGGCAGCCGGTTCGATTCGCGTCGACTCTGGCCTGGGCGCAGTGGCCCTGAACAGCGCCGACGTGGAGCAAGACCGGGTGGTCTTGAGTTGTCGCTATTCGAACCGGACCGAACTGCGAGAGGCACTGAAGCGCCTGTCGTCGACGACGGTCGATCCGAGAGATTCGAGCGTCACTGCCTGAGGCCGGCGGGACTCCAGGGGTCGACGAGGCGCACGCCAAGGTCCCTGAAATGCCGGATGTTACGGGTGGCGACAGGCGCTTTCCGTGCAAGCGCTATCCCCGCTATCTGAGCATCCCGCATCTCGACCGCCTTTCCGGCTCGCTGGCTTCGAGCGACAACTTCCCCCGCCGCATCGGCTGCGGCGACGTCGAAGGCGAGGACCCTGTGGTCGAGGTCCTCGTTGAGAACTCGCTCGAAGGCAGCTTCGAGATGCCGACGTCGACGCGACGGCGTCAGGAGCTCTAAACCCGTTCGGATCTCGAACACCGTGACCGAGGTCGTCCAGATCGATTCCGATGATTGGGCGTCGAGCCACTCGACCACAACCGCCTCGGGCTCGGATCGCATGAGTGCCGACAGCACGTTGGTGTCAAGCAGGATCATGGCTCCGAGAGGTCCGCCCCTTGCGCCGGGTGGCCACGCAACTCGGCGAAGTCGTGCCCGATTCCGTCGCCGCGGAACCGCGACGCGATCATCGACCCAAGCCGAACAGGCCCGGCCGGTCCCGCCCTGACGGCGTCGCGCAGGATCTCTCGGACTTCTTCTTCGGTGGAGCGTCCATGGGCTCGGGCCCTACGTTGGAGCGCGTCCTTCACGTCCTCATCGAGTTGGCGGACCAAGAGCTGTGCCATCCAGTAATGATATCGTGCTATCACTCGTACCGGTGGTGTTGCGTCTCCCGTATTCGAGCTCCGGCCTACTGCACGGCCAGCTCCGTAATCTCATCGACGTACTATGAATGCTGACTGGCTCGGCACCCGGATCCGATCAGCCGGCTATCCGATCATCGAGGTCCACGAAGCTCACGACGAGCTCGACCCCGAGCGCTTCGGCGACCTTGTCGAGGGTCGGCAGGCTGGGGGACACGTTGCCGGCCTCGAGGCGCGCGACGGCGGACTGGGTCGTGCCGAGACGCTCGGCGAGCTCGCGCTGGCTCAGCCCCCGCTTCTCCCGGAGCTCGCGGATCTCCATCGCGAGCCTGATCGTCCGCCCAGCGCGCTCGTAGCCGCGGCGACGAGCCGGCGAGCCGGCCCGCTCCCTTTTCACCTCGTCCCAGGTCTTGCGCGTCATTCGTCGTCCTCCACGGTATGCCCCTCGGCGATGCAGGTCTGCATTGCGCTCCATGCCCGTTGGACTTCCCGACGCTCTCGCTGGCGCGTCTTCACGAACACGGTGAGCAGCACGATCCTGCGGCCAGTGGCGATGTAGTACGTGATCCTCGTCTGCAGGCGACCGAGGTGGAAGCGCAACTCCCGGAGCTTCCCGCGGAGCTGTCGGGTGAAGGGCTCGTCGAGATGCACGCCTTCGTCGGCGAGCAGGTCGATGTACCGCTCCGCTTGACCGAACAGCTCATCAGGGAGCGTAAGGAGCCATGCCTCGACCTCCTGTTCGAGCTCGATCGTACCCCAAGCCATAGCGGTGATGCTATGCCTGGGATGTGACATCTCGTCTCGGCAGGAGAGCCAGCTCGATCGCGATCTGGACTCGGCATGGGCGCCCGGTTCGATTCGCCTCGACTCTGGCCAGGGCGCAGTGCCCCCGACCAGCGCTGACGTTGAGCAAGAGTCGGGTGGTGTTGCGTTGTCGGTATTCGAACTTCGACCAGCTGCGGGACCTCCTCGGCCAGTTATTGAGTGAACTATCCTGATGGCGTGCGCCTCTGAGCCTTGGTCCGAGCCCATCATCTCGTCGAACAGAAGAAGGAGCGCGTGTCCATCACGGTTGTCACCGGTCCGCCAGGCGCGGGCAAGACTACGGTCGCAGCTGCTCTGGCCAGGTCGGCGCCGCTCGGGGTTCATCTGATAGCAGACCAGTGCTTCCACTGGATCGTCGCGGGGTATGCCGCTCCGTGGTTGCCGGAGAGTCACCGTCAAAACGCCACCGTGATCCAGGTCGTCGGGACCGCGTCGGCCTGTTACGCGGCAGGCGGGTACGAGGTGGTGGTCGACGGAATCGTGGGACCGTGGTTCCTCCGGCACTTCCAGCGCGCCCTTGGAGCTGGTGCCGACGGGCTCCGCTATGTGATCCTGCGCCCGGCACGCGAAGTTGCCCTTCGGCGTCCCCTTGAGCGCAGCGGGGGTGAGGATCTGGTGGACCCTGGACCCATCAGCGCCATGTACGACGCCTTTGAGGATCTGGGGTTTTTCGAGTCGCACGTCATCGACTCTTCCGACCAGCATCTGGCGGGCACGGTCGCCACGATTCGGCGTGGCCTCGGTGACGGACGGTTCTCCCTTGCCGATAGCCACGACGACGACATGGCACGACTCGCTCGAAAGTACGACGTACAGATGCCCGGCGATCCCGAGATCGCGACCTGAGGACTCGATCCCAGGTGAGGGATCGGAAGGGGCTGCGGTTACGCGCTCTGACGCAAGCGGGCTCCGTTGGGCTTGATGTCGACCGTGAAGTCCTCGCCGAGCGCACCGGCGAGCCGTACCAGGGTGGATAGGGAAGGCTCGTGCTCGCCGGACTCCAGGCGGGCTACGTGTGGTTGGCGCATGCCGACCAGCCGGCCGAAGGCGGTCTGGGTCAGGTCGTGGTCGGTGCGGTAGCGCAGGACTCGGATGGCGATGTCGTTTGCGAACCGGGTGCGTTCGTACTCGGCCCGGTAGGCCGGGTCGGCCAGGTCCCTCTTGTGGATCTCCTCGGCCGTGGTTAGTTCGGACAGCTTCACCATGGTCGTCACTCCTCCAACTCGTTCAGTCGTCTCGTTGCTACCTCACAGGCCCGAGCGAAGCCCTTTGGGTCGTGCTGCGCCTCGGGGGCGATGGCGGCGATCACGAACCGATCGCCGACCGGGCGGTACAGGGCTCGCCATGGGCTGCGCCCCGCTCGTGGGCGGAGCTCACGTAGCTGAGATGCCCCTTGGACAGCACTGGTGTGCGGGTAACCGAGGGCGGGTCCGATCGCTTGGAGCTTCATCGTCGCGTTGTAGAGGGCCTGGCGTTCCCGGGCCGGGAGTGCCTCGCGTTCTTGCTCCGAGCCGGGAAGGTAGGTGACCGTCCACACCGATGAACTATACCATCGATGGTATTCACCCGCTGCCCGTCTCGACCTGACCTCACCCCCGCAGGATGCTCACCCCGCCCGCGGCTTGGTGGCGCCTCGAGCTCTTGCTGCTTCCACCAAGGCGGCGAGGAGGGGGTGGGGTGCTGCTGGGGTGCTCGACGTCTGGGGTACGAACAGCGTTGCCACAAAGAAGGGGTGGGAGGGCAGTTCGAGTATCCGGGGCTCGTCGTTGGAGTCGGTGCCGCTCACGGTGAGACCGGCCTGGACGATCGTGTCGAGGTAGGCGGGATTGAGGCCGAAGTTGCAGTAGTAGCGCTCCGTCACTGTGGTGCGCCCGTAGGCCCTTGACGCGATCGTGTTGTCCACCAGGTGGACGGTCATGGTCTGGCCAGCCAGCGAGCAGGAAAGCGGCGTGATGAACAGCGTCGAGGCGTACGGGTCGTACTCGGCGTGTTGGGCGTCCCGGAACCCGACCACATTGCGGGCGTATTCCAACACGACGTGCTGGAACCCACCGCAGGTCCCGAGCAATGGTACGCCCCGACTTCGAGCGTGTTCGATCGCCGCGAGCGCGCCGTTCAGACTCCGGTAGGGGCTTCCCGGAGCGATGATCAGGGCGTCGAAGCTGAGAAGGACCGCCAGCCCGTCGCCGGCGTCGAGCTCCTCGGTCCCAATCCAGGTGATCTCGGCTTCCGCGTTGGCGTTGGCGGCCGCGTGCTGGACCGCCGCCGTCGTGGCGAGGTGGGTTTCGTTCGTCGGTTGGTAATCGCCGACTACGCCGATGCGGACCACGCCTCCAGTCTCCCACCTCCGGCGGTATCAGAAAAAGTCTTCGAAACCCCTTGACTTCACGGACGGATGGAGGTCTCATGTCCCTCCTTTCGGCACGCTTGCTCGGTCGTGGGCACACAGCCCATGTTTCCAAACTCCCTGTCACCAGCGGGTTCGTCGCGTCCAGGCACCTGGTCGACACCCGGTTCTTCCCTCCTGCCTCGGTTCTCTGCGGCAGCCGGTCCGCCCCAGGGGCTCCGGCCCGTCGACCGGGGGCTGCTTGGTCTGTTGGGCGAGCACCAGGTGCTCACCACCGGCCAGCTTGTCCGTCTCACCGGGCTGCCCGAGCGGACCGTCCAGCATCGTCTCACCCGCCTCGACCGGGCGGGGCTCCTCAACCGGCACCGTCCGCAGGTACCCCTCGGCACCGCCCCCTTCCATTGCTGGCTGACCACCTTCGGCGCCGCCGCCATGGGCGTCGGGCCGCCCGAGCCTTGGGGCGAGGACCCCGCCGGCCTGCGAGCCATCGCCGCGCTCAGCGAGCTGTGGCTCGGGGTCCGCGACCGCGGCCTCGAGGCAGGACTTCACCTCGAAGGCTGGCGCCGGTTGCCCTCCGGGGTCCCTTGGCGTGATCCTCGCACCGGCACGGTCCGGGCACTGCCGCTCGAAGCTGAGCTGAGGGTCACCGTCGGCGGCGAGCTGGTCAGCGCTCTCGTGCTGGTCCGGGTGGAACGGGTCCCCTCGGCGCGCTTGGTGGCGGCCCTGGGCCGGTTCGCCAGCGCCGTGGCCACGCTGCCGGCCACGCCCTCTCGTCCGGTGCTGCTCGTCCTGGCGCGCACCGGACACCTGGCGGATCTCGTGTGCTCGGCGTGCCACCAGGTTGCCGCCGCCCCGGTCGCCCGCCACCTCGACCCCGTCGCGCGGCAAGTGGCAATCCGACGGGTGGCGGTCGGCGTGGTCGAGCCCCGCCCGGCCGGGCTGGTCGTCGAGGCGGTCTGGCACCCGGTGGACGGGGACCATGCCCGCCGCCTGGCCGAGGTCCTGGCCGTGACCACGGATGGTGGCCGATGAGAGGCCGTCCCACGGCATCGCGGGCAGCGACGTCAACAGCGGCTCGCCAACTCAGCGCCCGTCCCGATCACCCCCAGCATCCGCAAGTGGGAAGTGCCGGGCACCTCCATCATTCGCAAGGGGGGAGCGACGGAGACCTCCACCATCCGCAAGGGACCCAGGAGCCGGACCCCCACCATCCGCAAGGCGGGGAGGGCGAGGTCCGGGCAGAGGGATGCTGCTCGGTGTCGACCAGCTGTTGCCTGGGTGCTCACGCCCTCGACGTGCGGCAACCGGGGGAAATGCCCTCGGGTTGCAGCCGGCAAAGAGCCCTCGCGGTCATGCCAGAACCGGGGGTCTTGCGCCCAATGGCTCGGGCGCTGCTCTCGGTGGCGGCTGAGGTACATGCCGCCCGGTGCGACCCGCTGGGTGCCGGCCGCCGTCCGGCCACCGGTGGTTTGCGGATGGGAAATCGAGGGCTCGTTCAGGGGGTCCATTCGGGGGTCCGTTCAGTAGTCCTTTCTCCCGCCACTCTGGAGCGGACCGGGTCTGGGTGCGCGTCGTCGCAGGTCAGGGCCGCTGCACCCCCGCCAGTGGTGAACCCCGACTCTATGGGTGATTGTGTATGACTGCGGTGCGGACTTCTTCTCGCCGGCGGCGCGGGATCACGGATCGGCTGATCGTGGAGGTGGCGTCGTCGCTGACCGATCGTGATCGACAGATCCTTCGACTCCTTCGCTGGCATCGAGTGCTCACGACGAGCCAGATCCACGTGATGTTCTTCCGTGACCTGAACACCGCTCAGCACCGGATGACTCGCCTTCACGAACTGCGTCTCGTGGAGCGCTTCCGACCACAACGCTGCGGCCGCGACGGCGAGTACCACTACGTGCTCGACGTGCTCGGCGCCTACGTGGTGGCCGTGATGGCGAACCGTGACCCCGACCGGGAGCCCAAGATGCGCTGGCGCACCGACCAGGCGCTCTCGATCGCCACCAGCCAGCGCCTCGCCCACACCGTCGGCGCCAACGACCTCTTCGTCCGTCTCGTAGCCGCGGCACGCCACCGGCCCGACGCGGAGCTGTCCACCTGGTGGGGCGAGCGCTACTGCAAGGCCCACCTGGGCGAGGTGGTCCGTCCCGATGGGGTGGGGGTGTGGCGAGAGGGGGACGCCACGGTCATCTTCTGCCTGGAGTACGACCGGGGCACCGAGCCGCTCAGGCGGATCAGCGCGAAGGCCGACGACTACGCCCGGCTGGAGCGGGCCTGGGGCATCGCCTTCTGGCTCCTGGTCGTCGTCCCCGGTCCGCGTCGCGAGCGCGGGGTCCGGGCGGTACTGGCCGAGAATGGGCTGGCGGTGGCTACTGCTACCAGGTCGGGAGTCCAGGCGCCGGAGACGGCCGTGTGGGCGCCCCTCGACGCCGAGGGGACCCGGCTGCGGCTGGGCGGCTGGCCGGCTGGCCGCGCCCGGCCGAGTCGATTGCCCGGCTGGCGGATCGTGCCCGTCTTGCCCGAACCGACGAGCCGGCCCGTGGCGGGTGATGGCCACGCTGACGGCAGGGACTTGCAATCGGGCGCCGATGGAGCCCTGATGGATGGATTGGAACCGAAGGAGCGTGATGCCGTGCGCTGTGTGATCTACCTGCGGGTGTCCACCCGCGAACAGGCCGAGAAGGGCGAAGGGGAAGAAGGCTTCTCCATCCCGGCCCAACGCGAAGCCTGCGCCCGGCACGTCCGCGACGCCGGGTGGCTGCTGGCCGACGAGTACGTGGATCGGGGCGAGTCGGCCCGCAGCGCCGATCGGCCGGCCCTGAAGGCGATGCTGGCCCGAATCGCCGAGGACCGTGACGTCGACGCGGTGGTGGTTCACAAGATCGACCGCCTGGCCCGGAACATGGAGGACCACGTGGCCATCCGGGCGCTGTTCCGTCGTCACGGCGTGGCCCTGGTCTCGGTCACCGAGAACGTCGAGGAGACCGCCTCCGGCCGGTTGGTCGAGGGCATCCACGCGCTGATGGCCGAGTTCTACTCGGCCAACCTGGCGAACGAGATCAAGAAGGGCCTCAACCAGAAGGTGAAGCTGGGCGGTTTCCCCGACGGCGCCCCGCTCGGCTACGTCAACTTGCGCGAAGTGGTCGGCGGCCGCGAGGTCGCACGGATCGTCCCCGACCCTGAGCGGGCACCGCTCATCGCTGCCGCCTTCGATCGCTATGTCACCGGCGAGTGGACCCTGCAACGCCTGGCCGGGGAGCTCGCCCACCAGGGCCTCACCAACCGGGGCCAACGGGGCAAGCCCGCCGCACCCATCACCTGGCAGGGCCTCGCCAAGATCCTCGCCAACCCGGTCTACGTCGGCATCGTCGAGTGGAACGGCGTCCAGCACCCCGGCACCCACGAGCCGCTCGTGTCACCCGAGACCTTCCGCCGCGTCCAGGAGCTGCTCGCCGCCAGAGCCGCGAGAGGGACGCGTGAGCGCAGGCACCCCCATTACTTGAAGGGCCTCCTGCACTGCGGGGTGTGCGGCAGGCGACTGTCCATCCAGCACTCGAAGGGCCGCTACACGTACTTCTTCTGCCTCGGCCAGAAGAACGATCCCCTTGGCACCTGCCGGGAGCCCTACGTCGCCGCGTGCGACCTCGAGGCCCAAGTCGAAGACTTCTACCGGCGCATCCAGCTCCCCGAGTCCTGGGCCGAGCGGCTCCGCAAGGAGATGGCCGCGGAGATCAAAGAACGCCAGGCATCCGACGCCGCCCAGCGCGAGCTCCTCACCGGCCAGCTCGTCAAGGCCGAGGGAGAACGGCGCAAGCTCCTCGATGCCTACTACGCCGGCGCCATCGACGTCACGACGCTCAAGTCGGAGCAGGCGCGCATCGGCGCCGACATCCAAACTGCCAAGGACCGCCTGGGTGACCTCGACGCCAACCTGGGCGAGCAGCGGGAGATCCTCGACCTCGCCGCGTCCCTTGCCACCCGCTGCGGCGACGCCTACCGAAAGGCCAACGACCGCACCCGCAAGCTGTTCAACGCCGCGGTGTTCGAACGCCTGGACGTTAAAGGCGGCCGGCTCTCCCATGAGCAGTACCGGCCGCCCTTCGAAGGGGTCTTCAACGTGTCCGAGTTCGAATACGGAACACGAGTGGGGACGAAGGGATTCGAACCCTCACTGTGGGCGGTTTAAGCGCCCTGCCTCTGCCGGTTGGGCTACGTCCCCCGGAGCGAAGTGCACAGCCGGATCTCGGCCGAGACCGTCCGGACCCTCCGCAGCCCGGAGCATAAACCACCGGGTACCGGGATACCCGGAGACCGGGGCGATCCGGCCTCCGTCACCCGCTCCCCTGTGGTGGGATGGGACCAGAGGAGAAAGGCCGGACCACCATGGACAAGACAACCCCGTTCACCATCGGCGCGGAGGTGGCGTGCCGCGACGGTCGCTGTGGCTCGCTGGTCCGGGTGGTGGTCGACCCGATCGCTCGGGCGGTGACCCATCTCGTCGTCGAACCGGGGCACCGCTCAGGCCTCGGACGACTGGTGCCCGTGGACCTGGTGGACACCGGAGACGGTGCCAGCCCGACAGACGGCGGGCATCTCCAGCTCACGTGCACGACTGACGAGCTCTCCTCGCTCGAGGAGGCCGAGGAGACACAGTTCCTACCAGGAGGATCCGTCGTCGCCGACTACCACGAAGGCGAAGCCCTTTCCTGGCCGTACTACGGGCTCGGGATGGGCGGGCTGGGCGACATCGGGATGGGCGGGATGGGCGTGACCGGGCTCGGCACCGGAACGCTGGGAATGGGCGTCGGCAACGCCACGCAACCGGTCGTGCGCGACCGCGTCCCGACCGGCGAGATCGAGGTGCGCCGCGGGGACCAGGTCCACGCCTCCGACGGGACCATCGGTCGCGTGGAGGGACTGGTCGTCGACCGTCGCGACCACCGGATCACCCACGTGCTCCTCCAGGAGGGTCACCTCTGGGGGCGCAAGGAGGTCGCCATCCCCATCGCCGCCGTGGTAGGCGTAACCGACGGCATCCGCCTGTCGATCTCGAAGGACGAGGTGAAGGCGCTGCCGCCGGTGGACGTCGACCACCCGGGGAAGCCGCAGACCTGAGCCTCGACCACCCGGGAGGACCGCAGGACCCAGATTGCCGAAACCGGGCGGCAGGCGGCACAGGGCAGCCCGTGGCGGCAGGCGGCACCAGACGGCAACTGACCGGCGACGTCAGGCGCCGACCGGAGGGGGCGTCGCCGGCTCGAGCGTACGGTCGAGGACGGCCAGCTCTTCTTGCCGCGGCCCGTCCACGACGTGCGTCACGCCCCGCCGCTGGGGCCAGGGACCCAGCACCATGGTCGGTCGTGTGGCCCCATCCCATACGACCCAGCCTGGGTCGGCGCCGACCCGGGGAGCTCCCGTGCGGGCAAACGACGTCCAGGCCTCCTGCATCCGCCCCGACAGGAGCGAGACCTCCTCGCCACCGCCGGTGAACCGATGGACTACCGGATCGCCGACCAGCCCGAAGACGAACGGGATCTCCAGGGCATGGCACGACCCGAGCGCCCCTCCGAAGGCCGGCGACGCCACGGTGAAGAGATAGGCGAACGTCCCAATCCCGGCCCCACTGCTCATCCCGACCCGACCACCCGATGCCTCTGCGCGCTCGCCGGCCACCGACTCCCGGTGGGCAGTGGCGAACCGCAGGGACGGCCGTCGGAACATGACGTCCGACGAGATCGCCACCCACAGGTCGAGAGGGGTGACTGGGTCGCCTCGCTCCGCCCGTACCTCCCGGTACCCGGCGACCAGTCCCGCCGGGTCGGCTGGAGCCACGCGGGCCGCCCACCGGGCCAGGCTTTCCTCGTCGATGGCCCGGACGGCAGCGTCACCGGCGGCGAAGAACGCCGTCTCGTCGCGGTTGGTCCCGATGAGGAGCGGGATGTCCCGGGCACCTCCACGGGCCACGTCCTCTTCCGGCGCCCGTTCCAGCATCCCGCCGTCGATGGTCGGCAGGAATGGAAGGGACACGCCACCCCCGAGCCGGGCGCGCCGGGTGGCCGCCAGCTCGGCAGTGGCGTCGACCAGCGCGCCGGCCGGGACGCGCTCGAGCGCCATGCGGGAGAGCTCGACACCGAGGATCCCCGCCAGCTCACGGGCGACCCCGGCGCCCTCCTCGGCATCGTGGGTGTACGGCGGACCGCTCTGCACCACCGCCCGGTGCAGCAGTGGACGGGCATCCTCCGATCCGAGCAGCGCCGATATGCTCATCCCTCCGGCGGACTCCCCGAAGACCGTGACGTTCCCGGGATCCCCCCCCAGCTCACCGATGCTGTCTTTCACCCAGGCCAGCGCCGCGACCTGGTCGGCCAACCCCCAGTTCCCGAACCCACGCCACGGACGCCCTCCCGCCCACGGCCGTCCCCGCGACGCCGCGCCCAAGAGCGGGTGGGCCAGGAACCCGAGGGCACCGAGCCGGTAGTTGATCGTGACCACCACCACGTCGTGCCCGCCCGCCAGGGCGGCACCACGGTAGAGGTTCCCCGCTCCCGAACCGCCGGTGAACCCGCCACCGTGGACCCAGACCATGACCGGACGCCGCCCGCCGCCCACCCCCGGGGTCCAGACGTTGAGGGTGAGGCAGTCCTCCGATTGCTCGTCGGGCTCGCCCGCCATGGCGAGCGCCCCGGCCACCCGAGCCTGCGGCGCGATCGGGCCGGGCTCGTAGCATGGTCGGACACCCACCCACGGGTCGGGCACCGCCGGCGGGCACCACCGCCCGGGACCGACCGGCGCCGCCGCATACGGGATCCCCAGGAAGGCGCACACCCCGCCCTGCTCGACCCCGGCCACCCGGCCGGACCGGATCTCCACCACTCGCTCCATGGTCCCTCCTCCCGTCGCCCGGCACCGGCCAACGGACGCACCCGAGAGCCTCCCACGGCTCGTCGACGTGTCCCGCTCGCGGGCGCGGTAGTGGCGCCGGGCTCTTGTCTGGTCCATCCGCAGTGGACCGCAGAGTGGCGGCGGATACCATGCGTAGGTGACCAGGAACCTGGAGGGCGGACAGGAGCCAGCGACACCGGGGCGCCCAGCGACACCGCGGGCCGCCCGGAGCCGGCGCCCCGACGTCCAGGACGACCATCCCGCCCGGGCGCCGTCCGCGGCGCCGTCGCCCTCGGTCGTCCGCCGTCGCCGGGCGGTCACCGATGTCGTCCGGTCTCCGGTCGACGGGTCGGCTCGGGTGACCCTCACCCCCGTCCGTGCCTCCACCCGCACGATCCCACCAAGAGAGTCGCCAGAGGACCCGGATCCCCCGGCAGCACGCCCGAGGTCCGATGTCGACGGCTGGGGACGGTCCGAGCGGGTCCGTACGGTCGTGCGCCGTCTCTACGACCCGATCTACCGGTACTGGTTTCGGGTGGAGTGGGAGGGTCTCGACAACGTCCCGATGAGCGGGGGCGCCTTGCTCGTCGCCAACCACGCCGGCGCCATCCCGCCCGACGCGCCGGCCGTGATGCACGGCATCGAAGAGGAGCTCGGCCGCCCGATCTACGGCATGGCCGACTTCTTCTTCCGCACCGTCCCGGTGGTCGGCACCCTGTGGTCCCGCGCCGGTGGCGTCCCGGCCCATCCGGAGAACGCCTTCCGCCTGCTCCACGACGAGCACCAGCTGGCACTGGTCTTCCCCGAGGGGTCGAAGGGCCCGTCGAAGACCTACGCCGACCGCTACCGGCTCCGCCGGTTCGGGCGGGGCGGCTTCGTCGAGATCGCCATGCGGGCCGGTGTCCCCATCGTGCCGCTGGCGATCGTCGGCGCCGAGGAGGCGATGCCCATCCTGTTCCGCCTCCCGACCCTGTCGCGCGCCCTGCACGTGCCCTACTTCCCCGTGACCGCCAACATGCTCCTCCTCGGTCCCGTCCTCGGCACCGTGACCTACTTCCCGGCGAAGATCCGGATCCGGGTGCTCGAGCCGACGATCTTCGACGTGGAACCGGGCCTCGACCACTACTCGAAGAGCCGGGTCATGGACGAGGCCGAGCGGGTCCGGGGCCGGATCCAGGACGCCCTGCACGACATGCTGCGCGACCGGCGCAGCGTGTGGTTCGGCTGAGGGAGCGTTGCCATGGGACGCAGAGTGCTGATCACCGGGCTCGACACCTTCTGGGGTGGCCGGACCGCCCAGGCCCTGGAGGCCGACCCGTCCGTCGACATGCTGCTCGGGCTCGGGACCACCGAGCCGAAGGTCCCCCTGGAACGGACTGAGTTCGTCCGCACCGACCAGACCTACTCCATCCTGAGCCGGATCGTGCGAGCCACGCAGGTCGACACGATCATCCACACCTTCCTGGAAACGAGCTCCACACGGGTCCCCGGACGGGTGCTCCACGAGATCAACGTCATCGGCACGATGAACCTCCTGGCCGCCGCCGGGGCGACCGGCACCTCGGTGCGCCAGGTCGTCGTGAAGTCCTCCACTCACGTCTACGGATCGTCGGCGGAAGACCCCGCCTGGTTCTCGGAGGAGACCCCGCGCCCGTCCCCGCCCGCCACCCGCGTCGAGCGTTCCCTCGTCGAGGTCGAGTCCCTGGTCTCGGACTTCGCCCAGGAGAACCCCGACCGGACGGTCAGCCTCCTACGCTTCGCCAACGTGCTGGGGTCCGACATCGTCACGCCGATCTCCCAGAACCTTCGTCGGCGGGTCCTCCCCTCGGTCTTCGGGTTCGACCCGCTGGTGCAGTTCGTGGAGGAGGACGACGTCGTCCGCTCGCTCGAGCACGTGACCCGCCACCGTCTCGGCGGGGTCTACAACGTCGCCGGGTCCGGCAAGCTGCCGTGGAGCGAGGTGGCCGGGATCGCCGGCGCGTTGCTCGTCCCCCTCCCGCCGCTTGGCACGAGGACTGCGGCATCCCTCTTCGGGAGCCTCCGCCTTCTCCAGTTCCCCCCAGAGCTGGAACGGCTCGCCCGGTACGGGAGGGGTGTCGACACGCGCCGGATCACCGAGGCCGGCTTCGCGTTCCGCTACACGAGCGCCGGGGCCGTCGCCAGCTTCGCCCGGGCGAACAACCTGCGGCGCTCGATCGGTCGGTCGGACGACCGCTACCACTACGAGCAGGACGTGGAGCAGTTCTTCCGCCACTCCCCGGCCGTCGTCCGCACCACCGAGGTCTAGGAGGTCGACGCCAAGGGGACGAGATCCGAAACGTCTGGTCCACGGTCCCCGTGTCCAGGTCTCCCGCTCCGGTGCCCGGCTCCCGGTCTCCGAGGCCGCCACCGGCACCGAACGTCAGGCCGTCCGGCTCACCGCCGCTTCAGCCATGTCGTGAGCAGCTCGTCCCGGCGCACCTGCCACTCCTCGGTCGTCATGCCGTAGCGGACATGGTCCTCCCAGCGTCCGTCGATCTCGAGGTAGCCGACCGTGACGCCCTCGCAGCGCAGCCCCAGCTTCTCGGCCACGCGCCGGCTGGCGTGGTTGCGGGGGATGATCGAGACGTCCACCCGGTGGAGGTCGATCGACTCGAAGGCGAAGCGCAGGAGCACCACCATGGCCTCCGGGACCAGCCCCTGGCCCGCCAGGTCCTTGTCCACCCAGTAGCCGATGCCCCCGCTCTGGAACGGCCCCCGCTGGATCGACGACAGCGTGATCTCGCCAGCCAAGCGTTGCTCGAGGAAGATCCCGAAGCCGAACCCGGTCCCGAGCTGACGCTCTCGCTCACGCATCAGGCAACGGGTGGCGAAGCTCCGGGCATCCTCCGGGGCAAAGGGGGCACCATGGGGGCGGGGCTCCCACGGCGTCAGCCACGCCCGGCACCGGTCACGGACCTCGAACCACGCCGGGTAGTCGGACTCGGTCAGCGTACGGAGGCGCACCCGCCAACCCGCCAGCTCCAAGGGACGCGACGCGATCGCCGGCAACCGGGGGCTCATCGCACCAACTCCTCCCGCATGCCGACCAACGTTAGACGGACATCACCGGAGCGTGGCGACGAGACCGTCCAGGATGTCCGCCTCCGACACGAGGCAGCTCTCCGAGCCCAGCCACCGCATCACCTGGCGGAGGATGACGGCACCGGCCACGATGACGTCCACCCGACCCTCGACCATCCCGGGACGGGCCGACCTGGACAACCGGTCGTCGGATGCGAGCACGTCACACCAGTGGCTCACCTCCGCCGCCGACAGCACGCTGTGGTGCACCCGGGCCCGGTCGTAGGTGGAGAGACGCTGGGCGAGCATCGAGATCGTGCTCACGGTCCCGGCCAGGCCCACCATGCGGTGAGCGGGGGTCACGCCCGCCGCCAATGTCGGGGCCTCGGCCAGTGCCGCGTCCACCAGATCCGACACCGCCTCGAGCTCGGCGGGCAGGGGCGGGTCGTGGTGGAGGAGCCGCTCGGCCAGGCGGACGCAACCGATCTGGAAGGACCTGACCGCCAACTGGGGATCGTCGGGCGCGGCGCCCACCACCACCTCGGTCGACCCACCGCCGATGTCCACCACCACCCAAGGACCGTCGCCTGCGGGGAGATCGCCGACGGCACCCGCCAGGGACAGCCGGCCCTCGTCGACGCCGCTCAGAAGCTCGGCGGGCGCGCCGAGCGCCGCCTCGGCGGCGGCGAAGAAGTCAGCGGCGTTCGCCGCGTCCCGGACGGCCGACGTCGCCACCATGCGGACCGCCGCCACGCCGTGCGCGTCGCACACGGCGCGGAACCCCGACAGCGCCCGGGCGCATCGGGCGATGGCCTCGGGAGCCAGCCGACCCGTCGCGTCCACCCCCTGACCCAACCGGGTGATCTCCATCCGGCGTTCCACCGCCCGGCCCGCCTGGTCGACCACGAGCAGCCTGGTCGAGTTGGTACCGCAGTCGACCGCGGCGACCGACCCGGCCCGGTGGGATGCGCGCTCCATCGACCCTTCGTAGCACGCCCGGCGGCGGGGGCGGGAGCCCGGCGGCAGACACGATCGACCGGTCGGGATCGCCCCCGGCATCGGCTGGCCGAGGTCCCCGCGGCCGAGCCGGGCGACCACCCAGGCGCCGACCGGGTCGGGTCCCCCGGCGAGCCACCACGCCAGGTGGGCGTGAAGACACTTGACCCCCTGCCTGGTCCCGGCGACGCCACCGGTCGGGCGGGGCCCGGCGTGGCCGTCGGGCACCAGGGCGTCCCGGACCGCGGCGTACTCGGCGTGGGCCCGGGCGATCGCGGCCGAGCCCACCTCCGCCTCCGCCTGCCGCACCCCACCGGCCGACTCGAGGCGGGCCACGGCGGTGGTGAGGTCGGGGTCCACCAACCAGAACGTGGTCGGCATCGGCGTTCCGTCCCGGAGGAAGGGGGCGTTTCGGATCACGCGGGGCTGGCCGCTGTCGGTACGGACGACCACCTGAAAGGCGCCCGCCGGCGGGCGACCGAGCAGGCGGGCGACGGCAGCCGCGTCGTCCTCCCACTCCGGTTCATGCGGTCCGCTCGGTGCCGGGACGCCACACGGCGCCGTTCTGGGAGGAACCCGGCGGTCGGTCACCGCCAGAATTCGAGCGAGCCGAGCACCCGCGCCACGAAGCTCCGGGGGCTCGTCGGTCGGGTACCAGGCCCTGACGCCGCTGACGTCCCTGCGGCCTTGTCGCCCGGCGCGGTGGACAGACCGCCAGCCCCGGGCACGAGCGCGCTGGCGTCGGCGGGAGCGACGGGCGGCTGGAACCCCGGATCACCGGCCGACGCCGCCCCGCTCCGGGACGCCCCCGCGTTCGCCCCGGCCGGGGGAAGCACCTCGTAGAGGGTCTGCCCCGGTGCGACGAACTGGTAGTCCTCACGGGCGAGCCGCTCCATCTCGGCGTTCGACGAGAGGAGGCGGTGCTCGTTCGAGAGCGCCCGGTTCTCCTGGCGCAGGCTGGCCAGGACCGCCGATTGGGTGCTCAGCTGGTGGCGCTGGCTCACCAGACCGGCCACCGGCAGCCCGGTCACCAGGACCACCGCCGACACCACCACCGACGCGGCGAGGAGCACCCGCCGGCGCCGGGCGTCGGCCGTGACCCGTCCTGGACGCCGAGATGGGCCGGTCTTGGCCGGGGCACGCTTCGCCGAGGGGGTTCTCGCCGGGCCGGTCTTGGCCGGGGCACGCTTCGCGGCGACCCGTCCCGGAGCGGCCTTCCCGGGCCGGCGCCGAGCCGCTCCCGGCCCAGGAAGGCTCATCGCTCCTGGCGCCGCGACAAGGCGGCGCCTCCCCGGAAGGCTGCTGACTCCCCCAAGAGCTCCTCGATCCGGAGCAGCTGGTTGTACTTGGCGACGCGGTCGGACCGCGCCGGCGCCCCGGTCTTGATCTGGCCGCAGTTGGTGGCCACGGCCAGGTCGGCGATGGTCGTGTCCTCGGTCTCGCCCGAGCGATGCGACATGACGCAGCCGTACCCGGAGCGGGTGGCGAGCGCCATCGTCTCCACCGTCTCGGTCAGGGTCCCGATCTGGTTGACCTTCACCAGGATGGCGTTGGCGGCACCGAGGTCGATCCCGCGCGCCAGCCGGGTCTCGTTGGTGACGAAGACGTCGTCTCCGACCAGCTGGACCACGTCGCCGAGCGCGGCGGTGAGCGCCTGCCAGCCCTCCCAGTCCTCCTCGGCCATCCCGTCCTCCAGGGAGACGATCGGGTAGCGGCCGACCAGGTCGGTCCAGTAGGCGACCATCTCGTCCGGGGAGAGGGTCCTCCCCTCTCCGGCCAGCACGTAGGCACCGTCGTGGTAGAGCTCGCTCGTCGCCGGGTCCATGGCGATCGCCACCTCGCTCCCCGGCGTGAACCCCGCCGCTTCGATGGCGGACACGAGCACCCGGACCGCCTCCTCGTTCGACCCGAGGTCCGGGGCGAACCCGCCCTCGTCGCCCACGGCCGTGGCGAGGCGTCGGTCGCGGAGGACGCCGGCCAGCGCGTGGTAGGTCTCGACCCCCCAGCGGAGCGCTTCGGAGAACGACGCCGCACCCACCGGCATGATCATGAACTCCTGGAAGTCCACTGAGTTGTCGGCATGGACCCCCCCGTTCAGGACGTTCATCATGGGCACCGGGAGGACGTGGGCCCCCGACCCTCCGATCGACCGGTACAGGGGCACGTCGAGCTCCTCCGCCGCCGCCCGGGCCGAGGCGAGGGAGGCCCCGAGGATGGCGTTCGCCCCCAGCCGGGACTTGTTCGGGGTGCCGTCGGCGTCGATGAGCGCCAGGTCGACGGCCCGTTGGTCGAGGGCGTCGAGGTCGGTCAGCACGGCGGCGATCTCCCCGTTGACGTTGGCCACCGCTCCGAGCACGCCCTTCCCGCCGAAGCGGCTGCCGCCGTCACGCAGCTCCACGGCCTCGAACGTGCCCGTCGACGCGCCGGAAGGAACGATGGCCCGACCCGATGCCCCCGAGTCGAGCACGACGTCCACCTCGACGGTCGGGTTGCCCCGGGAGTCGAGCACCTCGCGCCCCTGCACCTCTACGATCCTGCTCACCGTCCGTGCCGCTCCTTCACCCCAGAGTGGAAAGAACGTATCACCCGCTGGCCTCCGACCTGGGCATTCGCATTCACCCGACCTCCTCGATGCGGGACCGGAGGGCGTTCGACCTGGCGCGAAGCGCGGACTCGGCGTCGACGCGGCACGCTCGGGCGGCGGCCACGACCGACTCCAGCAAGGCGCCGATGCCGGCGTCGCCGGCACCCTCGCCGGCACCTCCCTGGGCGCGTACCGCCACCTCATGTGCCCGCGACACCACCTCCCGGACTCGGGCGGCCACGTCCCGGTCGTCGGGGCCCAACCCGACCGCTTCGCCCAACCCGACCGCTTCCGCCTTGCGCTGGAGCTTGGCCGCCAGCGCCAGCGCCGGGAGAGAGGAGGGGATCCCCTCGGTGACGCTCGTCCGTCCCTTCTCGCGCTTCTTCATCGCCTCCCAGCTGGCCGCGAGGTCCGCCGCCCCGACCGGTGCGTCGGCCGCGCCGGCAAAGAGGTGGGGGTGCCGTCCGACCAGCTTGTCGTGGACACCGCGGGCCACGTCGGCCAGCGTGAACCACCCGGCCTCGGTGGCCAGCGCGGCGTGGAGGTAGACCTGGAAGAGGAGATCGCCGAGCTCTTCTTCCAGATGAGCGACCGCCGCCTCCCCGGCGGCGTCGAGCCCGATCGGTGCGGCCATGTCCGCGGCGGCGCGCCCGCCGTGGCCCCCGCGGGCGTCCACCATGGCCACCTCGTCGATGGCCTCCAGCGTCTCGTAGCACTCCTCGAGGAGATGAGGGGCGAGGGATCCGTGGGTCTGGACCCGGTCCCACGGGCACCGGAGACGCAGGTCCCGGACCAGCTCGTCCAGCCGGAGCAGCTCGGCGCCGACCGGATCGGTGAGCTCGGGGATCCAGACGGTCGTCAGGTGGTCGGGAGCGACCGTCCGGTCGAGGTCGGCGAAGGGGACCGTCGTCACCGCTTCGTCGGGGAGGCCAAGGTGGTGGAGGATGGTCACGGGCCGGGTCGGGAAGGGGTCGACGGCAAGCTTGATGCCCGAGAGGACATCGGCCGACCAGCACTGGGCGACCACGAGCGGCCCCCGCTCCCCTGCCGCGTCGATGGCGAACCGTTCGCCGTCCACCAGCCGCACCCCCTCGACCAGCGGATCGATGCCCAGGCGGGCGTAGACGAGATCCAGGAACGACATGGCCGGGTGCACCACGACCCGCACCGCCCCGGACGCCACGGCCGGGTGGCCCCGAAGGAGCACCACCGTGCGTTCGGCGACCAGGGGAGAGCCGGGTACGGCGTAGACGATCCGGCCGTGGCGCCGAGCGGTGGACACGAGGGTGTCGACGACGCGCTCGTAGACCGCCTCGAAGGTCGGCTCGGAATCGTAGACGTCGTCGAAGGACCCGGCCACCGTCAGCCCGGCGGCAGCCGGGTGGCGTGTCGTGCGGAGGTACACGGGACCTCCGGACGCCAGGAGCGATGCCGCTCCCGACGTGATGCCCTCGGGACCGGCCGGACCGAGCCCCACCACCTCGATCCCGGGATCCCCGCCGTCGCTCACGTGACGGGCACCCCGACCCCGAGCACCCCGCTCCCGGGTGCCCCGCCCCCCGGGACACCGGTGCTGCTCATCCGGACGTGCTGCCCGATCGCGACGTGGCCGGCGTGCTGCCCGATCGCGACGTGGCCGGCGTGCCGGACGATCCGGCGAGCCCCGACGTCACCGCCAGGAGGTCCTTTTTCGGCGGGGCGGCGGGAGGGGTGATGTCCCCCACGTGCCACGTGCCGAAGGTGGGGTTCACGCTGACCGTCGAGCGCCGGGCGAACGCCAGCACCTCGCCACCCACTCGCGTCTGGTTCGCCGTCCCGGTGAGCAGGTCCTGACGAACCTGGGGTGTGGCCGCCGCCAGGGTCTCACGGGTGGCCTTCGTCACCTCGAAGATGATCCACGCCGAGGAGCTCGGATCCGCGATCGGTCCGATCGGCGTGCCGACGGTGATGCTGGGCTGGCCCAGCTCCTGCTCGAGCGTGGCCAGCTCGTAGGTGCACCCGAGCGCGCCGCCGTTGGCAGACGACGAGGTGTCGATCGAGTCCGCCTTGGCCAGCGCGGCGAACGACCCGCCGGCGTGCAGCTTCGCGGCGACGGCGTTCGCCTCGCTCTGGGTGGCCGTGGCGATGTCGCTCAGGCACGCCACGGTGAACTGCGCCGGATTGGCGTCGTAGTAGGACCGGATCGCGCCGGGCGAGAAGTCGGCCCCGGCCGCCAGCAGCTTCAACTGCACCGCCTCCGTCCGGACCTCCTCGTTTCGGAAGCCAGCCGGCAGGGCGTCGAGAAGCTGGGCGCCAGTGATCGGCTGCCCGGACGCCGACTGGCAGTAGGACGCCACACCCGCGTTCCCGGCCTGCTGTACGGCGGCGTCGATCTCGCCGCTGAATTGCTGCCCGAGCGCCGTGCGAGCCGAGCGCAGCTCCGCACTCGTCACCGTCACGTGGTGCTCGGCCGCGTACTGCCGGTAGAGCAGGCTGTTCACCGACTGGAGGAGGACGCTATCGGTGAGGCTCATGGAGAACGTCCCCTGGCCGCCGGTACCCTCCACCCGGAGCGGTCCGCCCGGGGACTCGATCTCGAGCAGGCACGCCCCGGCCTGCGTCGTCCCGAACGACCGCATCTCGCCGAAGAGCGACGACTGGGAGATGGCGACCCCGTTCACCGTGGCCGCCGACGGGGGGACGGTGCAGGCGGTGGCGAGCATGCCGGCGACGACGACGGTGCCCACGAACACGAAGAGGCGTCTCACGCCAGGCGATGCTACCGGCTGGACCTGGCGCCACCGACGGCGGCCAGCGCTGGTCGGGACCCGGCCCCCGCGGTCCCCTCGGGCCCCGGGGCCGGTCCCGGGCCGGCAGGCGGCGGCACGAGCATCCGGAGGAGCTCGACCAGCCGGGCAGCGAACGACGTCCCGGCCGCCGCCGGCGGGATCGGCGCCACCAGGCGGCTCGACTCGGCGTGCCACCGCGCCCCGGGCACCAGCCGGGCCAGGCGCACCTCGGCCGAGGCGGGCAGGACGAGGGGGGCGATCCGTGCCGTCGCCTCCGCCGTCGAGCCCATCCGTCGCGCCACCTGCACGGCCAGGTCGGTGATCCCGAGGCGCACGCACTCCGTCCGGAGCAGAGCCACCTCGAGGAGCGTCCGGGCCTGTGTCGGCGGCGGGCCGAAGCGGTCCAGCCACTCCGAGCGGACGTCGTCGACCTCGGACGCGTCCCGGACCGCCGCCAGCCGGCGGTACGCCTCGAGCCGGGCGTCCTCGGACTCGATGTAGTCGGCCGGCAGGAACGCCACGTCCGGGAGGTCGAGGGACAGCTCGACCGGGGCCGGTCGGCTCTCTCCCTTCAGCTCGGCCACGGCCTCGCTGACCATCTGCACGTAGAGGTCGTAGCCGATGGCGGCGATGTGACCCGATTGGTCCCGACCGAGGAGGTTCCCGGCGCCCCGGATCTGGAGGTCGCGCAGCGCGATCTTGAAGCCCGAGCCGAGCTCGGTATGGTCGCCGATCGTCCGGAGGCGCTCGTAGGCCTGCTCGGAGAGCACCCGGTCGGCCGGGTGGAACAGGTAGGCGTAGGCCCGTTGCCCGGCCCGGCCCACCCGGCCCCGCAGCTGGTGGAGCTGCCCCAGGCCCAGCAGGTCGGCCCGGTCCACGATGAGGGTGTTGACTGCCGGCATGTCGATGCCCGACTCGATGATGGTGGTGCACACGAGGACGTCGTAGGCGCCCTCGAAGAAGTCGAGCACCACCCGCTCGAGGGTCCCCTCGTCCATCTGACCGTGGGCGACGGCGACCCGGGCCCCGGGAACCAGCCGCCGGACCCGCTCGGCCACGGCGTCGATGTCGTCGACCCGGTTGTGCACGTAGAAGACCTGGCCCTCGCGAAGCATCTCCCGCCGGATCGCCTCGGAGACCGCCGCCTCGTCGAACTCCCCGACGTGGGTGAGGATGGGACGCCGGGACGCCGGCGGCGTGTTCACCATCGAGAGGTCGCGGATACCGGTGAGCGCCATCTCGAGGGTCCGGGGGATCGGGCTCGCCGTCAGGGTCAGGACGTCGACGTGGGCGGTGAGCGCCTTGATCGCCTCCTTGTGGCTGACGCCGAACCGCTGTTCCTCATCGACCACCAGCAGGCCCAGGTTCTTGAAGGAGACGTCCCCGGCCAGCAGCCGGTGGGTGGCGACCACCACGTCCACCGACCCGTCGGCCAACCCGGCGAGCACGTCTTTGACCTGGGAGGCGGTGAGGAAGCGGCTGAGCAGCTCGACGCGGACGGGGAACGGGGAGAAGCGGTCGGCGAACGTCTGGGCGTGCTGGCTCGCCAGCAGTGTGGTGGGTACCAGGATGGCGGCCTGGGCGCCCTCCTGGACGGCCTTGAACACCGCCCGCAGTGCGACCTCGGTCTTCCCGAACCCCACGTCACCGCACACCAGCCGGTCCATGGGCTGGGGCCGCTCCATGTCCGCCTTGGTCTCCTCGATGGCCCGGACCTGGTCGGCGGTCTCCTCGAAGGGGAAGCCGGCCTCCAGCTCGGCCTGCCAGGGCGTGTCGGGACCGAACGCCCGACCCTCGATCTCCAGCCGGCGACGGTACAGCGTGACCAGCTCCTCGGCGATCTCGTGGACGGCGGCCCGAGCCTTGGCGCGCGACCGCTGCCACTCCGAGCCGCCCAGCCGGTGGACGGTGGGCGAGTCCCCGCCCGTGTAGGGGGTGAGGAGGTCGATCTGGTCGGTGGGAAGGTAGAGCTTGTCGTTCCCCCGGTACTCGAGGAGGAGGTAGTCACGGGTGGCGCCGCCCATGGTACGGGTGACCATGCCGCGGTAGATGGCCACGCCGTGCTGCCGGTGGACGACCGGGCTCCCCGGTGCCAGGTCGTCGAAGAAACCGTCCACGGCCCGGGCACGGGCCCGGGGCGGCCGGTGCGGACGGTGGCGGCCGGTGAGGTCCGACTCGCCGAGCACCGCCACCTTGCAGACCGGGAGGATGAAACCACGGTCGATCGGTGCGACCACGATCTGCGCCGCCGGGCCCGGGAAGGCCCGGGCTCCGGCAGCGTGGTCGGCCTCCTCGTCGGCGTCGTCGAGCCGGACGGGCACGACCATCCCCTCGGCGGCCAGGGCGTCGGCCATGCGGGAGGCACCTGCCTCGTGCTGGCTGCAGAGGACCACCGAGCAGCCGGCCTCGACCGTCCGTCGGACCTGGTCGGTCAGGCGCTCCGGGTCTCCGAGGATCGGCTCCCACCCGGAACCGACGACGGAAGGCACGTCGCCCCCGGACACCGGCGGCACGAGGGAGAGCGTCGAGGCGCGGCACCGCTCCAAGACCCGATCGTAGGGCAGGTGGAGACGAGGGCTGCCGCTTCCGTCGTCGAGCCCCCAGGTGGAGGCCAGTGCGTCGGCCAGCGCCGCCTCCTCCTCGACCAGATCGGCGGCGCGGTCCCGGATGCGGCCGGGCTCCACCAGCACGACGAGCCCGCCGGGGCCGAGCAGGTCGGTCACGAGCTCCTCTCCGGGCGCGACCCACGGCAGCCATGACTCCATCCCGTCGAACAGGGCGCCGTCGGCCAGCTGGTCCCACTGGTGGCGTCCCCACGGCGCCTCGGCCACGAGGCGGGCGGCCCGCTCCCGTACCGCAGCGTCCGGGCGCAGCTCACGGCAGCCGAAGATCTCCACCCGGTCGAGGTCGTCGACCGACCGCTGGTCGCCGAGGTCGAAGTGGGCCAGCCGGTCGACCTCGTCCCCCCAAAGATCGATCCGCACCGGTGACTCCCCGGTCGACGGGAACACGTCGACGATCCCGCCCCGGACGGCCAGCTCACCCCGGTGCTCGACCAGCGGCTCCCGCCGGTACCCCCGGTCCACGAGCGCGGCCACCAGGTCATCGAGCCCCACCCGGGCCCCCCGCTCCACGACGACGGGTTCGGCGGCGTGGCGCCACGGTCCGAGCCGCTGGAGCACCGCCTTGATCGGGGCCACCACCACGTCGGGAAGGTTCCCGTCGCCACCGGCGAGATGCCACAGGGTGGCCAGTCGCCGGCCCATGGTCGCCCCCTCGGGGCTCACCCGTTCGAAGGGAAGCGTCTCCCACGCCGGGAACACGTCGACCGACGCTCCGGGCGCGAACGTCCCGATGTCCCGGGCCAGGTGCTCGGCCGCCAGACCCGTGGCCGCCACGACCAGGACGGGGCGCCGATCACCGAGGGCCAGCAGCCCGGCGACGACGAACGGCTGGGCGGCCACCGGGGCGGCGAGGGTCGCCGACGCCGCGCCGACGACACGGACCATGGCCGGCTCGTCGCGCAGCCGGGACGGAAGGGAGGCGAGGCGCATCGACGTCAGGCTACCGGTCGGGTCCCCTCCGCCGGCACGGTCAGGCGCCGGTGTTCACCTCGTTCATGGCCCGCTCCACCCCGGCTGCCACGATGCGCTCCACGGCGTCCGCCGCCGTCTCCACGGCGCCGCCGAGCACCTCCTGGTCGGCCGGCGACGGGCGGCGCAGCACGTACGCCGCCCCCGACATGCGGCCCGGCGGCTTCCCGATCCCGATCCGGACCCGGACGTACCCGCTCGTGTGGAGGTGCTGCTCGAGGGAGCGCAGACCATTGTGGCCGGCGTTACCGCCGCCGACCTTGACCTTCACGCGCCCCGGCGGAAGGTCGAGCTCGTCGTGGACGACCACCAGGGACGGCAGCCCGTCCGACCCGTCCGCCTCCAGGCCGGCCCGGCGCACCAACGCGCCCACGGCGACCCCCGAGTCGTTCATGTAGGTGCGGGGGACGGCCAGGAGCACGCGCCGCCCTCCCACCGTGACGGTGGCGCACTCGGCGGTGAGGCGCCGATCCCCCGACAGGACGCCCCCGTGACGACGGGCCAGGACCCGCACGGCGTCGGCACCCACGTTGTGGCGGGTCCCCTCGTACTCCCGGCCCGGGTTGCCCAGCCCGACCACCAGGAGGTCCGCCGGGGTCCCCCTTCGGGGCGCGGGCAGGTCCTACCCCTCGTCGGCCGGCGCGCTCGCCGCCTCGACCGCTGCCGTCTCCTCCTCAGTGGTGCCGACCCTCGGCGGCAGGCCGGTGACCACGAACGTGTCGGGATCGATGTCGATCTCCGCTCCCTTCGGCAACGGGATGTCGGAGACCTTCAGCGATCCCCCGATGACGAGGCCGGAGATGTCCAGCTCGAGGGCGGACGGAATGGCCGACGGCACCGCCTTGATCGGGAGCGTGAACAGCTGCTGCTCCACGACGCCGTCGCCGTGGTGGACCTCCACCGGCTCCCCGACCAGCACGATCGAGACCTCGGCGGCGATCACCTCGTCCCGGCTGACGATCTGGAAGTCGACGTGGGTGACGACGCCCTTCACCGGGTGACGCTGGATGTCCCGGGCCAGGGCGAGGAAGCTCTTCCCCCCGATGTCGAGGGACAACAGCGTGTTCAGGCCCGCCTCCCCGGACATGGCGGCGCGGAACTCGCGGGCCACGACGGCGACGGGCACCGGATCGGCACCGTGCCCGTAGACGATCCCGGGGATCTTGCCCTCCGCCCGGAGGCGGCGGGCGGGGCGGGTGCCGATCGTGCGGCCGGGCTCGGCGACCAGTGTCATCTCGGGCATGGGGGGACTCCTCAGAGGTGGCTCTCGGAACAGGGTGAAGAACCGATGGCGTCCACACGGCCACCGGATCGCCACCCGCAGCGGCGGGCACCGATGCGAGCGGCTGCCCAGGATAGACGCCCGGGACCGCCGCTGGCCAACGCCACGCACCTGCGCCACCGGTGGACGCGACGTGCCGGCTCCTCCCGAGGACCGTCAGGGAGCCACGACGGCGGCACCCCGGGACGGCGGTGGGGACGACGAGGCGACGGCCAGGCTCAGGCCAGGTTCTCGCCGCCGAAGATCTCCGACACCGAGGAGTCCTCGAAGACGGCGTCGATGGCGTCGGAGATGAGCTTGGCCACCGAGAGGACCTCCAGTTTGTCGAAGTGCCGCTCCGGGGGGATCGGGAGGGTGTTGGTGACCACCACCTTCGTCAACGCCGAGTTCTTCAGCCGATCGACCGCCGGATCGGACAGGACGGCGTGGGTGGCCATGCACCACACGTCGGCGGCACCCCTGGCCGCCAGGAGGTCGGCGGCGGCGACGATCGTCCCGGCAGTGTCGATCATGTCGTCGATCAGCACGCACCGGCGGCCCTCGACGTCGCCCACCACGTGGAGCGCCTCGACCTGATTGACCACGCCCCGCGGCCGGCGCTTGTGGACGACGGCCAGGTCGGCACCCAGGTGCTGGCTGAAGCGCTCGGCCACCTTCACCCGCCCGGCGTCCGGGGCCACCACCACCAGGTCCGAGGTTCCCTCGGCCCGCAGGTAGTCGACCAGGACCGGCGCGGCGGTGAGGTGGTCGAAGGGGACGTCGAAGAAGCCCTGGATCTGGCCGGAGTGGAGGTCGACGCTCACCACCCGGTCCGCACCTGCCACCGACAGCATGTCGGCCACGAGCTTCGCCGTGATCGGCTCCCGGCCAGTGGCCTTCCGGTCCTGGCGGGAGTAGCCGTAGTACGGGCACACGGCGGTGATCCGCTTGGCCGAGGCCCGTTTGGCGGCGTCGATCATGATCAGGTGCTCCATCAGCGAGTCATTCACCGGACCGCAGTGGGTCTGCACGATGAACACGTCGCTGCCGCGGATGGAGTTGGCATAGCGGCAGTGGATCTCGCCGTTGGCGAACTCGCGGAGGTTCGCCTCACCCATCTCCACTCCCAGCTGGGCGGCGATCTCCTGTGCGAGCTCGGGATGGGAACGACCGGAGACCAGCTCCAGGCGCCGGCGTGGGGTGAACTCCATTGACCTGACGCTACCGCGCCAGCGTCCCTCCGTCCCACCCGGCAGACCCGACAGGACCGCCGGGCCCGGACGCTGCCGCATGTCCGGGGCCTCTCCGGGCGCCGGGCGGCACCGCCTCGCCGGGGACGAGGGAGACGAACGGTCCGACAAGGGCGCCCGCCCCGATCTCGGCCCGCCGGGCCACGGTGCTCGACACCACGGCCGCATCGCCGACGACGGTGTCGACCAGATGGCAGTTGGGCCCGATCTCGGCGTGCTCGCCGACTCGGCACGCGCCCTGGAGGATCACGCCGGGAAGGAGCGTCGCGTCGGGAGCCAGTTCCGCGTCGGCGTCGATGTAGGTCCGCTCGGGATCCCACATCGTCACCCCCCGACGCATCCAGCGCTCGTTGATCCGGTCGCGCAGCTCGGCCTCGGCCACGGCGAGCTGCGCCCGGTCGTTCACTCCGGCCACCTCCATGGTGTCGTCCACGGCCAACGAGACCACCCGGTGCCCGGCGTCGTGGAGCACCCCGATGACGTCGGTCAGGTAGTACTCACCCTGGGCGTTCACCGGTCGGAGCCGTCGAAGCGCCGGTGCCAGGACGCTCCGGCGGAAGCAGTAGATCGAGGTGTTCACCTCGCGCACCTCGCGCTCGGCGTCGGTGGCGTCGCCGTGCTCCACCACCCGGGCGACGGCATCGTCGCGCCCTCGCACCACGCGCCCGTAGCCGGTCGGGTCGTCGACCACGGCGGTGAGCAGCGTGGCAGCGGCATCGGTGCTGCGGTGGTGGCGGACCAGAGCGGCGAGCGTCGCCGGGCGGAGCAGCGGGGTGTCGCCGGGGAGCACCACGACGTCGCCCTCGCTCCCCCGCTCGTCCTCGTCGGGGAGACCACCCAGGGCCACGACCATGGCGTCCCCGGTCCCCCGTTGCTCGAGCTGCTCGACGAAGACGATGTCGACGTGCGGCGGGGCGTGCTCGACCAGCGTCTTGGTCACCCACTCGCCGCGGTGGCCGACGACCACCACCACCCGGGCCAACGGAAGCTCGGCCAGGGCGTCGAGCACGTGGAGCACCATGGGCCGGCCGCACAGCCGGTGCAGGGGCTTGGGCCGGGTGGAGCGCATGCGCGTGCCCTCCCCGGCAGCCAGCACGACAGCGGTGAGTGGACGCTCGCTCATGGCCCCATTCTTCTCACGCCCACGGCCTCGAGGCGCGCACCCTGCCGGAACTGGGCACGGCGAGCGCTAGCCTGGCCCCGCCAGCGCGCGACCGGACGGCCGGGAGAACCGACGGGCGGGCCTCTCCGCTACGGCACCCAGGGCACCGCCCGGTCCCGCCGTCCCTACCCGTCCCGTACCGTCTCCTCCCGAAAGGCACCCGACCACTCCATGCCCACACGTGACGACATCCGCAACGTGGCGATCGTGGCCCACGTCGACCACGGGAAGACCACGCTGGTCGACGCCATGCTGTGGCAGACGGGAGCCTTCCGGGCCAACGAGGAGGTTGCCGACCGCGTCATGGACTCCGGCGACCTCGAGCGGGAGAAGGGGATCACCATCCTGGCGAAGAACACCGCCGTGCGCTACGGGGGGGTGAAGATCAACATCATCGACACGCCCGGCCATGCCGACTTCGGGGGCGAGGTCGAGCGGGGGCTCACCATGGTCGACGGGGTCCTGCTCCTCGTGGACGCCTCCGAGGGCCCGCTCCCCCAGACCCGCTTCGTGCTCCGCAAGGCGCTGGAGTCCCGGCTCCCCGTCGTCTTGGTGGTGAACAAGGTCGACCGCCCCGACGCCCGGATCGACGCCGTGGTCTCCGAGGTGGAGGAGCTCTTCTTGGACCTGGGGGCAGACGAGCACCAGATCGACTTCCCCATCCTGTTCGCCAACGCCCGGGCCGGGTGGGCGTCGACGGTACGGGGCGAGGAAGGCACCGACCTCGGCCCGCTGTTCGACGCCATCGTCGAACGGATCCCCGCCCCCACCTACGAGGACGGCGCCCCGCTCCAGGCGATGGTGTCCAACCTCGACGCCTCGCCCTACGTGGGGAGGATGGCCATCTGCCGGGTCCACAACGGCGAGCTCCGCAAGGGGGCCACCGTGGCGTGGTGCCGCATCGACGGGACGATCGAACGCACCCGCATCACCGAGCTCTATCTCACCGATGCGCTGGAGCGGGTCGACGCGCAGGTGGCCGGCCCCGGGGAGATCGCGGCGGTGGCGGGCATGGCCGAGATCACCATCGGGGAGACCCTCACCGATCCCGACGACCCCCGCCCGCTCCCCGTCATCACCGTGGACGAGCCCAGCCTGGCCATGACCATCGGGATCAACACGTCGCCGCTGGCCGGTCGGGACGGGACGAAGCTGACCGCCCGACTGGTGAAGGGCCGGCTCGACGCCGAGCTGGTGGGCAACGTGTCGCTGCGCGTCGCCCCCACGGAACGGCCGGATGCCTGGGAGGTACAGGGTCGCGGCGAGCTCCAGCTCGCCGTATTGGTGGAGACCATGCGGCGCGAAGGGTTCGAGCTCACCGTGGGGAAGCCCCAGGTGGTCACCCGGGAGATCGACGGGAAGGTCCACGAGCCGATGGAGCGGGTGGCCATCGACGTGCCCGACGAGTACCTGGGCGTCGTCACCCAGCTGATGGCCCTTCGGAAGGGCACGCTGGTGGAGATGGTCAACCACGGCACCGGGTGGGTGCGCATGGACTACCGGGTACCCGCCCGGGGGCTGGTGGGGTTCCGGACCGAGTTCCTGACCGACACGCGGGGCACCGGCATCATCCATCACGTCTTCGACGGGTGGGAGCCGTGGCACGGCGAGCTGAAGACGAAGCGGAACGGCTCCATGGTGGCCGACCGGCTCGGCGTCACCACCACCTACTCCCTCATGAACCTCCAGGAGCGCGGCACCCTCCTCGTCGGACCGGCCACCGAGGTCTACGAGGGGATGATCATCGGGGAGAACGCCCGCTCCGACGAGATGGACGTCAATCCCACCAAGGAGAAGAAGCTCACCAACGTGCGGTCTTCGACGGCCGACGAGCTCGAACGGCTCACCCCTCCCCTCCTGCTCTCCCTGGAGCAGGCCCTCGAGTTCATCGCCGAGGACGAGTGCGTCGAGGTCACGCCGACCGCCGTGCGGCTCCGGAAGGTCGTGCTCGACCAGCAGGTGCGGGGCCGCCAGCGCAGCCGTGCCCGTCACGCCACCTGAGGGGACAACCAGGGACAGCCCAGCGGGCAGTCAGGTCGCGGTGGCCAGTCGAGCGGTCAGGTCGCGGTGGCCGGTCGGGTGGCCAGGTTGCGGTGGCCGGTCGGGTGGCCAGGTTGCGGTGGCCGGTCGGGTGGCCAGATTGCGGTGGCCGGTCGAGCAGCCGGCGGTCAGGTGACCGCGGCCAACCGGGCGGGATCCCGCGCTCCGGGGGGAGGGCTCGAACCTCCAACATCCGGCTCCAAAGGCCGGCGTTCTGCCGATTGAACTACCCCGGAATGGCACGGTCGACCGGTGCCGCCTGTCGTGGGTCGCGCCGCGCCCTCAGGCTACCGGAGGCTCCGCCGCCCCCCGGGCGGTCCGACGCCTGGCGACGCGGCACCGATCCGAGCGGAGCGGCGATCAGCGCGGCGCGGCAACCAGCGGGCGCAGCGCGCCGCGGCGATCACGACCGCAGTCCCGCCCGCTCCAGGCGCACCTGGTTGCCCGGCAGCTGGTTCCCCAGCCAACGGGTCCGCTCGGCGACCTCGCCGGGACCCTTGGGCAGCGTCTGGTCGATGCACTCTTCCAGGAACACGTTGCGGCCGCCGTCGTACTGGGCAATCCGCCCGCCAGAGCCATCGCCTTCGGCATCAGTTCCTGTTGCGTCGTCACCGCGTTCACGATCCCGCAGTGGTGCAGGGTTGAGGGGCGTCAATGTCGTCACCCCTGAGAACCAGCTCGACGACGATCTTGTGCGGGATCCGCCTGACCAGGCTGGCCATGAGGCCGCGGGTGATTCCCAGGTCGGGCTCCGGGTAAGAGGCCTCGCGGACAGGGACGTAGGCGCGACTCTGTCAAGCATTTCCTGCTGAGGGCCCGCGACCATCCACCGGTCGTAGGGGTGGCCCCAAGGAGATCCGAGTGCCGTCCCACCCAACCACAACCAAGTGGAGGTACCCCGACATCATGCGCGCGCTCGAGCCCGAAGTTTTCGATACCGCCGTCGCCGCTATCAAGATCCTGCTCCCCGTCCATGCAGAGATCCGGCCCTTCGGGTGTCACCGCCCGAGGATCCCCGACGGGGACTGTTTCGAGGTGATGCCGGTGTCACCGGGTCCAGCGGGGAGGGCTGCGAGCGTCTCTGCGGGAACAAGGTGTCCGACACCACCGTCAGGGCCCGCCGTGACGAGTGGATCGCCGCCGGCGTGTTCGACGCCCTCGTCGCTGAGGCGATCGCCGTCTACGACAAGATCATCGGCTTCGACATCTCCAAGGGGGCAGTCGACAGATCGCCGCACGAGAGCCCCGCTGGGGGTGAGGGACCGGCAAGAACCCCACCGACCGGGCCAAGCTCGGATAGAAGTGGTCGATCCTCACCGACGCCAAGGGCGTCCCCTTCCGCTGGTCCATCGACGACGCCAACCGCAACGACTCGATCCTTCTCGGGCGCACCCTCGTAAACGCCAGCGAACAGGGACGGCACGCCGACATCTGGACCATCTGGCTCGACCGGGGTCAGGACTCCGACGCCACCCGGAAGCGACTCGGCGAACTCGGGATCCACGACGCCGTCATCGCCAAGCGGCGCAAGCGCGGGTCCACTGCTCCGACCAAGAAGCTGCCCATGGGGCTGCGCTGGCCGGTCCAGCGCACGAACTCATGGCTCTCGAACATCGGCGCCGTTCGACGCAACACCAACCGCAAGATCAAGCATCGGCTGGCCCAGTTGGCCCTGGCGGTCACCTTCTTGCTCACCGCCTAGCGGAACCGATGGTCACCAGGATGGGTTCCTATCCGCTCAGAGTCTTAGCGCTTCCACCCTCGCCTCGTCGCGGCGACGCATGGCTTCAGGCATCTCCGCGTGCTGCTCATTGCACCTGTCGCAGAGCGCAGGATGGCCTGCATAGAACCGCCACGAAAGGTACAGGGTCGCGGCCCGGTGGAATGCTGCGAGGCGGGACGGCCTGGACATCCAGTAGGTCAGCATGTGGAACTGCCGATTGAGATCTGAGGCAGCCCCTCCTTCCTGCCGGGTCGCTACGCCACCAACTGGCGGTGCAGGCTTTCGAACTGGTCTGGAATCTCTCCGGCTGACAGCGTCAGCCACTGTTGCGGGATGGGTCATGTCATCGCTGGAGCGGCGCCCACCACCGGCCGGTTGAGGGGTGTGCCCCCCATCGACCCGTAGAACTGGGCATCCCCGAAGGAGAAGATCCCGCCGTCTGCGGCCACCTCCCAGTAGCCCTTCCCGTCCGGCGTGGCCGCAATCCCGACGATCGGCTGGTTCAGCGGATGACCGCCCATCGACCCGTAGAAGGCGGCATCCCCGAAGGAGAAGATCCCGCCGTCTGCGGCCACCTCCCAGTAGCCCTTCCCGTCCGGCGTGGCCGCAATCCCGACGATCGGCTGGTTCAGCGGATGACCGCCCATCGACCCGTAGAAGGCG
>JAKADK010000003.1:0-22258 GCA_021820665.1 Actinomycetes bacterium | reverse complement strand
GGCATCCCCGAAGGAGAAGATCCCGCCGTCTGCGGCCACCTCCCAGTAGCCCTTCCCGTCCGGCGTGGCCGCAATCCCGACGATCGGCTGGTTCAGCGGATGACCGCCCATCGACCCGTAGAAGGCGGCATCCCCGAAGGAGAAGATCCCGCCGTCTGCGGCCACCTCCCAGTAGCCTTGCGTCGGCGGGGACATGACACCGGTGAGGATGATCCCCCCGTCCGGTGCGAGATTGCTCTCCCCCACGGCTATGCACCGCAGGGTGGACGGACAGGCGACGCCATTGAGATCCTCCACCTCCGGTGGAGGCGTCTGGTCGACCCAGGTGCTCCCGCCGTCGGCGGTGGCGACGATGACGGCGTCGCCGGCGGCGTTCTCCCCGACGGCCGTACAGTCCGATATCGACGCGCAGGCAACACCACTAGCGGGAATCCCGTTTGCCGTAGAGGAGGGCACCTTGACCCACGTGCTCCCGCCGTCGGTGGTGGCGATGATGCCGTTGTAGCCCACGGCAAGGCAGTGCACGGTGGAGGCGCAGGCGATGCCCGTAAGTCCCGCATTGACCCCCGGTGGAGGTGTCTGGTCGACCCAGGTGCTCCCGCCGTCGGTGGTGGCGACGATGACGGCGTCGCCAGCCGTGGAGTCGTACCCGACGGCCGTACAGTCCGATATCGACGCGCAGGCGATGGCATCCAGCCCGCTTCCACCCGTGGGGGCCGTCTCCCTGCTCCAGGTGCTGCCGCCGTCGGAGGTGGTGATGATGCCGTTCTCCCCGACGGCCGTACAGCCCGAGATCGACGGGCAGGCGATGGCAGCCAGGGTGAAGTGAGAGGCCCCCAGCGGGAGCGGTTCGCTGCTCCAGGTGCTCCCGCCGTCGGCGGTGGCGAGAATGACGGCTTCCGCTCCGGCGATGTCGAAGCCGACGGCCGTGCAGTCGGAAGTCGAGGGGCAGGCGATGGCATTAAGTTGGCTTCCCCCCGGGGGTATCGCCTCGCGTTCCCATGTGCTCCCGCCGTCGGTGGTCCCCAGAATGACGCTGTCGGTGCTCGCACTGCCGTAGACCTTCTCGCCCACGGCCGTGCAGTCGGAAGTCGAGGGGCAGGCGATGGCATTGAATCCATCGACGCCCGAGGAGATCGCTTCGCTGGTCCAGATGCCCCCGCCGTCGGTGGTGGTGACGATGATGCTCTCGCCACCCTGACCCATGTTGCCGTCGTTGCCTACAGCCGTGCAGATTGACGTGGCAGCCGGGCAGGCGACGCCAGTGAGGGCCACCACGCCAGACGGGACCGCCTCACCGTTCCAGGTGCTCCCGCCGTCGGTGGTGGCGACAACGACGGGTCCCCCGGTTTCACCGTTGTAGCCGATAGCCGTGCAGTCGGAGGCCGACGGGCACGCAATGGCAGCAAGGCTCGCCACGCCTCCAGCGGGCGTCTGGTTGGTCCAGTCGCTCCCGCCGTCGGTGGTACCCAGAATTGCGCCACCACCACCAAGGGGACCACCCACGGCCGTGCAGTCAGCGGTCGACGTGCAGGCGATGTTGCTGAGCTCGGTCAGGTCGGTCACTCCTCCCGGGATGGTCTGGTTGACCCACGTGTCCCCGCCATTCGTCGTGGTGAGGATGGCGGCGGTCGTGCCACTGCCTTCACCCACCGCGACACAGTCTGAGGCAGACGGACAGGCGACACCGTTCAGACCCTCGACACCCGGGATGGTCTCGCGACTCCAGGTTCCCCCTCTGTTCGTGGTGGCGATGGCGACACCGCCGGCGGTGTCGCCGCCACCGACGGCAGTGCAGTCCGAGACGGAGAAGCACGCGATCCCGTTGAGGTACTCCACGCCCGAGGGAACCCGCTCACTGGTCCAGGTAATGCCACCGTCGGTGGTGGTGACGATGCTCCCGTAGCCGACGGCCGTGCAGTCCGACGTGGACGGGCAGGCGACAGCGGCCAGGGTCCCCACCCCGGTGGGACCGGTCTCTTCCCAGGTGTGCCCGCCGTCGGTGGTGGTGAGAATGACACCACCGAGGCCGTTGTTGGCGCCACCGACCGCGACGCACGCCGCGACGGAGGGACAGGCGATGGCGGTCGGGAGCGGAGGTGCTGGGTAGCTCGCCGCGACCTGCCACCCGGAGGTGCTCGTCGCAGCCGAGCCGGTGGCGACCGGTGACACCACCGCAGCTCCGACCATCGTCAGCGTGAGGAGCGCCGCCAGAGCCAACGTCCTCACGCGGTGGACGTTAGGACGAGGTCCAACCGATGTCGACCGTCTCGGCCGGTTGGCTGGTACCGCAGCTCGTCTCACGGAGTCAGCCCCCCCAGGAACCCATCTCGGTGCCGGTCCTCTCCGGCGCGCCGTTCCCACCCCTGCGCAGAGTACCCGAGGGATCAGGCGGTGACCGGTGCGCGATCCCTTCGCTCGTGCAGGAACGGTCGCCGGCCTCAGACGCGCTCCCTCAGTCCAGCCAGCCCCGCAGCGTCTCGATCGTGCGCATCGGCTCCGGCCCGACCGGCCGGACGTTGAGGATCGTCACCCCGGCTTCCTGGTAGGCGGCGAGCCGCTCCCGAACGTACCCGGCGGGGCCGATGGCCGAGATCCCCTCCACCAGAGCGGCAGGGACGGCCCGAGCTGCGCCATCCCGGTCCCCGGCGAGGAACCGGTCCTGGACCTCACGGGCCTCGGTGGCGAAACCGTAACGGACGGCGAGGTCGTTGTAGAAGTTCCGGTCACGAGCGCCCATGCCTCCGAGGTAGAAGGCGAGCTGGGGACGCGCCTCTTCCCGGAGACCCTCCAGCCCGTCGCCAATGCCGACGCTCACGCTCACGGCGACGTCGAGGGGACCCAGGCTGCCGTCGCGACGGGCGCGACCGGCGGCCAGGTGCTCGCCCCAGACCGCTTCCGCCCGCTCCGGCCAGAAGAAGATGGGGATCCAGCCCTCTGCCTCCCGGGCCACCAGCTCCACGTTGCGCGGACCGAGCGCAGCCACGAAGATCGGGATGCGATCCCGCACCGGGTGGTCGATCATCTTGAGCGCCTTGCCCAGTCCCGTCCCCCGGTCCGCCGGGAGCGGCACCTGGTAGTAGCGGCCGTCGTGGACGACCTCGTCACGACGCCAGACCTGCCGGCAGATGTCGATGATCTCGCCGGTCCGCCCGACCGGAGCGTCGAACGGAACCCCGTGGAACCCCTCGATGACCTGCGGCCCGGAGGACCCGATGCCCAGGATGGCCCGGCCCCCGGAGAGCTGGTCTACCCCGGCGGCACTCATCGCCAGGAGAGCGGGAGTGCGGGAGTAGAACGGGAGGATGGAGGACCCGATCCTCGCCCGCTCGGTCACCGCCGCCAGGAAGCCCATCATGCTCACGCCGTCCATGCCGTAGAGTTCGGCAACCCAGAACACGTCGATCCCGGCCGCCTCGAGCTCGCGAGCGCGGGCGGCGATGCGCTGCGGCTCCTCCCTCCGGATGCCGTACCCGAGCTGCATGGTCCCTCCCCGATCGTTCCGCTTCCCTGCCCGGACGCTAGCCGCCGCCCGGCACGGCCAGGGCGGCGATCGCCAGGTCACGCAGCCGCCGGTAGTCCGCCTTGCCGTTCGGTGCGCGCTCCAGCGAGGGGACGACCACGACCCGGCGCGGAGCCTTGTACCCCGCCAGAGTACGTCGCACCTCGGCGGTGACCTCGCCGGGATCGACGGCGGCCCCCGGCTCGGCCTCGATCACGGCCACCACCGTCTCTCCGAACCGCTCGTCGGGTACCCCGACGACCACGGCGTCCCGCACCCCCGCCGCCCGTTTCACCGCCACCTCGACCTCGTCCGGATAGACCTTCTCCCCGCCCGTGTTGATGCACACCGATCCCCGGCCGAGTAGCCGGATGGTGCCGTCCGCCTCCACCTCGGCCCAGTCCCCCGCCACGACGTAGCGGACGCCGTCGATGGTCACGAAGGTCTCGGCCGTCTTCTCCGGGTCGCGGTAGTAGCCGAGCGGGATGTGGCCGGTGACCGCCAGCCGACCTCTCCGGCCCGACCCCGGTTCGACGTCGGCACCCGTCTCGTCGACCACCCGCGTCGTCCGGCCGACGGTGAACCGGGGGGCGGGTGCCCCGGACCCGGCCCGCGCCTGCGTCCGGGCCAGGCCGCCGGACTCACTGCTCCCGAGACTGTCGACGACCACCGCCCCCGTGGCGTGACGCAGCAGCGCCGCCTGCGTTTCGGCGCTGAAGCTCACACCGGAGGAGAACACCACCCGGAGCCCGGAGAGGTCCCAGCGCTCCGGGTCGGCATCGAGCGCTGCCACCAGCGGTCGGGCAAAGGCGTCGCCCACGATGCACAGGCCCTTCACCCGGTGCAGGCAGAGCGCATCGAGCAGTGCCTCGGGCTCGAAGGAGCGCTGGGGAAGGGTGATGACGCTGCCCCCACGACTGAGGACGGGGAGCACGAACCACATCGCCGTGCCGTGCATCAGGGGCGCCGCCGGCAAAACCAGCGGCCCGGGACGCGCAAGCCCCGCAGCGTGGGCCGCGGCGTCGGCGTCGGGTGCCGGTACCGCCCCGTTCAGCTCTTCGAGCATGCGGAACAGCGTGTCCTGGGGCCACATCACGCCCTTGGGAGCCCCCGTCGTCCCCCCCGTGTAGAGCAGCATGAGGTCGTCGCCCGAACGGGGCACCGCCGGCGGGCGCATCCCCGAGGTGGCCGCCTCCTCGTACGGCACGGCCCACGCCGGGCACGCACCGGCGCCGTCGTCGGCCACCCACAGCCACCGCCTCACCCGTGGCAGGCGCGGCCGGATCTCGTCGCACACCCCGGCCAACGAACCGTGGAACACCACTGCCTCGGCGTCGGCGTTGTCGAGGAGGTAGACCAGCTCGTCGCCGGTGTACCGGTAGTTCACGCTCACCGGGACCAACCCCACCTTGAACGAGGCGAACACGCTCTCCAGGTACTCGGGGGCGTTGTAGAGGAGCTGGGCGACCTTGGCCTGGCGGGCCAGTCCGGCATCGACGAGGGCGGCCGCCACGCCGTCGGCCCGGCGGTCGAGCTCGGCCCAGCTGACCGTCCGGCTGCCATAGCGCTGGGCCGGTTCACCAGGGAACCGGCCGGCGACTGCCTCCCACACGTCTGCAAAGTTCCACCCCGTGGTCACCGCTGGATGGTATGCAGGCCGTCACGAGCGGACAAGCTGGCGTCGCGGCAGCGCGCGTCGCCATCCCACCGTGCACCAACCATGGTGAAGTCCTGGCGCCAACCGTGCCCCACCCGCCCCACGGCCCACCCGGGACACCCGGGGCACCCGGAGCGACCTGGGCCGGTAGGCTCCCCGCGACATGAGAGTGCTGGTAGTGGACGACGATCCGGCAGTGAGCAACGCGCTCGCCCGTGCACTCCGCCTGGAAGGCTACGACGTGTCGACCGCTGCCGACGGGTCCCGCGCCCTGGAGGAGATCGCGGTCCGACCCCCCGATGCCGTGGTCCTCGACATCCAGCTCCCGAAGGTCGACGGGCTCGAGGTATGCCGCCGGATGCGGGCCGCGGGCGACGACACGCCGGTGCTCATGCTCACCGCACGGGACGCGATCGAGGACCGCGTCCAGGGCCTCGATGCCGGGGCCGACGACTACTTGGTGAAGCCGTTCGCCCTCGCCGAGCTCCTCGCCCGGCTGCGGGCGCTGCTGCGACGGCGGAGCGACGACACGAGCGAGGTGCTCACGTTCGCCGACCTCTCACTCGACCCGGCCAGCCGGGAGGCCAAGCGGCGAGAGCGGGTCTTCACCCTGACCCGGATCGAGTACGACCTGCTCGAGCTCCTCCTCCGGCACCCGCGTCAGGTGCTCACGCGCGAGGTGATCCTCGACCGCGTCTGGGGGTACAGCTTCGACTCGGGTACCAACTCCCTCGCCGTCTACGTCGGGTACCTCCGTCGCAAGACCGAGGCGGGGGGCGAGCCGCGCCTCATCCACACGGCGAGGGGCGTCGGCTACGTGCTCCGTGAGCCGTGACCTTCCGCGCCCGCCTGGTCCTGGCCGCCACCACCGCCGTGGTGATCGCCGTGGTGCTCGCCTCGGTGGCGGCCTACCTGGTGGCGTACAACTCCCTCATCGGCTCGGTCGATGACACCCTCTACGCCGATGCCTCCAGCGCCGTCACCAGCCACCAGATCTACGACAGCTGCTCCAAGCCCGCGCCCGGGGTGTGCATCCAGGTCGTGGGGGCCAACGGGTCGACGGGCCTCGCCCAGCCGATCTTGAGCATCATCCCGCAGGTCCGGGCTGTCGCTGACGCCAGCGACAAGGGCACCGTCGCCTACGCCACCACGACGGTACGGGGCACCACCACCCGCGAGATCGCCTACCCGATCACCCCCGGCTACGAGTACCAGACGAACGGACCGTCGGGCCCCGAGCTGATCGCGCTCCCTTCAGGCGGCGCACTCCAGGTGAGCGCGCCCCTGACCGGCGTGGACCAGCAGCTGGGACGTCTGGCGCTCGACCTGTGGATCATCGCCGCCGGTGGGATCGCGGTGGCCGTCATGCTCGGTCTCGGCGTGGGGCGCACGGCGCTCGTCCCTCTGAACGACCTCACCCGTTCGATCGAGGAGCTGGCCGAGACCACCGACGTGTCCGAGCCGCTCGCGCCCGGCGGCAACGACGAGCTCGGACGGCTCCGCCGGGCGTTCAACCGGCTGCTCGCCGCCCTCGACTCCTCCCGTGACGCCCAACGCCAGCTGGTGTTGGACGCCTCCCATGAGCTGCGGACCCCGCTCACCAGCCTGCGGACGAACATGGAGGTGGCCCGGAGGATGGACGAGCTCCCCCCCGGCGATCGCGACGTCCTGATCAACGACGTCCTCACCCAACTCGACGAGCTCAGTGCCCTGGTCGGCGACCTGGCGGAGCTGTCCCGAGGGGAGCTCCCCCGCGAGGCCCGGCGACCCGTCCGGCTCGACGCGATCGTCCACGACGCCGCCGCCCTGGCAACCACCCACGGCCGGGTCCGGGGGGTCACCTTCGTCGTCGACAGCGAGCCGACCTGGGTCGACGCGCCTCGAGGCCGGATCGAACGGGCCGTCGGGAACCTGCTCGACAACGCCCTCAAATGGAGCCCGGACCACGGCGTCGTTGAGGTCGCCTGCCGGGAGGGAACGGTCACGGTGCGGGACCACGGACCGGGGGTCGACGACATCGACCTCTCCCGCATCTTCGACCGCTTCTACCGGGCGCCGGCGGCCCGGGGGAAGCCCGGTTCCGGCCTGGGGCTGGCCATCGTGGCCCAGGTGGCCACGGAGGAACACGGGACCGTGGGGGTGGCCAACGCCGGAGACGGCGGCGCCGTCTTCACGTTCCGGCTTCCCGTCGTGCCCGCGCCCCCCGAGGGTGAGCCCGAGGACTGAGCCCGTGCCCCCCGGGGGTGAGCCCGAGGACTGAGCCCGGGGACTGAGCAGACGGAGCGGACGCCACGGTGCCCGGCTGCGGCGTCCCCACGTGGCGCGGCGGGCCCGGAGACGGCTAGCCTGCCCCACGACATGGGATCCCTGATCAAGAAGCGCCGCAAGCGCATGCGCAAGAAGAAGCACAAGAAGATGTTGAAGGCGACGCGCTGGCAGCGTCGGGCCGGGAAGTAGCGCCGGGCACTCGCTCTACGCCGTCTCCGCCCAGGGACGGTCACCGCCCAGGGACGGTCGCCACGCGCACGAGCATCGCCTGCTCGCGCCCCAGCGTCAGCTGCGTCCGGTCAGCCAGACCCGGCGCCTCCGAGTCTCCTTCGATGAACCACGTGGACCCGCTCCCGGCCAGGCGTGGTCGGCGTCCGCTCACCCGGGCGAAGACGTCACGCCACTGCGCGAGGCGCGGTTCGACCGTCACCGCCGCCGCTTCGAGGTCGTTGCCGCCGGCCTCGGGCCCGGGAAGCTCGCCGCGCTGGCGGAGGTAGTCCCACGCCCGGTAGACGGCCGCCGTCTCCACGCCGAACGGCGGGAGGAGCAGCACGAACCTCCTGGCCGCAAACGGCCGGGGTTCGACCACCTCCCCGATGCCGGTGACGCGGGCCCGGCCCCCGGTCAGGCAGAACGGCACATCGGCACCGAGACCGGCGGCGCCCGCCGTGTCCTGGTAGCCGGCCCACCACAGGACGGCGGCGGCGTCGGCCGAGCCGCCACCGAGCCCGGCGCCGGCGGGAATGCGCTTCACCAGATGGACACGGGCTTCCCGCCCGACGAGCGCCAGCGCCCGCGCCACCAGGTTGTCGGGACCGGCGGTCACCGGCATCTGCACCTGCACCTGCACCTGCACCTGGGCCGGTTGCGTCCCGGCGCAAGGGCCGCCCGCTGGAAGGTCCGCTTCGATCGAGAGCCCGTCACCCTCGGAGAGCTCGAGGCGGTCCGAGAGGTCCACGGTGACCATCTCGGCGTCGATCTCGTGGTAGCCGTCGGGGCGGACCCCGGTGACCGCCAGCGAGAGCGTGAGCTTCGCCGGAGCGGTCAGTACCGCCGGAAGCCGTCCCGGCCGCTCGCCACCGGCCGCATCCGAGCCGGAGGCCGCCGTGCCCCCGACACCGCCTCCGCCCTGGCCCGCTC
The DNA here is from genome assembly GCA_021820665.1 of Actinomycetes bacterium. GTDB lineage: Bacteria > Actinomycetota > Acidimicrobiia > Acidimicrobiales > RAAP-2 > JAKADK01. The sequence continues at coordinate 13,691 of JAKADK010000003.1, read as the reverse complement.
CGGTCCTCACGCCGATCCTCCCACCGCTGCAGCCAATCGGATCCACTCCTCCAGCGCCAGCTCCTCGGCCCGAGCCGTCGGCGGGATCCCCGCCGCGTCGAAGGCACCCGGGCCCGCCCGCCCTTCGAGCGACCGGCGGAGCATCTTTCGCCGATGGGCGAAGCCGGCTCGGACCAGGTCGAACACCTGATCATAGGCGACCGCTCCATCCGACGAGGCGACGGGAGGGGCCGGGCGACGCTCGATGCGCACCAGCACCGACTCCACCCGCGGCCGGGGCACGAACACCGTGGCCGGGACGCGTCCGACCACTGCAGCGCGCCCCCAGTACGCCACCTTCACCGACACCGCGCCGTACGCGGTGTCCCCGACACCGGCGGCAAGCCGCTCCCCCACCTCACGTTGCACCATCACGAGGAGGCTCTCCACCTGTGGCGCTTCTTCCAGCACGTGCACGACGAGCGGCGTCGCCACGTTGTAGGGCAGGTTGGCCACCAGCGACCAGGGCCGGCCGCCCCCGCCACCGGAACCACCGGCACGGCGCTCGTTTCCGGGGTCACCGCCGTCGCCGGCCAGGAGGGCCCCCCAGTCCAGCCGCAGGGCGTCGGCTTCGACGATGCGGACGGCACGGTCGGCCAGCTCGGACCGGAGCACCGGGATGAGGTGCCGGTCGACCTCGACGGCGGTCACGGCCGCCCCGGCCTCGACGAGCGCCAGCGTCAGCGACCCGAGCCCGGCGCCGACCTCGACGACCGGATCAGCGGGGCCGACGCCCGCCAGCCGTACGATCCGCCGCACGGTGTTGGCATCGGCGACGAAGTTCTGGCCGAGCGCCCGGCTGGGCCGGAGGCTCCACGTGTCGAGCAGTGCCTCGACGTCGGCCCGACCGTGCGTCATCGCCGGCGTCCCGATCAGAACCCGAAGATGGCACGGGCGTTGCGCGTCGTCGCCGCCGCCACCTCCTCGACGGGAAGGCCCTTCGCCGCCGCCACCGCTGCGCCGATCAGGGGGATCCGGCTCGGCTCGTTGGTGGTGCCGCGAACGGGCACCGGCGCCAGGTAGGGCGAGTCGGTCTCGACGAGCAACGAGTCGAGGGGGCACAGGGCGGCCGCCGCTCGCACGTCGCCGGCGTTCTTGAACGTCACGATGCCCGAGAACGAGAGCACCGCTCCGAGCTCGAGGCACCGCGATGCCTCGCCGGGGCCGCCGGTGAAGCAGTGGAAGATCGTCCACCGGGGGACACCGGCGTCGGCCAGCACGGCAAAGGTGTCGTCCCACGCATCGCGAGTGTGGATGACCAGCGGCAGCGACGCCTCCAACGCCAGGCCGACCTGGGCGGCGAAGACCTCCCGCTGGTCGCGGTGGGATGCATGGTCGTAGTGGTAGTCGAGACCGCATTCCCCGATCCCCGCCACGACCGGTGGCGGATGCTCTCCGGCTCCGCGCCGCCAGTCCAGGAGGGAGGCGAGGGCGCCGAGGCCCCCTCCGGCCTCGTGGGGATGGACCCCGACCGTGGCCCGGAGCGCCACTGAGGTCCCTGATCCCGGCGGTCCCGGGACGGTGCCGTCATGGCAGCGCACCAGCTCGATCGCCTGGCGCGATGCCGGCACCGACGTCCCGACGCAGACCATCCGGGTGACGCCGGCGGCCACGGCCCGGGCGAGCACGCCGTCGAGAGACGCCTCGTCGCCCGCGTCGCCGAGATAGTCACCCTGGAGGTGGCAGTGGGCGTCGACCCACGTCGGTCCGACGGAGGGAGGTATTGCGTCACGGACGCCCGTCATCCGCGCCGCCGCGGGAAGAGCGCCGGCCCCTTCTCGACGCCGACACCTCCCCGATAGCCTCCCCAGGCCAGCTCGTGGCCAGGGCCACCGTCGCCGGGAACCCCGGGAAGCCCGATCCGGCGCCAGATCTCCGCCGCGGTACCCGGCATGGCCGGGGACACGAGGAGCGCCACCAGCCGGAGGGCCTCCAGTGCACCGCCGAGGGCGTCGTCGACCACCGGGCCCGGATCCGCCTTCCACGGCTCGACCCGCTCGAGCTCGGCGTTGGCCTCCCGGATCACCTTCCAGGCCGCCTCCAACCCCAGATGGGGAAGGCCGCGAGCCCACCCGGCGACCGCCTCGTCGACCAGGCCGGGCACCGCCCTGGCCAGCCGGCCCGACGCCGGCGCCGCCGGCCCGACGCCGGCGCACTTCGAGCCAACCACCGTGGCCACCCGGGCCACGAGGTTCCCGAGGTTGTTCGCCAGGTCGGCGTTGTAACGCGCCACGATCCCCTCGACCGAGAGCTCGCCGTCACTCCCGAGCGGCGTGTCGCGCAGGAGGTGGTAGCGGACGGCGTCGACCCCGAAGTCGGCGATGAGCTCCCCCGGGGTGATCTGGTTCAGCTTCGACTTCGACATCTTCTCGCCGCCCACCAGGAGCCAGCCGTGGACCTGGATGGCGGCGGGCGGGTCGATCCCGGCCGCCATGCACATGGCTGGCCACCACACGCAGTGGAACCGGATGATCTCCTTCCCGATGAGATGGTGCACGGCGGGCCACCAGCGCTCGAAGGTGGCGCCATGGGGACCCTCCTCGCCGTAGCCGATGGCCGTCAGGTAGTTCACCAGGGCGTCGTACCAGACGTAGAAGACGTGACGGTCGTCCCAGGGCACCGGCACGCCCCAGTCGATGGACGTCCGGGTGATCGAGATGTCCTGGAGGCCGCCCTTGATGAAGCTGAGGGCCTCGTTGCGCTTCGATTCGGGCACCACGGCATCGGGATGGGCCTCGTACCACTCGACCAGCCGGTCCTGGAAGGCGCTCAGCCGGAAGAAGTAGTTCTCCTCCTCGAGCGTCTCGACCACCCGGCCGTGGACGGGGCAGCGGTTCCCGTCGACCAGCTCGTCGGCAGCGTAGTACTGCTCGCAGTCCACGCAGTACAGCCCGGCATAGGTGTCCTTCACGATCCAGCCGTTGTCGTAGATGGTGCCGAGGAACCGCTGGACGGCCTGTCGGTGCCGCGGCTCGGTGGTCCGGATGAAGTCGTCGTTGGAGATCTCGAGCTCGGCCCAGGCCTCGGCGAAGCGGGGGGCCAGCCGGTCCGTCCACTCCTGGGCGGTGACACCGTGCTCCTCGGCCGCCCGGGCCACCTTCTGCCCGTGCTCGTCCGTCCCGGTGAGGAAGAACACCTCGTCACCGACGGCCCGGTGCCAGCGGGCCAGGGCGTCGGCATTGACGGTGCAGTAGGCGTGGCCGACATGGGGAGCGTCGTTCACGTAGTAGATCGGCGTGGTCACATAGAAGCGGGGCACCGCGGGTAGCGTACCGACCCCCGGGACGCCACCGTCACCAGTTGGCGACGGCACACCCTCCCCGGCCCGTCCGGGCGGCGTAATGCTGGTGGTAGGCCTCGGCCGGCCAGAACGTCGTCGCCGGGACCACCTCGGTGACGATGGGACGGGCGAACCGACGCTGCACCTCCGGCAGGGCGGCGGCGGCGGCGGCCGCCTGGTCGGCGTCGTGGGTGAAGATCGCCGAGCGGTACTGCGTTCCCACGTCGGGACCCTGGCGGTTGGGCGTGGTGGGATCATGATGCCGGAAGAACGCCTCCACCAGCGCCTCGTAGGTGGTGCGCTCGGGGTCGTAGGTCACGAGCACCGTCTCGGCGTGCCCGGTCCTCCCGGTGCACACCTGCTCGTAGGTGGGGTGCTCCACGACCCCGCCCTCATAGCCGACGACCACGTCGACCACGCCGGGGAGGCCGGTGAACACCTCTTCGACGCCCCAGAAGCACCCGGCTGCGAACGACGCCCGCGCCAGCCCCTCGGGCCGGTCGTCCGGCTCGACCGGCGGCGCCTGGGTGGCGTCCATCACGAACCGGGCGTCCTGGCTGGACCGTGCCGTCCCGAAGATCATCGACCACTCCTCCTGCTCGCTGCGTGCCGTCCGACCGGCGCCGCCCGGACGGGGGACCGACCCTCCTCCGTCACAACCTCGGAGGCGACCGGCGCATTCCCGGAGCCACGGCCAGCTGGTAGACCCGACGACGGGTGACGCCGAGCTCGGCCGCCACGGCGTCGACGGCGCCCCGGGTGCGCTCGCCTGCCTCCAGCCGCCTCGACAGTGCCGCTTCCACCACGGCATCGTCTGGCTCCGCCCGGGGCGTCCCGGGCGCGCCCTCCAGCACGAGGACGACCTCGCCCCGGAGCGGCGCCGTCCCCACCCACTCGACGGCCTGCGCCAGCGTGCCGTCCCACACCTCCTCGTGCAACTTCGTCAGCTCTCTGGCAACCGCCACACGCCGCTCGGGACCGCAGGCGGCGGCCAGATCGGCCAGGGTGGCCGATACCCGGCCCGGGGCCTCGAAGAGCACTGCGGTGCGCTCTTCGGCGGCCACGCTCTCCATCCGGGCGCGGCGGGCGGCGCCCGATCGGGGCAGGAACCCCTCGAAGCAGAACCGGTCGGTGACCATCCCGCTCACGACGAGGGCGGCGACCACGGCCGACGGCCCGGGGACGGCCGAGACGGCCAACCCGGCGGCGCGTACGCCAGCCACCACCCGCCGGCCCGGGTCGGAGATCCCCGGCATCCCGGCATCAGAGACGACGGCGACCTGGAGACCCGAGCCCACTTCTTCGACGATCCGGGCCACCGACGCGTGCTCGTTGTGCTGGTGCAGCGAGCGCAGCCGGGCACCGCTGATGCCGGCGTGGGCCAACAGCGCACGCGTCCGGCGGGTGTCCTCGCAGTAGACGATATCCGCCGACCCCAGTGCCGCCACGGCCCGGGGGGACAGGTCGCCCAGGTTTCCGATCGGGGTGCCGACCAGCACCACGCTCCCGTGCTCCCGGGACGCTCCGGGGTCGGTGTGCACCGGCGCCGCGGACCGCGCCGGTGGCACCTGCGCCGCGGCCTGCCCCGGCGGCGCCGGCCGGTCGTCCCTGGCCTCAGGCACCCCGGACCTCCAGGTGGTCGCCGACCTGCAGGCGCCATCGCTCGAACGCACCGGCCTGAGCTTCGAGCACGCTCCGCCCGCCCCGCCGGGGCAGGCCGAGCCGCCACGGGTCCAACCTCGTCGTTCCCACCACTACGAGGTCGCGGTCGAGGAACGCCACGTCGATGGCGAAGCGCATCCCGACGGTGTGGACCGATCGCGTACGAGGGAGGAGCAGCGCGCCGTCGCAGCTGCGGCGGCCGAGCAGGCCGACAGCCCTCGCACCGAACGTCTCGGCCACCTCGATGGAGGCCAGGACGGTCCCGTCCCGGAGGAGCCAGCTCACGGCCCGCACCGTCCGGCGGCGGCCCCGCTTCGGCCCGTGCCGACATCCGGGCCAGAGGCCCCACCAGAGCCCGCATCCGACTGCCCCGGGCGGAACGGCGGGCGCGAACAGAGCCATCCGCTAGCATGTCCCGATTGTGTCCAAGAGAACGAACAAGCGGAAGATCCGGGCGAAAAAGAAGGCCAACCACGGCAAGAAGCCCAACTGCGGCCGGGGCTGAGCCTACCAACGGCCGTCCCGGCCGACCCGGGCGGCACCAGCGTCGGCATCTCAGCCCTCGCGGTGGGTCCGGGCCGGCCCGGACCGCTCCGGTTCCCAGGCCATGCCCCGCCGGTCGAGCACCTGGCGGAGCACGCTCGGGCAGTCGGTGATGATCCCGTCCGCCCCGAGGGAGCAGAGCCGTTCCATCTCCGCCTCGTCGTTGATGGTCCACACGTGGATCGCCAGCCCGTGCTCGTGGGCGGCCTCGACCAGCGCGCGGTCGACCACGACGCTGTCCCCGAGGCGGGCCGGGGGCTGGAGCGCCACGGCCCGGAGCGCCGGCGGGTCGGCGCCGGCCCGGACCGCCCGCACGAAGGAGCCGGTGGCGACGGTCCCGGCCGAGGTCGGGATCTCCGGCGCATACCGCGAGAACGAGTCAGTGGCGATGTCGAGGAACGATGCCACGATCACGTCCTCGCCCCGACCGTACCGCCGGAGCAGATCGGCGAGCGCCTCTTCGTAGGGGACCACGGCCGGGGCCGTCTCCTTGATGTCGAGGTTGAGGACGACGTCGGGGAAGGACGCCAGCACCTCTTCCAGCGTGACGATCCCGTAGGACCGGTCGCCCGGTGCCCGACCCCGCAACGGATAGGCCGCCGGGTCGAGGCCCGGGCTCACGTCGGCGCCCGGCGCCCACCAGTAGGCGTTGTCCAGCGCCTGCAGCTCGGCCAACGTGAGGTCGGCGATGCGACCGTGGCCGTCGGTCGTGCGGTCGACCGTCTCGTCGTGGCACACGACGAGCTGACGATCGGCCGTGGCGTGGACGTCGAGCTCGATGGCGGTCGCCCCGGAGCGCAGTGCCCGCTCGATGGCATAGAGGGTCGAGGAGGGAGCTTCCCAGGCGCCTCCCTGATGCGCGTAGGCCACCACCCGCCGCTCCAGCCACGGGTTCCCAACGACGTCCGCCGGTCGTGCGCCGGGGGCGGGCGGAAGTCCTTCGCGATCGTGCACAGAAGAACGGTAGCCTCTGCCCCGGCATGATCGACCACGTCCTCGCCCATCTCGTCGAAGGTCTCCGGCAGTCGTTCGAGTCGGCGCTCCTCCAGCGACAGGCCGTGGAGGAGCGGTTCCAGGTGGACGTGTTCCTCGGGGACGTGAGCTTCGAGACGTCCTACAGCCTGCCCGGAGAGGATCGGCCGGCGCGGATCCGCGTCGACGTGAGCCTGGACTGGCCGACGTGGAGCCAGACCGCCTACCGGAGCAGATCCCTGGGCGAGGAGCCCGAGGAGCAGCCCGAGGTCCTGGTCGAGATCGCCTTCAGGATCCAGGACCTGACCGGTGTCCCCGACCTTGCACCGGTGCTCGCCGTCCTCCCCGACCAGCTGGCCGTCATCGGGGACGATCCGCTCCTCCGCGGACCGCCCACCGTGGAGCAGGTCTTCGCCGAGGGCGCCGACGATCCCGACTGCGCCGTGGAGGTCAGCTACGAAGGCACGTGCGTCGTCGACGATGCCCTCCTCGACCACCACGACCAGGTGGCCGAGGCCCTGGCGCCCCTGGGCCGCGCCGTGGCGTCGATCCTGGTGCAGATGGCAGACCTCCCGTTCTCGTTCCACCCGCCCGCGGAGCACGGGACCTGAGCGTCAGGGCGCGCCGGGGACATTGGCGCCCAACTGTCTACCCAGCCACCGTGCTCCGTACCGACATCGTGATGAAGTCGCGTGCCCACCACGCCTCGAAGAACGTCCACGGCCCCTGCACGCTCGACGGGACCAGCTTGCTCCCGTTGGACGGAGCGGCAAGCCCCCCAGGCGTGGGAGGGTCGTAGGTGGCCAGGACGGGCCAGTCGGGGTTGATATCGAGCTGCATGCCGCGCACGACCCCGGCAGCCACCAGCAGCTGCGCGAGCTGGAGCGGATCGAGAGCGGGGCCCTCGACGTACACCAGGGCGCCGTCGGCGGTGACCCCGACACCGGACCGCCACTGGTGCTCGATGCCGGGGACCGAAGCGGCACAGGAGGTTGCACCGCACGTCGCTCCCCACGCCTGCCAGTCGGGGCTCGACGCCTGCGGCGTTGGCCGGCCGCCGGCAACCAGCGGCACCAGGTTCTGGCGAACGCTCACGACGTTCGGGGTCATCGTCACGTCACTTCCCCAGGCGCCGACAGTGACGCCGCCACCGGCGTAGATGACGAGCGAAGCCGCGCCCACCACCAGCGGGTCCACGACCCGGCCCTCGGTGTAGTACCCCCCGCCGGCGACGTTCATGATGAAGCCACCGTTGAACGCCGCCACCAGCGACGCGGCCTGCGCCGGCTGGATCGGCGCCGTGTACGCGTACGGACCCCCACCGGGGCTCACGGAACCCGAGTAAAGCCTGGCGGACAGCAGCCGGGTGTCCATCCACGCGATCCCCGCCGGCTGCGTGCCTCCCGGTGGCACGAGCGTGGTCTCGTAGATCGCCGGTACCCCGGCGACACGCCGGCCGGCGGGACTCCAGGTTCCCTCCCCGGCCAGCGGGGGCGCGTCGAACGGTGACAGTGCCGCAGGGGTGGGCAGGGACGAGCTCGCGGCGCTCACCTGGTGCCCACCGGGATTCGAAGGAGTGGTCGTCGTGGAAGGTGTCGTCGCGGTCGACGGCTTCACGGTCGTGGGCGGCGACCTCGTCGGAGCGGTCGTGGGCGGCCGGGAAAGAGCGGTCGGCTTGCCGGCTCCGCATGCGGCCAGCGCCATCGTCAGACCGACCATGATCGACAGGCGCACCAGAGCCCCCGTGCCGGGACGAGGGGGGACGGCGGACACGGGCTCAGCCTAGGGCCATCACCCAGTCAGGTGGCATCGGGGCACGCGCCGCGAGAGCCCGGCGGGGTTCCTCCCGACGCGACACCGATCCCGGCAGCCTGGCCCGTTCACTCCACCAGACCGGCGGCGCGGCCGAGCTCCCGGAGCGCGACGAGCGGCCGGGCCCCGACGTGGGAGATCACCTCGGCCGCGCAGATCCCCCCCAGCCGCGCACTGTCCTCCGGATCGAGGCCGTGGGTGATCCCGTAGAGGAAGCCGGCAGCGAAGAGGTCCCCGGCGCCGGTGGTGTCGACGACCCGAGCCGCCGGAGCGGCCGGGACAGGCACCGCTCGCGTGGGCATCACGACGACGCAGCCGGCGGGGCCGCGGGTGACCACCGCCAGCACCCCGAGCTCCCCGAGCGCCCCGGCGACGGCGTCGATGCCCCTCGTGCCGGTGAGGATGGCCGCCTCCTCCTCGTTGGCGAAGACGATGTCGACGTCGCCGGCGAGGAGATCGAGGAACTCCTGGCGGTGGCGTTCGACGCAGAACGGGTCCGAGAGCGTCAGGGCCACCGAGCCGTCGCCGGCGTGGGCCAGCTCGATCGCCCTGCGCATGGCCGCCTTCGCCGTCGGCTGCTCCCACAGGTAGCCCTCGAGGTAGACCACCCCGGCCGTGCCGAGCGACGACGCCCTGAGGTCGGCCTCCCCCAGCTCGGAGGCCACCCCGAGATGGGTCGCCATCGTGCGTTGGGCGTCGGCGGTGACGAGGACCACGCTGTGCCCGGTCACCGACCGGTCGTCCCCGGGCACGGGATCCGGCTCGAAGACCACCCCGATCCCGGTGATGTCCTCGATGAAGTCTCGGCCCAGGGGGTCGTCGGCCACCCGGCCGATGAACGCCGCCCTGCCACCCAGGCCGGCGATCCCGGCCATGGTGTTGGCAGCCGAACCGCCCGACGAACGGGTGACCGCGCCGAGCGACCGGCGGATGGCAGCCGAGCGGGTGGCATCGACCAGCTCCATCGTGCCCTTGGCCAGGCCCAGCCGGGCCAGGTGGGCATCGTCGACCGTCGCCACGAGGTCGACGAGGGCGTTGCCGACACCGGCGACGTCGAAACCGCCCTGGCCGCCGGCGCCGGCGCCCCGGCTCGGGCTCGGGCTCGGGCTCGGGCTCGGGCTCGGGCTCGGGCTCGGGCTCGGGCTCGGAGAGGTGGCGGTGCCGTCGGTCGTCGGGTCGCTGTCGGAATGCACGGCGCGACGGTAGCCTGCCGACCATGAGCGCCCTGACGAACGACTCGAACGACGACCAGAGCTCCGTGCGACTCCCGAGGAACGTGGAGCCGCTCCGGTACCGGCTCACCCTGGAGCCGGACCTCGACGCCGCCCGGTTCCGGGGCGAGGTGGCGATCGAGGTCGTCGTCCGCGAGGCGACGTCGACGGTCGTCTGCAACGCCGCCGAGCTCGACATCCACTCGGCGTCCGCCGACGCCGGACCGTCGCCGGCCGGCAGTGGCGACTTTCCCGTGTCGGCCACGTCGATCGTCCTCGACGCGGCCGAGGAACGGGCCACCTTCCACTTCCCCGAGCCGCTCCCTGCGGGACCGGCCACCCTCCACCTCACCTTCTCCGGGATCCTCAACGACAGGCTCCACGGGTTCTACCGGTCGACCTACACCGACGACACCGGCGAAAAGCGGGTCATCGCCACCACCCAGATGGAGGCCACGGACGCGCGGCGGGCGTTCCCGTGCTTCGACGAGCCGGACCGCAAGGCGATCTTCGAGATCACCCTGGTGGTCGGCGACGGCCTCGAGGCCTACTCGAACGGCGCGGTGGCCGAGGTCACCGCCGATGCCGCCGGCCACCGGCGGCGGATCCGCTTCGAACCGACGATGAAGATGTCGACGTACCTGGTCGCCTGCATCGTCGGACCGCTCACCGCCACGGCGCCGAGGGACGTCGACGGCGTTCCACTGCGCGTCGTCCACACGCCGGGCAAGGAGCACCTCACGGACTTCGCCCTGGACGTGGGCGCCCACGCCCTCCGCTTCTTCAGGGAGTACTTCGGGCTCCCGTACCCGGCCGGGAAGCTGGACCTGGTGGCCATCCCCGACTTCGCCTTCGGGGCCATGGAGAACCTCGGGTGCGTGACCTTCCGGGAGTCGGTGCTGCTCGTCGACCCCGCCCAGGCGGCGAGGGTCGAGCTCGAGCGGGTGGCGGACGTCGTCTGCCACGAGATCGCCCACATGTGGTTCGGCGACCTGGTCACCATGAAATGGTGGAACGGGATCTGGCTGAACGAGGCCTTCGCCACCTTCATGGAGATCCTGGCGGTGGACGCCTTCCGACCGGACTGGCAGCGTTGGGTGAGCTTCGGCACCGAGCGCGAGGCGGCGCTGGCCGTCGACGGCCTCCACGCGACCCGACCGGTCGAGTTCGCCGTGGGTCGGCCCGAGGAGGCACAGGGCATGTTCGACGTCCTCACCTACCAGAAGGGCGGGAGCGTGCTCCGGATGCTCGAGCAGTACCTCGGGGCGGAGGTCTTCCGCGACGGCATCCATCGCTATCTCAGCGCGCACGCCCACGGGAACACCGAGACGGCCGACCTGTGGAACGCCCTCGGCGAGGCGAGCGGGATCCCGGTGGCGTCGATCATGACCACCTGGATCGACCAGGGTGGCTATCCGCTCGTCACGGTCGAACCGGACGGTGCGCTCAGCCAGCAGCCCTTCTCCTACCGCGGAGCGGCCGGTGGCGCCATCGGGTCGTCCTGGGAGATCCCCGTCCTCACCCGGCCGCTCGACGGTCCCGGCGGGCGCGTCGACCGGCTCCTCCTCTCCGCACAACCGGCAACACCGCCGGCGCCGGACGGCACGCCCGACCACGCGACGGTCCTCGTCAACGCGGGAGGAGCCGGCTTCTACCGGGTGGCCTACCCGCCGCCCACGCTCGACCGGCTGGCTACGGACATCGGCGCACTCGAACCGCTGGAGCGCTACAACCTGGTGTCCGACACGTGGGCGGCGGCGCTCGCCGGCCAGGGGCCCGTCGAGGGCATCGTCACGCTGGCCGCGGCACTCGGCCGCTCGCTCGAGGAGGACCCGAGCGTCTGGTCCGTGGTGGTCGGCGCGTTCGGGCTCTTCGACCGGGTGATCACCGACGACGATCGGGGCGCCGTCCAAGACGCGGTGCGCGGCCTCTTCCTGCCGGTTGCCGACCGGCTGGGGTGGGACCCCATACCGGGCGAGGGCGAGCGGGTCCCCACGCTCCGGGCCATGGTCCTGCGCACCTTGGGCACGATCGGGGCCGATCACGAGGTCCGCGCCGAGGCGAGGCGCCGATTCGAGGCGGCCATGGGCGCGGAGGCCGGCGCCCGGTCGGCGGCCCTCCACCCCGACATCGAGTCGGCGGTCCTCGACGTGGTGGCGGCCGAAGGCGACGAGCGCCACTACGACGCCATGCTGGCCCGGTACCGGTCGCCGGCCACGCCCCAAGAGGAGAACCGCTATCTCTACGGTCTGGCGTCCTTCGACGAACCCCGCCTGGCCGAACGGACGTTCCGGCTGGCCCTGGACGAGGTCCGCACCCAGAACGCGCCCTTCGTCCTCCAGGCCCTGGTGGCCAACCGCGTGACCGGGCCGGCTACCTGGCAACGGGTGACCTCGGAATGGTCCACGCTCGTCGAGCGCTTTCCGGCCAACATCCTCCCCCGGATGCTCGAAGGCGTACGCGGGCTGTGCGGTCCCGGATCACCTGCCGCCGAGGTCCGGGCGTTCGTGGAGGACCACCCGCTGCCGTCCGGAGGCAAGACCGTCGACCAGATCCTCGAGCGTCTCGACGTCAACGTGGCTTTCGGGGCCCGGGAGGGGAGCAGGCTGGCGGCCGTGCTCCGTAAAGGTGTGGCCGCGTCCCCCGACGGAGCTCCGGCCTGAGCGCCCGGATCCTGGGCGCCCGGATCCCGAGCGCCCCGGACACCGCCAACGCCGCCCCTCCGCCATGAGCCCCGAGATCGTCTTCGGCGTCTTCGGGCTGATCTTCGTGGCCGAGATCCCCGACAAGACGATGATCGCCACGCTCATCCTGGGCAGCCGGCACCGCCCCATGCTGGTCTGGATCGGGGCGGTTGGTGCCTTCGCCGTCCAGGTCGCCCTGGCCGTGGCAGTGGGCCGGGCCCTCGCGCTCCTCCCCCACCGGTGGGTGGAAGGGGGCACCGCCGCGCTGTTCGGCGCGGGTGCCGCCTACCTGCTCGCGGTCCCCGAGCGGCGAGAGCAGGCGCGGGCCGGAGCGTCGGTGACCTCCGGCGAGCGGCGGGGATGGCGCACGGTGGCGACCGCCTTCGCCGTCATCACGGTGGGCGAGCTCGGGGACCTGACGCAGATCCTCACCGCCGACCTGTCCGCCCGCTACCACCAACCGCTCTCGGTGTTCGTCGGCGCCTTCGGGGCACTGGCCCTCGTGTCCGCCGTCGGCGCCTACGGCGGGAACGCGCTGCTCCGCGTCGTCCCCGTGGCGCGCATCAGGATGGCGGGCGGGCTCGTCCTTGCCGGCTTCGCCGCCTACTCGATCGTGTCCCTGGTGCGGGGATGACCGCGGCGGGACCAGTGCTGGTTCCGTGCCGGCGCCGTGCCACAGTGGGCGCCATGAACCCGGCACCCCCGTTCTCGCCACCCCCGCACGACCGCCTCGGCCAGCTCGTGGACCTGGCCCGGGACACGCCGGGTTTCATGCCCGACGACGAGGGGCTCGCGCTCCACGATGCCGCCCTGCGTGCCGGTCGGACGTTCGACGGGGCCACGCTCGTGGAGATCGGTGCCTGGTGCGGGAAGTCCACCGTGTACCTGGGCGCAGCGGCAGAGCAGACCGGGGCGGTCCTCTTCAGCCTCGATCACCATCACGGCTCGGAGGAGAACCAGGCCGGGTGGGAGCACCACGACCCCAGGCTGGTGGACCCGGGCACCGGGAGGATCGATACCCTGCCGTCGTGGCGCCACACGGTCGTCACCGCCGCGCTCGAAGCGTCCGTCGTCGGGGTGGTCGGCGAGTCGGCAACGGTCGCCACCCGCTGGAGCACCCCGTTGGCGCTCTGCTTCATCGACGGCGGGCACGGGGAGGAGCCGGCCTGGGCAGACTACCGGGGTTGGGCTCCCCACGTGCGCACGGGTGGCTGGCTCGCCATCCACGACGTGTTCCCCGACCCCGCCGACGGCGGGCGTCCACCGTTCGACCTGTGGCGGGCGGCACTGGCCTCCGGGCAGTTCGTCGAGGACGGGGCATGCGGGTCGCTCCGCGTCCTGCGCCGCGTGGATGGCGGCTGACCGCGTCCTGCGCCGCGTGGATGGCGGCTGACCGCGTCCTGCGCCGCGCGGACGGCGGCTGACCGCACCCCGGTGGGGGCTGGCCGGCGCGCGCTCAGGAGGGCCGCGCTCAGGGAATGCGCGCTC
>JAKADK010000047.1 GCA_021820665.1 Actinomycetes bacterium | reverse complement strand
AGGTGGGCTCGGAGTTGGCCCGCTTTGACGGACAACGGGCTAACGGACAACGGGCTAAGGGTCGGCGGCCTGGCGAAGCTCCACCGCACCGGTCATGCCGTAGCGGTTCTCGAGGATGACCAGCAGACCATCAACGGTCCGCACCGGCCGGCCGTTCGACCCACTTCTTCGAGCGATCTCCCTCAACGCTCGAAGTCCGCTGGCCGGATCGAGCGCCACTGTGTTGAGGGCGAACTCGGCCGGAGGCAATACGTCGATCCCGTTCGGCATCCGGTCCTGAGGTAGGTCGTCCACGTTGTCGGTGACGATCGCGCCGGCTCCTCCGACGACGGCCGCAGCAACCACATGCTCGTCGTCCGGGTCCGGAAGCCCGTAGGTTCCCTCGAGTCCTTCCCAGCCCACGACTTCGGCGTCGCTGAACGCAGCGCGCATCTGGTCAACTAAGCATGCTGCGCACCGAGTTGCGTTCTCAGGCGAAGCATCCCGCTTGATGAGCTTTCGCAATTCGACGTACTCGACCTCTTCGAGCAGGCGCCAGCTCCACACGGGGCGGTACAAGTGTTCGGAAGCGAGAGAAAGCAGGAAGTCACGCTGGACACTCGGCCACAGGACGCACGTGTAGGGCGGTGAACACCCGCTATCGGGCTCGTGAGCGATCAGCCACATGCCTCCGCGCTTCTCGAAGCAAGGCGATCGTGTCCTCGATGTCGTCTTCCTCGTTGATGTCCGCCGCAGTAGCTTCGAGCGCACGGTACTGCTCTTCGCGCTGCACCTCTCGGTACGCCAGGACGTCGCGAAGCAGGACCCGCCGGTGCGTGCCGACACGCTCGAACGCAATCCGCCCACCCTCAAGCAACCGGATCAGCGTCGGTCGACTGATCCCCAGAAGGTCGGCCGCCTGCTGCGTGGTCAGCGTCTGAGCCTGAGGTGTGACCGTGACTGCCAGCCCCTTGCTCATGGCTTCGACCACCTGGCGAAGAACCCGGTAGACCTCCGGCGGCAGCTCGACGTGCTCTCCCACGCTGGCCCCGCTCAGCACATAACGGGCGGAGATGGGGCCACGACCGGAACCCTCGTGAGCGCGCAGGAAGTCGTAGACGTCGGCCAGCCCTGCGCCGTCTCCCTCGGGGAGGTAGGTCTCTTGTCTCATGTCCGCAGCACCCATGACGGCACCTCCTAATCGAACGAATCATAACCCATTGCGATTACTTTGTTTAGGGTACGATGCCGCTGCGACAGTCCGGTGCAGTGACCTACTTGCCCCGGCGGGGCTGCGCAGGCGGAGGTGGGCGGCATGCTGGCCAGGTTGCGACCCACAGCAGACCTAGCCTGATGACCATGCTCCCGTCAGGACATCGCATCCGCCTGGGCCGGATCTTCGGCATCCCCCTGGAGATCACGGCGTCGTGGGTCCTCTTGTCCATGCTGGCCGTCTGGAGCTTCTGGGCCCGCTACGCCACGGTGTTCCACCATCGCACCGACGGCATCGCCATCGTGATGGCAGTGGTCGCCACGGTGCTCCTGACCGGCTCGATCCTCGTCCACGAGCTGGCGCACGGGTTGGTGGGTCGCTGGCGCGGCCTCCGGGTGTCGGCGATCACGCTGTACTTCTTCGGGGGCGCCACCACCGCGTCGGACCCCGCGACTCCGGTGGACGAGCTCCTGTTCACGGCCAGCGGGCCGGTGGTCAACCTGGTGCTGGTCCTGGTGTTCTGGGGGATCACCGGACTGGCCGACCACGGACATGCGGTCGCGATCGCCCAGGTCACCGGGGAAGAGGCCTGGCTCAACCTCCTGCTCGGCCTCTTCAACCTCGTGCCGGCGGCGCCGCTGGACGGAGGGCACGTCCTCGAGTCGGTGGTGTGGCGGGTGACCAAGGACCGGGCCCGCGCCGTGAACGTGGCGGCGCGCGCCGGTGCCGGCGTGGGAGGCGCGCTCATCGGCGTCGGGGTGCTGGAGCTGCTCTTTGTCCGTGGCGGGCTCTTCGACGGCCTGTGGCTGGGGTTGATCGGCTACGTGCTCCTGGAAGGGGCGAGGTCGGCGGGGGCGCGGGCGTGGGTGGAGACCGCGCTCCGCGGGCAGCAGGCACGCGTGCTGCTGACCGACCACGCCCAGCCGGTGACGAAGGACACCTCGGTCCGGTGGCTCGTGTACGCGGAGTTCCTGCGCCATCACGTCGACGCCGTCCCCGTCGAGGACGACGGGCGGACGGTCGGGATCGTGCTGGCCGGCGACGTGATGGGCCCCGGGGCCACCGCCGACTCGGAGCGCACCGCCGGTGACGTGATGCATCCCCTTGGACAGCTGCCGACCGAACCGGCCACCGCCGATGCGATCGAGGTGCTCCGGCTGCTCGCCGACCACCCGGTGGTGGTCCTGGTGGACGAGACCGGTCGGCTCGTGGGAGCCGTGAGCCAGCGTCAGGTCGGCCTCGTGCTGGACCGGCTCCGGGCCCTCGGCGCCTCCCCGGCACCCTTCACTCGCTGACGTGACCGGAACCATCGTCGTCCAGCCCCGGCGCCGGCACCCGCGGCCCAGGCACCCGTGGGGGATCGCCCGCCGCTTCGGCCGTGACCGGGTGCTCCGGGGGGGTGCCCACCGTCGGGGCCGGGATCGGTGCAGGTGTGGTTGGTCTTGTCAACGCGTGGGGGATCGTGTTGTCGGCCGTGGCCGCCGTGATGGCCGTGACCGGGGCGACCGGACGGGAGCCGCCAGGCGGTCAGAAGCTGAGGACCGTGTAGCCCTCCCGGGCGAACTCCTCGACTTCGGCCCCTGCGGCGAGGAGCTCGATCGGCCGGCTCTGGATCTGGTCGCCGATCCCGTACTGCTCGACGTTGGCCTTGCACGCTTTCGGCCCGATCCCCGCGGCCTGGAGGCCGGTGAGGTGCTCGTCGATGGCGCCGGACCCGGCCAGCTTGACCCCTGGGCCGAAGAACAGCACCCGGACGTCGGCCCCCCGGTTCTCCTTCAGCCGGGTAGCCATCACCAGGCCTGGGACGGCGCGTGCCGGGTCGTCGCTCAGGATCAAGAACGCGATCTTGGTGGGGGCGGTGGTCATTGGCGGTCGACTCCTGGTTCGATGGTGGTGGCGTTGCGGCGGACGTGCCGGGGCCCGGTAGGTGGGTCCCGGTGCCGCCCGCGTCCACGATAGGAGCGGTGCCTGGCGCGCCGATCGTCCCCGCGCCCTCTCCGGCCCGGCATCCGGCCCGGCCCCCTCCGGCTTCGAGCGCGGTAGGTGCGAGCCTC
This sequence comes from Actinomycetes bacterium, assembly GCA_021820665.1. Classification (GTDB taxonomy): domain Bacteria; phylum Actinomycetota; class Acidimicrobiia; order Acidimicrobiales; family RAAP-2; genus JAKADK01. The sequence goes on along the minus strand of JAKADK010000047.1, from coordinate 21,016 downwards.
CACGGATGTGTAGGGTGCAACCATGGCCGACCAGGAGACGTTCTCCGATCTCGCCATGGTCCACATGCCGTCCCTGTACTCGGCGGCGTTGCGCATGACCCGCAACCCGTTGGACGCCGAGGACCTGGTCCAAGAGACGTTCCTGAAGGCCTACCGGGCGTTCGCCACCTTCCAGGAGGGGACGAACCTGAAGGCGTGGCTGTACCGCATCCTCACGAACACCTACATCAACAGCTACCGGGCCAAGCGTCGCCGGCCTGAGATCGCCGACGTCGAGGACATCGAGGACCTCTACCTCTACCACCACCTCCCCGGGGACCACCCGGGCGGCCTGGGCCGGAGCGCCGAAGACACGATGCTGGAGCACTTCACCGACACCGAGGTGAAGGACGCCATCGAGGCGTTGCCGGAGAACTTTCGCATCGCCGTGCTCCTCGCCGATGTCGAGGGGTTCTCCTACAAGGAGATCGCCGAGATCACCGGCGTGCCCATCGGAACGGTGATGAGCCGCATCCACCGCGGAAGAAGGGCGCTCCAGAAGGCGTTGTTCGATTTTGGAGTAGCCCGAGGGCTCGTGAGCGTGCCCGCCGAGGGCAGCTAGGAAGAGGTCGGACCGTGACAGAGGACAGCCGGGGGGACGGCGGGGGTGGTGCGGTGCCCAGTGGATCGGACCCGATCCCACCGTTCCCCGACTGCGACGAGACGATCGAGCGGCTCTACGTCTACCTCGATGGCGAGCTGACCGAGGATCGCCGGGCGGCCATCCAGCGCCACCTCGACCTGTGCGGCCCGTGCGTCGACGCGTTCGGCTTCGAAGCCGAGCTGCGGCGGGTCATTGCCAACCGGTGTCGCGACCATGTGCCCGAGAGCCTCGTCGAGCGGGTGGCGGCTGCCCTGTCGCGGGAGCGCGACCTCCAGGGGAACTGAGTGTCTCGGCCGCTCCGGCGGGTGGGGCCGGGACCGCGGGGCGCGCACGCCTGGCCCACCGTCGCCGGCGCACCTGCGGGCCTGCCTCGGCCGTCGTTCCGACGGGGCTGCCCGTGCCTACACTGGTCCCTGTGGTGCGATCCGAGACCAGCCGGGCCGACGCCGGCTCCACGGGTGGCTCAGAGATGAGTGGACGCGGCGGGGTGCCCGCCGACCCCGCTACCGCCGATCCCGCTACCGCTGGCACGGCCGGGAGCCGGGGGGGCGCGGTCTCCTGGGACGTGGCCGAGCGGGTGGCCCGTTGGGTGGGAGAGCGGCACGGCGCCGGAGGTGGGGTGACCGCCGCCTTGCAGGCAGAGCTCGATGAGCTCACCGGTCAGGCCGAAGAGCTGGTCGCCGCGGCCACCGGTCTGCGTGCGCCGACCGGGCCGGCTCGGGCCCGGCTCACCGACCGATCGGGATGGGTGCGGGCCAACATCGCCTCCTTCCAACGCCTGGTCGGACCCCATCTGGACCGCCTCGACCCCGCCGCCCGGCTCCGTCGGAGCGACCCCGTCTCCCGCATGCTGGCCAGCCCGGTGGCGGCGAGCGGTCGCGTCCTCACCGGCGCCCAGATGGGTGTCGTGCTCGGCTGGCTGTCGACCAGGGTGCTCGGTCAGTACGACCTCCTGCTCACCGAGGAGTCGGTCGAGGACCAGGACATCGTCTACTTCGTCGGTCCCAACATCCTGGCGCTGGAGCGCAGGCACGGCTTCGAGCCCCGTGAGTTCCGGCTGTGGCTGGCGCTCCACGAGGTGACCCACCGGTGCCAGTTCACCGCCATCCCGTGGATGCGCGACCACTTCGTGTCACTCGTCTCCGAGGGCATCGGCTCGCTCGATCCGGACCCGTCGAGGTTCGCCGAGGCCCTGCGACGCATGACCGAGGAGATCCGCGCCGGCCGGAACCCCCTGCGCGAGAACGGCGCCATCGGGCTGGTCGCCACCCCCGAGCAGCTGCAGAGCCTCCAGCAGATCCAGGCGCTCATGAGCCTGCTCGAAGGGCATGGCGACGTGACCATGGACCGCGCCGGTGCGGCGGCGATCCCCAGCGCCGCCCGGTTCTCCGAGGTGCTGCGCCGTCGCCGCCAGCAGACCCGCGGGCCGGCCCGGCTCCTCCAGCAGCTGATCGGCATGGAGGCCAAGCTGCGACAGTACGAGGAGGGGGAGCGCTTCATCGCCGCCGTGGAACGTTCGGGTGGCCCCGCCCTCCTCGACCGGGCATGGCGCGGTCCAGAGTGGCTTCCCACGCTGGCGGAGATCCGCAATCCCACCGAGTGGATCTCGCGTGTCGACGCCGCCGCCGTCTCCCGCTGACGATCCCCGCCTGGAGCTCCTGGCGCGCTGCGCCTTCCCTCCGGCCGGAGCACCGCTGGTCTGCGGTGTCTCCGGCGGGCCGGACTCGTTGGCGCTCCTGGCCCTGGCCGTGACTGCCGGCTGTCGGGTCACCGCCGTCCACGTCGACCACGGGATCCGGTCCGGATCAGCCGACGAGGCCGAGGTCGTCTCCGAGGCGGCGCGTCGGTTCGGTGCGGCCTTCCGGTCGGAGCGGGTGGAGGTGGCCGCCGGGCCCAACCTGGAGGCTCGGGCCCGGGACGCCCGCCGGGCCGCGCTCGGCCCGGGTGCGGCCACCGGCCACACCGCCGACGACCAGGCGGAGACGGTGCTCGTGAACCTGCTCCGCGGGGCCGGCGTCGACGGGATGGCCGCCATGCGCGCCGGTCCCGAGCACCCCCTGCTCGGGCTGCGCCGTGCCGAGACGCACCGGCTCTGTGCCGACCTGGGTCTGCGTCCGGTCGTCGACCCGTCGAACGAGGATCGCCGCTTCCTCCGGAACCGTGTCCGCCATGAGCTGCTGCCCCTGTGCGCCGACCTGGCGGGACGGGATGTCGTCCCCGTGCTCGCCCGCCAGGCTTCGCTCCTCGCCGCCGATGCCGACGTGCTGGCGGAGGTGGCCGCCCTGGTCGATCCCACCGACGTCCGGGCGGTGAGCGCCGCTCCCGTCCCGGTGGCCCGGCGGTCGATCCGGGCCTGGCTGCGCGGCGAGGGGAGCCACCCACCGTCGACGGCGGCCGTCGACCGTGTCCTGGCGGTGGCCCGGGGCGAGCACCGGGCCGCGGAGATCGCCGGTGGCGTCCGTGTGACCCGCCGCCGAGGCGAGCTGGAGATCGGCGGGCTGCCGGGAGGCCGGGGTGCCTCCGGTACAGTCGGTCCGTGACCGCAGCCCCCGGGGACGCTCCGCCGCCCGTAGAGACGTTCCCGAATGCACGCTCGGGCGTGGGGCCGGTCGTGGTCTCCGCCGAAGAGCTCCGGGAGCGCGTCCTCGCCCTCGGTGCGGTCATCACCGCCGACTACGAGGGCCGTGCACCGTTGCTGGTGGGGGTCTTAAAGGGCGCCTACATGTTCATGAGCGACCTGGCCCGGGCGATCCGGCTCCCGGTGGAAGTCGACTTCATGGCCGTCTCGTCCTACGGGAGCGCCACCCGGACGTCGGGGATCGTCCGGATCGTGAAGGACCTGGACGCCGACCTCACCGGCCGCCACGTGCTCGTGGTGGAGGACATCGTCGACAGCGGCCTGACGCTCAGCTACCTGCAGCGCTACCTCCACGCCCGGGGGCCGGCCAGCCTGGAGGTCTGCGCCCTCCTCGTCAAGGAGGGCCAGCAGCGAGCAGCGCTTCGCCTCCGCTACGTCGGGTTCACCATCCCGCCCGACTTCGTCGTCGGCTACGGCCTCGACGTCGACGAGCGGTTCAGGAACCTGCCCTCGATCCACGCCTGCACCGGGGTGGCCACGGCCCGCTGAACGGGCTCCCGCTCACCGCCCCCGTCTACGTCACCACCCCACCCCGATGCTCGTCGCTCCAGCCGTCGAGCCCACCACCAGCCCAGCCGCCAGCTTCGGTGGCCACCCGGCCCGCCCGCCAGCCTCGGTGGCCCAATTGAAAGGGAGACCATGTCCATCGACACCGCCCATGTGCAGGATCTCGTCCGTGAGCTGCTTGCCGCCATCGGCGAGGACCCCGATCGGGACGGGTTGAGAAGGACCCCGAGCCGGGTGGCGCACATGTACGAGGAGCTGTTCGCCGGTGCGTTCGAGGACCCGGCCCGGCACCTCGAGGTGACCTTCGCCGCCGACCACGACGAGATGGTGATGGTGCGCGACATCCCGTTCGCCTCGTTGTGCGAGCACCACATGATCCCCTTCATGGGACGGGCCCACGTCGCCTACATTCCCGCCGAGGACGGCCGGATCACCGGCTTGTCGAAGCTGGCCCGCCTCGTGGACGGCTATGCCCGCCGGCTCCAGGTCCAAGAGCGCATGACCACGCAGATCGCCGACACGATCGAGCGGGTGCTCGGCCCCAAGGGGGTGCTCGTCGTCGTCGAGGCCGAGCACCTCTGCATGGCGATGCGGGGGGTCCAGAAGCCGGGCACGCTCACCATCACCTCGGCGGTACGCGGCCTGTTCCGCACGGACGGCGCCACGCGGGCCGAGGCGATGCAGTTCGTCCACGGACGCTGAGCGATCACCGGGCTGGTCCCGGGCTGGTTTACGCTGGGCCACCATGGCAACCCCGCACGGTGAGGAGCGATCCCTCGTGATGGGGATCCTCAACGTCACCCCGGACTCCTTCTCCGACGGTGGGGCCTGGTTCGACACCGAGCGGGCGGTGGCGCACGGGAGGGCAATGATCGCCGACGGTGCCGACATCGTCGACGTCGGTGGCGAGTCGACGCGGCCGGGCGCCGTTCCCGTCCCGGTCGGCGAGGAGCTCCGTCGGGTCGTCCCGGTGGTCGAAGCGCTCGCCCCCGAGGTGAGGGTGTCGATCGACACCACGAAGCCCGAGGTGGCCGAAGCGGCCGTGGCTGCCGGCGCCACCCTGGTGAACGACGTGTCGGCGCTGCTCTGGCCGGTTGCCGCCCGTTGCGGCGTGGGGTGGGTGGCCATGCACTGCAAGGGCACCCCGCTCGACATGCAGCGTGCCCCGTCGTATGCCGACGTGGTCGGCGAGGTGCGGGAGTTCCTGGTCGACCGGGCATCGCTCGCCCGGTCGGCAGGGGTCGAGGAGGTCTGGATCGATCCGGGCATCGGGTTCGGCAAGACCGTGCGTCACAACCTCGAGCTCCTGGCCAGCCTGGCCGACCTGGCCGGTACGGGCTTCCCGGTCCTGGTGGGCACGAGCAGGAAGGGCTTCCTCGGGGCGGTGGCACCGTCCTCCGACGGACAGCCGGCCCCGGTCGGCGAGCGCCTGCCCGGGTCGATCGCCACCGCCGTGTGGGCGATGGTCCGGGGGGCCACCATGGTGAGGGTGCACGACGTGGCCGAGACGGTCCAGGCCGCCACGCTCGTGGGGCCGGCGGCCGGGCTTTCCCCGCGGAGGCCCTGATGGGGAGCGGACGGTGATGCGGGGCAAGTGGGCAGAGGGCATTCCTCCCCGCAACTTCACGTGGGTCATCAGGGACCGGCTGGCGATCAGCGAGCGCCCGGGCGGCTTCGCTCCCAACCATCGGAAGGTGCGGCGCCAGGAGGAGATCATCTGGCTGCGGGGCAACGGGTTCACGGCGGTGGTCTCCCTCCTGCCGTCACCGCACAACCTCCAGGCCTACGACGAGCTGGCGATGCCCGCCCTCCATGCCCCGCTGCCGGCCGCCGGGGACGTCCGGACGGTGCTGGCGGGTCTCTACCGTGACATCCACGACCGTCTCTCCTCCGGCGGGCAGCTCCTTGTCCACCAAGACGAGCTCAGCGATCGGGTGATGGGGGTCGCTGCCGGGTACCTGGTCTGGTCGGGGCGGCTGTCGGGGGAGCCTCAGGCCATCACCGTGGTGGAGCACCTGGTCGGCCACCCGATGGGGCCGGCAGGCCGGGAGGTGGTGGCGGCGTCGGGCCAGCTGGCACGGCACGCCGGCCCTCGGACAACCGGCACGGCCTGATCCGATGACCGGTCGTCTCGGACGGGCTGGAGGGGTGGCCGGGGAGGTGGCCGCCCTCCGCCGGCCGGGACCGTCCGAGCCACCCCCAATGGGCGATCGCATCGAGATCCGGGGCCTGACCGTGCGCGGCGTCCACGGCGTCCTGGCCGAGGAACGGGAGCGGAGCCAGCCCTTCGTCGTCGACCTGGACCTGGAGGTCGACCTGGCCGAGGCCGGCGCCAGCGACCAGCTGGGGGCGACCGTCGACTATGCCGCCGTGGCCGACGTCGCGGTCGCGGTGATCGGGGGCCCGACCTCCTACGCCCTGCTCGAAACGCTGGCGACCGCCATCGCCGACGCCGCGCTGGGGACGGACCCCCGGATCGACGCCGTGACGGTGAGCCTTCGCAAGACCAGGCCACCGTTGGCCGTCGATGTGGCATCGGTGGGAGTCCGGATCCGGCGGGCCCGTCCACCGGGACCCCGCCCGCCGGCGCCGGTTCGGGGCTGAGCAGGCGATGGTGGTCGGCTCGAGCGAGGGTCAGATGGTGAGGGCCTTTCTCGGGCTGGGATCGAACCTGGGGGACCGGTGGGCGCATCTCCGCCAGGCCGTGGACTACATGCGGGCCGTCGGCAACCCGGTGCTCACGGCGGTGTCCCCCGTCTACGAGACCGCCCCCGTCGGGGGGCCGCCGGGCCAGGATCCCTACCTCAACCTGGTGGTGGAGCTGCACGTGCCTCCGCCCGGCGACCCGTTCGCCCTCCTGGCCCTGAGCCGGCGCCTCGAGGCCAGTGCCGGCCGGGTCCGGGTGGTGCGGTGGGGCCCGAGGACGCTCGACGTCGACGTGCTGTGGGTCGACGGGGTGGCGGTGGAGACGTCCGACCTGGTGGTGCCCCACCCCCGCCTGTGGCAGCGGCGGTTCGTGCTGGCGCCGCTGGCCGATCTCGCCCCCGACCTCGTGAGCCCGGACGACGTCGCCGCCGGTGGTGGCGACGTCTCCCTGGCAGGTACGCTGTGAGCCGACCATCGGTTCTCTGACGAACGGCACCCTCGGGGCTGGAACGTCGAAAGGGGTCCTCGTGACGGCAGTTCGTGTGATCGGCCCGGGTAGAGCCGGTGGTGCGTTGATGGAGGCGCTCGACGCCACCGGCCAGTTCGTCGTGCTCGAGCCGGTGAGGCACGGGGACGACCTCTCCGGTGCCGCCGACGGCGCCGACCTGCTCGTCGTGGCCACCCCGGACGCCGCCGTCGCCTCCGTGGCCGCCGCTGTCCGACCCCGCGTCGGTACCGTCGTCGCCCACCTCTCCGGGGCGCTCGGGCTCGGAGTGCTCGAGCCACACCAGCGCCGGGCCTCTCTCCATCCCCTGGTCCCGCTCCCGAACGCCCGCGACGGTGCCCGCCGTCTCCGGTCCGGGGTGACCTTCGCGGTGGCGGGTGACCCGATGGCCGGGGACGTGGTGCGGCGGCTGGGAGGGCGGGCGATGGCCGTGGCGGACGACGCGCGGGTGGCCTACCACGCCGCCTGCGCCATCGCCGCCAACCACCTGGTGGTCCTCCTCGGTCAGGTGGAACGGGTCGCCGGGCTGGCCGGGGTCCCCCTCGAGGCCTACCGCGACCTGGTGGAGGCGGCGGTGGACGACGCCTTCGCCCTCGGCCCGGGGGCGGCGCTGACGGGTCCCGTGGCGCGCGGTGACTGGGCGACGGTCGCCAGTCATCGGCGGGTCCTCGCCGCCATGCCCACCGCGGCGGGGGAGCTGGCCGCCTACGACGCCCTCGCCGATCTGGCGGCGGGCATGCAGGCCGACCCCGGTGTGGCGGTAGAGACCGTCCCCGACGTGGCGGTGGAGGCCGGCGTGGTCGCCGGAGCAGCGTGACCGCGGTGGTGGCGCCAAAGGGGGCGTGCGGGCTGCCCGTCGTGGCCACCGTCGCCGGTCTCACGAGGCACCTGGCCGACGCTCGCGCCCAGGGGGCGTCGGTCGGCCTCGTTCCCACCATGGGCGCCCTGCATGCCGGTCACCTCTCGCTGATCGCCCGGGCGGTGGCGGAGTGCGACGTCGTGGCGGTGAGCATCTTCGTGAACCCGTTGCAGTTCGGAGACGCCGACGACCTGGCCCACTACCCCCGGGCGCTCGACACCGATCTCGACCTCGCCGCCACGGCCGGCGCCACCGTGGCCTTCGTCCCCGCGGTGGAGGAGATGTACCCCGACGGTCCGGGGGACATGACCACGACCGTGTCGGTCCGGGACCTCGGGGACCGGTGGGAGGGAGCCTCCCGCCCGGGGCACTTCGACGGGGTCGCCACCGTGGTGGCGAAGCTCTTCGCCATGGCGGGGCCGTGCCGTGCCTACTTCGGCGAGAAGGACTTCCAGCAGCTGGCCGTCGTCTCCCGCCTGGCCCGGGACCTGTCGTTCCCCGTCGAGGTGGTCGGCTGCCCGACGGTCCGGGAACCTGACGGGCTGGCCCGCTCCAGCCGGAACGCCCGGCTCTCCCCCGAGGAGCGTGCCGCCGCCGCCGTCCTCCCCCGGGCGCTGCGGGCCGGGTTCGACGCCATGGTCGAAGGGGAGTACCGCCCGGCGATGGTCGAATCGAGGATGGTCCAGGTCGTGGAGCGTGAGCCGTTGGCCCGGCTCGATTACGCCGCCCTGGTGCGGGCGGTCGACCTGTCCCCCGCTGCCTCGCTGCTCGACGGCGGGCCCTTCCGGCTGCTCGTCGCCGCCCGGGTCGGCCCGGTCCGGCTCATCGACAACCTGGACCCCGGCGAAGACCTTCCTGCCGAGCTGGCCGCCGGGGTGCCGGCTCAAGAGAGGGGAGCCTGACCGGTGCGCCGCCGCATGATGAAGTCGAAGATCCATCGGGCGACGGTCACCGACGCCAACCTCCACTACGTGGGCTCCATCAGCGTGGACCCGGACCTGCTGGCGGCCGCCGACATCCTCGAATGGGAGCAGGTCACCGTCCTCGACATCGACAACGGCGCCCGCTTCGAGACCTACGCCATGGTCGGTGAGCCCGGTCAGATGTGCCTCAACGGTGCCGCCGCCCGGCTGGTGCAACCGGGGGACACGATCATCGTCATCTCCTACGGGGACTACGAGGTGGAAGAGCTGGCCGGGTTCGTCCCTAGAGTGGTCCACGTGGATGCCTCCAACCGCGTCGTCGGACCCTTCCCGGTCGACCCGGACGCGGTGCTCGGCGGCTCGATCCGAACGTGAGCCCACCCCCGGTCGATCCCGAGGACCAGGTGTTCGACGTGTTGGTCGTCGGGAGCGGTGTCGCCGGTCTGTCGACCGCCGTGCGCCTGGCCTCCGCCCGGCCGGCGATGGCGGTGGCCGTCGTGACCAAAGGCGAGCTCTCCGCCTCGGCCACCCGGTGGGCCCAGGGCGGCGTGGCTGCCGTGCTCGATCCCGGGACCGACTCCGCGGAATCCGCCGACTCCACTGCGTCCGCCGACTCCACCGACCTCCATCTGGCGGACACGCTGCGGGCCGGTGCGGGGCTGTGCGACGAGCGTGCCGTGCGCGTGCTGGTGGAGGAGGGTCCCGAGCGCGTGCGCGAGCTCATCGACCTCGGCGCGCGCTTCGACCGCCGTCCCGGTGGGGCGCTGGCTCTGGCCCGTGAGGGCGGTCATTCCATGGCCCGGATCGTCCACGCCGGTGGTGCGGCCACCGGCGCCGAGGTGGAGCGGGCCCTGGTGGAGGCGGCGTCGGCCACCGTTCCCCGCGTCCTCGAGCGGTGGTTCGCCCTCGACCTCGTGATCGAGGGTGGGCGGTGCACCGGGGTGACGGCCCTCGACCCGTCCGGGCGGACGGTCACCATCCGGGCGACCCACACCGTCCTGGCCACGGGCGGTGCCGGCCGCCTGTTCGCGGTGACGACGAACCCGGCCGAGTCGACGGCGGACGGGATCGCCATGGCCATCCGCGCCGGAGTGACGGTGGCGGACGTCGAGTTCATGCAGTTCCACCCCACGGCACTCCACCACCCCGCCATGCCGCGCCCGCTGCTGTCCGAGGCGCTGCGGGGGCACGGCGCCTTGCTCCGTGACGACCGGGGTGAGCGCTTCGTCGACGAGCTGGCTCCGCGTGACGTGGTCAGCCGGGCCATGGCCGAGCGCATGGCGCTTAGGGGCATCGACCATCTGTGGCTCGACGTCACGCCCCTGGACCGGTTCGACGAGCGTTTCCCGACCATCGCCGAGTCGTTGAGCGGGCTCGGTCTCGACCCCGGGAAGGACTGGCTCCCGATCGCCCCGGCCGCCCACCACCTGGCCGGCGGCGTGGTGACCGACCTCCACGGCGCCACCGAGCTCCCCGGGCTGTGGGCGGTCGGCGAAGTGGCCTGTACCGGGGTGCACGGGGCCAACCGGCTGGCGTCCAACTCCCTCCTGGAGGGCATGGTCTTCGGTGCTCGGCTGGCCGAGGCGGTGCTCGACGGGACCGGCGGGCCACAGCCGACGGGGGTGATGGGCGACCTCCTCGCCGCCTTTCCGGCCGGCTACGACGACGACCCCGCCGGCCGGGCGGACCGGCCCGAGGTCGACGGCGTGCTCCCCGGGCTGCTGGCCGGGGTGCTCGCCGGGCGCGGTCGAGCGACGGACCCGGTCGACGCCGCAGACGGCGTCAAGCAGCTCGACGCGCTGCAGCGGGCCATGACCGAGGGCGCGGGAGTGGTCCGGTCGGCAGCCTCGCTGGCGAGGGCGGCATCGGAGGTGGCCTCCACGCCGGCCCGGTCCGGCCCGGTCCGGGACCGGGCCGGCGGCGAGCTGGCCAACCTGACGACGACCGCCGCCGCGCTCCTGGCCGCGGCCGCCGCCCGGGCCGAGACCCGCGGGGCGCACTCCCGGAGCGACTTCCCCGGTGCCGACCCCAGATGGGTGCGGCGGATCGCCGTCCGGCGCGGCTCCCTGCAGGTGCTGCCCGCATCCGGGTCGGGAGCGCTCCCCGGGAGTGACGGCGCCGGCGATCGGGCGACCCGATGAACGAGCCCGGCGTCGGTCCCGAGGACCCTACGCGCTACGACCCACCGCCGCCTGCCGTCCGGGAGGCGGTGGCGAGAGCGTTGGCCGAGGACCTCCTTCCCCTGGGGGACCTGACCGCCTCCCTCGTCCCGGCGACCAGTCGGGTCGCTCTCGACATCGTCAGCCGGTCCCGGGGTGTGCTGGCCGGGAGGGCCTGTGTCGCAGAGGTGGTGCGCCAGCTCGACCCCGGGATCGAGGTGCGCTGGGATCGCTGGGACGGGAGCGAGCTCGCCCCCGGCGACGTCGTGGCTCGGCTCGACGGACCGCTGCGGTCGATCCTGACCGCCGAACGGACGATGCTCAACTTCCTCTGCCACCTCTCGGGCGTGGCCTCCTCGACCCGGGACCTGGTGGTGGCCGTCCGGGAGGCGAACCCGGCCACGCGCGTCCTGGACACCCGCAAGACCACGCCCGGCTTGCGGTCGCTGGAGAAGGCGGCCGTGCGCGCCGGTGGTGGGGTGAACCACCGGGGGGGCCTGTCCGATGCCGTGCTGGTGAAGGACAACCACCTCGGGGGGATGACGATCGCCGAGGCCGTCGGCCGGGCCCGGGCGCTGTGGCCCGGTCGGATGGTGGAGGTCGAGTGCGATCGACCCGACCAGGTGGACGAGGCGGTCGCCGCCGGGGCGACGGTCGTGATGCTCGACAACATGACGCCCGACCAGGTGGAGGGGTGTGTCCCGGTCGTCCACGCTGCGGGCGTCCTCGTCGAGGTGTCCGGAGGGATCACCCTGGCGAGCGCCGCCCGCTACGCCGCCGCCGGTGCCGACCTGCTCTCGGTGGGTGCGCTCACCCACTCGGCCCCGATCCTCGATCTCGGGCTCGATCTCGCCGGCGCGACGGAGCCCTGAGGTGCTCCTCGCCATCGACGTCGGCAACACCGAGACCGTGGTCGGCCTGTTCGAGGACGGACCGGGTCCGGGGGCACCGGAGCGTGCGATCGACGCCGGACCGTCGCGGCGCCGTCCCGGCGCCGTGGCCCACACGCCGGGCCGGGCCCCCGAGACCGTGGGGGACGGTCGCGACACGGTGGGGCTCAGCCACCACTGGCGCCTGTCGACGGTCGCCGAGCGGACCTCTGACGAGTACGCGCTGCTCCTCACCCAGCTCTTGGACCTCGACGGCCTGGAGATCGGGGAGGTCGTCTCCGGCATGGCGGTGACCTCGTCGGTGCCGTTGGTGACGGCCAGCCTCCGTCGGATGGCGCAGCGCTGGCTCGACGTGCCGGTCATGATCCTCGAGCCCGGGATCCGCAGTGGCATGCCCATCGTCTACGACAACCCGAAGGAGGTCGGGGCGGACCGCATCGCCAACGCCGTCGGGGCCTTCGACCTCTTCGGGGGGCCGTGCGTCGTGGTCGACCTCGGGACGGCGACCACGTTCGACGCCATCTCGGCCGCCGGCGAGTACCTGGGGGGTGCGATCACCCCGGGGGTCGCCATCAGCCTCGACGCGCTCTTCGCCCAGGCGGCCGCCCTCCGGAGGGTGGAGCTGGTGGAGCCGAGGAGCGTGATCGGGAAGTCCACCGTGGAGTCGATCCAGTCCGGCGCCCTCTACGGTTTCGCCGGGCAGGTCGACGGGCTGTGCCGCCGGATCACGGCGGTGCTCGGTGAGTGCGCGGTCGTCGCCACCGGTGGCCTGGCCGACCTCATCGCCCCCTATGCCGAGACCGTCGACCACGTGGAGCCATGGCTGACGCTCCACGGCCTGCGGATCATCTACGGCCGGAACGCCGCGTTCGACCACGGGTCGCGCCGGGCCTGAGCGGTCGGGACGCGGCGGCCCCCCGTCGGCAGGCGGGCCAGGCCGTCGAGGAGGGACCGGGCCGTCAGGCCGTCAGGCGGGCAGGCCGTCAGGCGGGCAGGCCGTCGAGGAGGGACCGGGCCAGACGCACGAGCACCCCGGTGAGGAGCGGTTCGGGGCACGCCTCCGCCGCCTCGACGGCTTTGTCGGCGTACCGCCGGCCCGCCAGGATGGCGGCGGGGATCCCCGAGGACGACGCCACGATCGACCGGGCCTTCTCCCGCTCCGGGAGGCCCAGCGGCCGCCCCAGCAGCGGCCGGAGCTCGGCTGCGGCCTCGCCGTCCTCCAGGGCGAGGAGCACCGGGAGCGTGTAGACGCCTTCGGCCAGGTCCTGACCCGGCGGCTTCCCCAGATCCGCCTCGGAGCCGATCACGTCGAGGACGTCGTCTCTGACCTGGAAGATCATGCCGAAGCACCGGCCGAACGTCGTGAGGGCGTCCACCTGGCTCCGGGGGAGGTCGCCGGTGAGGGCACCGATCCGGCACGACGTCGCCATCAGCGCCGCCGTCTTGCCTTCGATGGCGGCACGGTACTGGTCGCGGGTGCGGTTCACCTGGAAGGCGGCCCGCACCTCGGCGATCTGGCCCTGGCACAGCTCGCCGAGCGTCGAGGCCAGCAGGCCGGCGATCTCCGTCCCGAGCCCGGCGGCGATCTCCGCCGACCGGGCCAGCAGGTAGTCCCCGGCCACGATGGCCACCAGGTTCCCGAACCGCGAGTTCACGCTGTCGACGCTCCGGCGGATGGTGGCCTCGTCCATCACGTCGTCGTGGTAGAGGGAGGCGAGGTGCACGAGCTCGACCGACACGGCCCCGAGCAGGTCGGCCTCCGAGGCGCGCACCCGCCCCCCGGCCGTGGCGGCGAGCAGGGTCAAGACGGGCCGCAGGCGCTTCCCGCCGGCGGCGATGAGGTGGGTGGTGACCTCGTCGAGGAAGCCGTCGCCGGTCACGACGGACTCGGCCAGCAGGGGCTCGAGACGTTGGAGGTCCGTCTCGATGGTCGGAAGACTGAGGGCTTCGATGACGTTCACCGCTCATGACGATAGGCGAGGTTGCCGATAGGCGAGGAAAGCGCCGGCGCGGCTGCGGTCGTCATCGTCGCCTGTAGACTTGGCCCATGTTCCCGAGCCGCGGATGGAGGCGGTCGAGTGTTCGAACGATTCACTGATCGTGCACGCAGAGTGCTTGTGTTGGCGCAAGAAGAAGCGCGCCTGCTCAACCACAGCTTTATCGGGACCGAGCACATCCTGCTGGGTCTGATCCACGAGGGCGAGGGCGTGGCGGCGAAGGCCCTGGAGTCGCTGGGCGTGTCGTTGGAGGCGGTCAGGGAGAAGGTCGAGGAGACCATCGGCTCGGCCGGCTCGGCCCCCACGGGCTCGCCCCCGTTCACGCCCCGGGCCAAGAAGGTCCTGGAGCTCTCCCTGCGGGAGGCGCTCCAGCTCGGGCACAGCTACATCGGGACCGAGCACATGCTCCTCGGGCTGGTGCGTGAAGGCGAGGGCGTCGCCGCCCAGGTGCTCCAGAGCCTCGGGGCCGACCTGCCGCGCGTCCGCCAGCAGGTCATCCAGCTGCTCTCCGGCTACCAGGGGAAGGAGGCCGTCGGCGCCGGCGCCCCCGGCGCCCAGGGCACGGACGCCCCGACCGGGTCACCGGTGCTCGACCAGTTCGGGCGGAACCTCACGGCGCTGGCCCGGGACCGGAAGCTCGATCCGGTGATCGGTCGGGAGAAGGAGATCGAGCGGGTGATGCAGGTGCTCTCCCGCCGCACGAAGAACAACCCGGTGCTGATCGGCGAGCCCGGCGTGGGGAAGACCGCCATCGTCGAGGGCCTGGCGCAGCGGATCGTGGCCAACGAGGTTCCCGAGACCCTCACCGACAAGCAGCTCTACACCCTCGACCTCGGCGCGCTGGTGGCGGGGAGCAGGTACCGGGGTGACTTCGAGGAACGGCTGAAGAAGGTCCTGAAAGAGATCCGGACCCGCGGGGACATCGTCTTGTTCATCGACGAGCTCCACACCCTCGTGGGGGCCGGGGCCGCCGAGGGAGCCATCGATGCCGCCTCGATCCTGAAGCCGATGCTGGCTCGCGGTGAGCTCCAGACCATCGGGGCGACGACCATCGACGAGTACCGCAAGCACCTGGAGAAGGACGCCGCCCTGGAGCGCCGGTTCCAGCCCATCAAGGTCGAGCAGCCCAACGTGGCCCTCACCATCGAGATCCTGAAAGGCCTGCGCGACCGGTACGAGTCGCACCACGCCGTCACGATCACCGACCAGGCGTTGGTGGCGGCGGCCAACCTCGCCGACCGGTACCTCGCCGACCGGTACCTCCCGGACAAGGCCATCGACCTCATCGACGAGGCGGGCAGCCGCCTGCGGATCCGGAGGATGACGACCCCGCCCTCCTACAAGAAGCTGGAGGAGGAGATCACCCGGCTCCGGTCCGACAAGGAAGCCGCCATCGAGAAGCAGGCCTTCGACCAGGCCAAGAAGCTGGCCGAGCAGGAAAAGGAGCGTCTCGACCGCAAGGAGGCCATGGAGGCCGAGTGGCGGGCGGAGGGCGTGGACCTCTTCGACGTCGTCGACGAGGAGGTGATCGCCGAGGTCCTGGCCAACTGGACGGGCATCCCCGTCTACCGGCTGACCGAGGAGGAGACCTCCAAGCTCCTGCGGATGGAAGACGAGCTCCACAAGCGTGTCATCGGGCAGGAGCCGGCGATCGCCGCCCTGGCCCGGTCGGTGCGGCGCACGCGGGCGGGACTGAAGGACCCCAAGCGCCCGAGCGGCTCGTTCATCTTCCTCGGCCCGACGGGTGTGGGGAAGACCGAGCTGGCCAAGACCCTGGCCGAGTTCCTCTTCGACGACGAGGACGCCCTGATCCAGCTGGACATGTCGGAGTACATGGAGAAGCACACGGTGAGCCGTCTGGTCGGCTCCCCGCCGGGCTACGTGGGCTACGAGGACGGAGGTCAGCTGACCGAAGCCGTCCGGCGCAAGCCGTTCTCCGTCGTCCTCTTCGACGAGGTGGAGAAGGCCCACCCCGATGTGTTCAACGCCCTGCTCCAGATCCTGGAGGACGGGCGGTTGACCGACGCCCAGGGGCGGTCCGTCGACTTCAAGAACACCGTGCTCATCATGACGTCGAACCTCGGGACCTCCGACCTCCGCAAGTCGTCCCTCGGGTTCGCCAAGACGTCGGAGGCCGTGACCTACGAGCGCATGAAGACGAAGGTGAACGAGGCGCTGAAGGCCCACTTCCGGCCGGAGTTCCTGAACCGGATCGACGAGGTCGTCGTCTTCCACGAGCTGTCCAAGGCCGAGGTGGTGGAGATCGTGGACCTCATGATCCGCCGGGTCAGCGACCAGCTCGACCTCCAGGGACTGGGCCTGGAGCTCACACCGGAGGCGAAGCTCCTCTTGGCCGAGAAGGGGTACGACCCCCAGCTCGGCGCCCGACCGCTCCGCCGGGCCATCCAGCAGTTCGTGGAGGACCCCCTCTCCGAGCGGATCCTGTGGAAGGAGTTCCGGGTCGGGGAGACGATCGTCGTCGACGTGGAGGTGGTGACCGAGGCCGACGTGGCCGAGGCCGAGTCGAAGCGGGCCGCGCCGCTCGTCGCCGGGGAGAAGCGCCTCACGTTCCGGGCCGTCGAAGGGGTGGAGCAGCCGCCGCCGGTCGAGATGGCCGGGGCGGGGTCCGGCTCGGAGTGACGGCTCCTGCGGGCTGACGGGGGTCGGGGTCACACCCGACCCCTAGCGTGCCCCTCGTGACCAGGACGACTCGCCGCCATCGCTGCCTCGACTGCGGTGAGACCGCCCTTCGCTGGACGGGTCGATGCCCGTCGTGCGGCGCGTGGAACACCATGGTGGAAGAGGCGGCGCTGGCGCCGTTGGCCGCGGCGGTCGATGCCCTGGGGCTGTCGGCGGGACCCGTCCCGTTGGGGTCGGTGACCGTCGCCGGTGCCGCCGTCCAGCCCACCGGCGTCGGCGAGTTCGACCGGGTCCTGGCCGGGGGCCTGGTCCCGGGATCGGTGACCCTGCTCGGCGGTGAGCCGGGCATCGGGAAGTCGACCCTGCTCCTCCAGGTGCTGGCGGCCCGGGCCGCCTCCGGCCATCGGGTGCTCCTCGTGTCGGCCGAGGAGTCGGCACACCAGGTCCGTCTCCGGGCGGAGCGTCTCGGCGCCGTCCCTCCCTCCCTGTTCATCCTCGAAGGCACCGACGTCAACGCCTTGCCGGGGGCGGTGGCGGAGATCCGACCGGACCTGATCGTGGTCGACTCCATCCAGTCCGTGGCGGCGGGGTCGCCGGCGCCGGGAGAGGGTCGCGCCCTCGGCGTGCCCGGGAGCGTCTCCCAGGTGCGCGAGTGCGCCGACCGGCTCGTCTCCCTGGCGAAGGCCAGCGGCGTCGCCACCGTGCTCGTCGGTCACGTCACGAAGGACGGCGCGCTGGCCGGCCCGAGGGCACTCGAGCATCTGGTCGACACCGTCTTGAGCTTCGAGGGCGATCGTCACTACGCCCTGCGGCTCCTGCGGGCCGTGAAGCACCGGTTCGGCCCCACCGGTGAGCTCGGGCTCTTCGAGATGGGCGAGGCCGGCCTGACGGCGGTGGCCGATCCTGCCCGGTTGCTGCTCGGCGATCGGCCCTCCGGAGTGCCCGGGGGCATCGTTCTCCCGGTGATGCAGGGACGCCGGACGCTCCCGGTCGAGCTCCAGGCCCTGGTCACGCCCATGGCGCAGGCACCCCCGAAGCGTGTGGCCATCGGTCTTGACCAGGGCCGGCTCGTCCTGACGCTCGCCGTCCTCGGGCAACGGGCCGGTGTCCCCGTCTCCGATCTCGACGTCTTCGCCTCCGTCGCCGGCGGCATCCGCGTGACCGAGCCGGCCGCCGACCTGGCCATCGGCCTCGCTGTCGCTTCGGCCGCCACCGGGATCGCCCTGCCCACCGACCTGGTGGCCGTGGGTGAGATCGGCCTGGCCGGTGAGATCCGTCAGGTGACGAACCTCCCCCGCCGGCTGGACGAGGCGGCCAGGGTCGGTTTCACCCGGGCGGTCGTGCCCGGATCCGCTCCGGCGGGACCGCCCGGGATGGAGCTGATCCGGGTCCAGACGCTCGGTGAGGCGACGGCACGGCTGGGCTGCGCGGTGGGGGGGCGGTGATCGGGGCCCGGCAACCGGTGCAGCCCGGGTACGCTTCGTGACTGTGACCGCTCGTGAGAGCACCGCCCTGCGGGACGCACTGGCCATGGTGGCTCCGGGCCAGCCGTTGCGAGATGGCCTCGACCGGGTGCTCAAGGCGAACCGGGGAGCACTGGTCGTCGTCGGGGACGACCCGGCCGTGCTCTCCATCTGCTCGGGAGGCTTCCTGCTCGACGCCGAGTTCACCCCCCAGCGCCTCTCCGAGCTGGCCAAGATGGACGGCGCGGTCATCCTGGCCCCGGACTGCTCGCGGATCGCCCGGGCCAACGTCCACCTCATGCCCCGGGCGTCGATCCCCACCACCGAGACGGGGACTCGGCACCGGACAGCCGAGCGGGTGGCCCGGTCGATCGACGTCCCGGTGATCTCGGTCTCGGCCGCCATGTCGGTCATCAGCGTCTACCGGAACGACCGGCGCCACATGCTGCAGCCGATCGGCCGGCTGATCGACCGGGCGGACCAGGCCCTGGCCACGCTCCACCGGTTCCGCAGCCGGTTCGACGTGGCCATGAACTCCCTGTCGTCGCTGGAGGTGGAGGACACCGTGTCGGTCGGGGACGTCGTGGCCGTGCTGCAGTCGGCGGAGATGGTGCAGCGCATCGCCGCTGAGGCCCGGGACCACCTGATCGAGCTGGGTGACGACGGCCGCCTCGTCCGGCTCCAGCTGGCCGAGCTGGTGGACGGGGTCGCCCCGGCCCTGCGCCTGGTCCTCCAGGACTACCTCCAGAACCCCGGTCCGTCGCCAACCGCCCGGGTCTCGATGATCGACCAGGTCCTCGAGACCCTGTCCTCCCTGCCCACCGACGAGCTGGTCGACGGGCGTCGCGTGGCCGAGGTGCTGGGGCTTCCCTTCAGTCCCGGAGATCTCCACACCGGCCTGGAGCCGCGCGGCTACCGGGTGCTCCACCGGCTCCCCCGGTTCTCCGACGCGGTCATCGAACGGATCGTGGAGCGCTTCGCCAACCTCCAGGAGATCATGCGAGCATCGCTCGGTGAGCTGGAGCAGGTCGACGGGGTGGGCGCGGCCACGGCCCGCTCGGTGAAGGAGGGCCTGTCCCGGCTGGCCGAGGCCAGCATCCTCGACCGCTACCAGTAGGGGGCGACGGTCCGGCCCGGGCCCGTGGCCCAGGCGGTCCGGGGTGCGGTCTCCCGGGGCCGTGGCCGTGGTGCGGTCTCCCGGGCCGTGGTGCGGTCTCCCGAGGCCGGGGCCGGGGCTGTCCGGTGACCGTGTACCCTTGAGTGCCCCGTTGGGTGATGTTCCGACAGGGCACGGCCCGCTGGCGGGGTGGCCGCCAGCTATCGCCGAGGAGGCATGGTGTTCGACATCGGTGACAAGGTCGTCTACCCGCATCACGGCGCGGCCGTCGTGGAAGGTCGCGAGACGAAAGAAGCGTTCGGCAAGACCCAGGAGTACCTGGTGCTCCGCCTCGCCTACGGGGATCTCACGCTCATGGTGCCCGCCGACAACACCGAAGGGGTGGGCCTGCGGGAGGTCATCAACGACGAGGAGGTGGAAGAGGTGTTCGCCGTGCTCCGGAAGAAGGAGGCGCGGATGCCCACCAACTGGTCGAGGCGGTACAAGAACCACTCGGAGAAGCTGCGCTCCGGTGACATCTATCAGGTGGCCGAGGTGGTGCGGAACCTGTCCATCCGTGACAAGGACAAGGGTCTGTCGGCCGGGGAGAAGCGGATGCTCAGCCGGGCCCGTCAGATCCTGGTCTCGGAGCTGACCTTCGCGCTCGGTGTCGATGAGGAGACCGCCGAGGTGCGGCTGGACGAGGCGCTCCCCTGACCCGGGGGGCGGTCCCGGTCCCACCCGGCCCCGTGCCGGGTCGGGGGCGGCCGTGAGGACGTGGGCGGTCGTGGTGGCGGGGGGCTCGGGTGCCCGGTTCGGGGGCCTGAAGCAGTTCTCCTCCCTCCGCGGGCGTCCGGTGGCGGCGTGGTCGGTCGATGCGGCGCGCTCGGTGGCAGAGGGCGTGGTGCTCGTCGTCCCCGCCGGCAGCGTAGCGGTCGGCGGTACGTGCGGGGCCGACATCGTCGTTCCCGGCGGGGACACCCGCTCCGGCTCGGTCCGGGCCGGGCTGGCCGTGGTCCCCGAGGACGTCGGTGTGGTCGTGGTCCACGACGCCGCCCGCCCGTTGGCGTCGCCGGCCCTGTTCCGTGCCGTGGTGGGCGCCGTGGACGGCACGACCTCCCGCGAGCAGGCTCCCGACGGGGCGGTCCCGGGTGTCGCCGTGTCCGATACGTTGAAGCGGGTGGAGCACGGCCTCGTCGTCGGCACCGTGGACCGGGCGGCCGTCGTGGCCGTCCAGACGCCCCAGGCCTTCCGGGCGGCCTCCCTGCGGGCCGCCCACCAGGCCGGTGGCACCGCCACCGACGACGCCGGGCTCGTCGAATCGATCGGCGGGATCGTCCGAGTGGTGCCCGGCGAGCCCTGGAACCTGAAGGTCACCCTGCCGTCCGACCTGGCCGTTGCCGACCTCCTGGTCGTCCGGTGAGCTGGCCCGCGCTGCGTGTCGGCCAAGGCGTGGACGTGCATGCCTTCTCGGCCGATCCGGCGCGCCGGCTCGTGTTGGGCGGGGTCGTCATCGAGGACGGGACGCCGGGCCTGGTCGGGCACAGCGACGCCGACGTGGTGGCTCACGCCATCGGGGACGCGCTCCTCGGTGCAGCCGGGCTCGGCGATCTCGGGCGGCACTTCCCCGAGAGCGATCCGGCGTGGGCCGGGGCCGACAGCGTGGACCTGTTGGCGCACATCGTGAGGCTGGTGGCCGGAGCCGGGTGGGCGCCGGTGAACGTCGACTGCACGGTTGTCGCCGAGCGTCCCCGGCTCGCTCCCCATGTCGTGCTGATGGGGGAGCGGCTGACCGCGGCACTGGGCGCACCGGCGCACGTGAAGGCGACCCGGGCCGAGGGGTTGGGTGCCCTGGGACGGACCGAAGGGATCGGCTGCCTGGCCGTGGCCCTCGTCGGGCCGGTGGCGGCCGAGGACGGGCAGGTCGGCCGATGAGCCCGCCACGGCGCCGGCCCCGAGGCGCCCCCGGGGCGCCAGGCCCGGGCCACGGAACCGGTGGCGGTGGCGGTGGCGGTCGGGGCGGGTACGGTGCCGGGACGGGGGGCTCCGG
>JAKADK010000046.1 GCA_021820665.1 Actinomycetes bacterium | reverse complement strand
CAGGCTGTCTCCGGATGCCTGATGGAATGACCGTGTCGTCGGTGGCGGCCCCCCGGGCGGCGGCGATGCCGGAACACCTCAGCCGCACCTCAGCCGCACCTCAGCCGCACTGCGTGGCCAGCTGTACCCGCGCGCCGACATGCCTGAGCGCCAACGCTCGCGGAGCCGTGCTGCCCAGGATCACTCCGGGTGACCTGGCCGGACCGCGTGGGACCCGGGTCGCAACCAGCGAGCACGCAGCGGACGTGCCGGGTGCTCCTGCAACCGACGGGCGCTTGTGAGCGTTGAACCCTTCGTGGTGATGGCGAAGCCCGTTGGGCCCGTGTGCAACCTCGACTGTGCCTACTGCTACTACCTCGACAAGACAAGCCTGTTCGCCGCGGGCGAGCGTTACCGGATGGGTGACGAGCTGCTGGAGGCGTACGTGCGATCGGTCATCGAGGCGAGCCCGGGCCCGGTGGTGAACTTCGCGTGGCATGGCGGCGAGCCGACGCTTGCCGGTGTCGGCTTCTACCGCCGGGTCGTCGAGCTCCAGGCGCGCTACCTGCCTGCGGGATGGAGATGCGTGAACAACCTGCAGACCAACGGCACACTTCTCGACGAGCGATGGTGTGCATTCCTCGCCGAGGAGCACTTCGCCGTCGGGATCAGCATCGACGGCCCGGCCCGCCTCCATGACGCCCTGCGCCGTGACCGGCGAGGCCGGCCCACCCATGCCCGGGTGATGCGGGGGCTGCACCTCCTACGCGAGCAGGGCATCGACCCCGACGTTCTCTGCACGCTGAACGCCCTGACTGCCGCTCACCCGATCGAGGTCTACCGCTTCTTCCTCGACGAGGGCGTGCGCTGGGTGCAGTTCCTCCCAGTGGTCCAGCGTTTCCCCGACGGGAGCGTGTCCGAACGCTCCGTGGACGGCGAGGCGATGGGAGCCTTCCTCTGCAGCGTCTTCGACGAGTGGGTGCGTCACGACATCGGGCGCATCGGGGTGCAGGGCTTCTTCGAGTGCCTGCTCGCCTGGTCGGGCCGCCGGACCGCCCTGTGCACCATGGCCGAGACCTGCGGGCGGGTACCGGCCATGGAGCACGACGGGAGCGTCTTTGCCTGTGACCACTTCGTGGACGCCGCTCACCGCCGGGGCGACGTGATGAGCAGTGGCATCAGCGCCCTCGTCGACGCGCCGAGCCAGGTTGCGTTCGGGGACGCGAAGCGCGACGCCCTGACCCGGACGTGCCGGGAGTGCCCGGTGCTTTTCGCCTGCCATGGCGGATGCCCGAAGGACCGCTTTGCCGTCGCTCCCGACGGCGAAGTCGGGCACAACTACCTCTGTGCCGGGTACCGGCTCTTCTACGAACATGCCGGGCCGTACGTGGAGCGCATGGTGGCCATGGCCCGTCAGAGGATCCCGATCGCGACGGTGATGGACCGGCTCCGCGAAGAAGAGGCCGAAGCCGAGATGCCCTGGCGCCGGGCGGGCCGCAACGACCCCTGTCCCTGTGGGAGCGGTGCCAAGTACAAGCGCTGCTGTTTGAGAACGCGTCGGTCACGCTGAACTCGAGAACGCGTCGGTCACGCTGCGCGGCCGGCGCGCCGTCTGCCGACCGTGCGACCGTCTGCCGACCGTGCGACCGTCTGCCGACGGCCTGTGGCGTCTGCCGATGGCCTGTGGCGTCTGCCGATGGCCTGTGGTTGGCATCGATCGGCGGCTTGCGGTCACTCAGCTGGCGGCGCACTCGCCTTCGCCGACTTCGGCCGAATAGGGGCCGGTCTCGCCGAAGTCGACGTAGTAGTCGGGGTTGTCGGTGGGGTCTGGCCAGACATCGAGGTCCCGCAGGTCCCCGGCGAGCGCCTTGGCGCCTCCGACGCGTTGCACCCAGACGGCGAAGGTCTCCCCTGGCTCGCGCTCCTCGGCGAAGCGGCCGACGAGGCGCACGGTGGCCTCGGCGGCTGTCCGCGCCGGCAGCCGGAGGACGCGCTGGCCGAAATGCGCCTCGGTGTCGCCGAGGTGGCCCCCGACAAGGAGCTGGTAACCGGGCGCCGAACGGCCCCGGGCACGGCGCTCCACCCCGTGGAAGCCGAGGTCGGCCACGTGGTGCTGGCCGCAGCTATTGGTGCATCCCGAGACGTTGATCCGCACCCCCCCGACGTCGGCGAGACCGGCGGCATCCAACGCCCGCCCGATGTCGTCGGCCAAGCCCCGGCTCTGGGTGACCGCCAGATTGCAGGTGTCCGCTCCCGGGCACGACACCACGTCGCCGGCGAGCTCGGCACTCGGCTCGGCCATCGCAATGGCCTCCAGCCGGCGGTGGAGGTCGGGGAGCTGTTCGGAGCGGAGGCCGCGCAGGGCGAGGTTCTGGCGGTTGGTGATCCGGACGTCTGCACCCAGGTCGCGCACGATACGGGCCAGGGCCCGGAACTGCTCGGCGGTCACGTCACCGAGCCGGACCCGGCAGATCGCCGACAAGGTGCCCGTGGCGACCCCGGTGACGACGTTGGCCAGCCGCCACCGCTGATAGGGATCCTGGTCTACGCCGGACCGTAGGGTCACCGGCATCCCGACCGGGGTCACGTGCTCGCCGGTGCCGGCGGGGGCATCGCCCAGTTCGGTGACGATGCGTGGGATCCCGCCCGGCCAGCTCGCGGAGGCAACCAGGAGCCTGCGCTCGCGCAGCACCCGCCGACGCACCTCGGCGATGCCCAGCTCGTCAACCACCCATTTGAGACGGGCCCGGAGCTTGTTGTCCCGGTTCCCGTAGTGGTCGAAGGTGCGCAGGACGGCTTCGATCGTCGCCAGGAGGTGCTCGCGTGCCGTGAAGTCCTCCAGCGCCTGGGATGGATGCGGGTTGGCGCCGAGCCCACCGCCGAGGAAGACCCGGAACCCGGTCTCGACCGACCCGCTGGGCCGGAGACGCGAGACCGCCACCACGCCCACGTCGTTGCACATCGCCTGCCCGCAGTCCCTCACACACCCCGAGAAGTTGATCTTGAACTTTCGGGGCAGGCGCTGGGCGTAGGGGTGTCGCAGGAAGTGGCGGAAGGTGGCCTCTGCCCAGGGGCTCACGTCGAGCACCTCCACGGGGCAGGCACCGGCCAAGTGGCAGGCCATGACGTTGCGCACCGTGTCGCCGCACGCCTCACGGGTGGTGAGGCCGACGGCCGCGAGCTCGCGTAGCAGTGCCGACACCTTTTCGAGCTGGACGAAGTGGAACTGGACATTCTGACGGGTCGTCAGGTGCCCCCAGCCCCGGCTGTAGCGGTCCGCGATGTCTCCGAGCACCTCCAGCTGGTCTGCGGTCACCGTCCCGTAGGGCACCTTCACCCGGACCATCTGGTTGTGGCCACCCTGACGCTGGCCGTAGATGCCGTTGTTGAGCCGGAAGACCCGGAACCCGTCCTCGTCGACGCGCCCCGCCAGGTGCTCGGCGAGCATCTGGTCGAACTTCGTGATGTCAGCGGAGATCTCGGGGTCGATGGGCGCAACCTGCACGAGGGCATTCCATCAAACTTGACCAAATATGTCAACTTTTGGTGGCTGTCGGGGTCTCTACACTCGGCGGGCGGCCAGGCCCAGGTTCACCCGAACGACGACTGCGATCAGCGCGATCCAGAGCACCGCCACGATAGCGAGCAGCACCCCGGCGACCGCCTGCCCGATGGCGCCGTCAGGTCGTACGGCCTCGATCGTGCCGGCGAAGGGATGTATGGCGCTGGAGGCGGTGAAACTGGTTGTCGCCGACGCGATGGTGGTGCCGGAGGCGTCGGTCGCGGTGGCGACGAGGGCCTGGTGCCCGGTCCAGGTCGGGCGGTAGGTGAGAACCGCCCGACCGGCCGCATTGGTGGTCGCTGAGCCGAGGGTGAGCACGGGCGCGCCGGCGAACTCGGTGAGGTGCACCGAGAAGGTGACCGAGTCCCCGGGGAGCGGCCCTACCGTGGGTGCCGAGCCGCCGGGTCCGGTGAGGGTGGCGACCAGCTCGATCCCGTGCGGATCGCCGGGCGCCTGCGCCGCCTTCAGGGTAAGGACGGGCGGCCCGGCGGCCGCCCAGGCCGTCGAGGCGACACCGAGGACGGCCCCGGCTGCGAGCAGCATGGCCAGTATCCCGATCGCGAGCAGTCTGCCTGGGAGCCCGTCGCCCCGGACGGGGGGGGTCTGGCGTGTGCCGGTCGTTGAGCACCGTGGCCGGCTCACCATGAGCCTCCTGTCGCTGTGACGCCCCCTGAGCACGGGGGAGTGCCGTGGGCGAGGTTCGCTCCGCCGAGTGTCGGGGGTGGCCCGCTCCCCATGTCGGGCAGTGGGCTCGATCGGGTCGCCGCGGAGAACGTGCCGACTCCCTGACCGGCCAGTGCAGGTGCCGGTGGAGGCGCAGGTGCCGCAGCGGTCCGTGCCGGCTCCTCGGCATCCGCCTCTTCCATCTCGAAGATCGGCAGGATCGGCACGAAGCGGAACACCACCAGCATCAGGAGCGGGATTGCCGCAGTGGCCGCGACGGTGATCGAGATCGGCACCCACGTGAAGTGGTAGCTGCCCCAGCTCCCGGCGAGCACACCGCTTGCCGCGAGGGGAGAGCGCACGAGGGGCTCGGTGGCGGGAGGGATGACGATCACGAGGCGTTTGACCCACATGGCGAACACGACGAGCCCGGAGGCGACGAGCACGCCCTTGGCGCTACGGGTGCGGCGGATCGCCATGATGAGCAGTGGGACGACGCCGGCAGCGACGAAGTAGAACCAGAACGGGATCCAGTAGTGGCCGACCAGTACCTGGCGCACCCAGGCGGCGTCGTCAGTGGTGCCGGAGTACCCGTCGACGAGGTACTCGGTGAACGTCAGGTAGAGGTAGACCGCGCCGAAGGCGATCATCACGAACCCGAGACGGACGAAGTGGCGGGGATGGATGAACGCTTCGAGGTGCCAGAGGCGCCTGCAGGCCGCCACGGAGAGCACCACCAGCGCGACGCCGGTGTAGAGGGCGGCGACGACGAAGTAGACGGGGAAGATGGTCTCGGCGTACCCCGCCCGGGAGGAGGAGGCGAACGCGAAGGACAGCACCGAGTGGACGGAGACCGCCATCGGGATGATCATGATCGCCACCAGGCCGATCGCACCGTGCAGCAGCCGGCGCTGGGGGGCGCTGCCGTCCCAGTTCCCGCCGAGGACCCGGTAGAGTCGCCGGCAGGTCCGGGCGCGCAGGCCGCGCCGGTCGGGATCGAGCCACTGCTGGGCGATCTTCAGGTCGGGGATGAGCGGAAGGTAGAAGAAGACCGCGGTGGCGAGCAGGTAGGTGCTGACCGCGAAGAAGTCCCAGAGGATCGGCGACGACAGGTTCCAGTACGGCGGCCACACCAGCTCCCAGATCCGCCACGGACTGCCGAGGTGGGGGATGATGAAGAGCATCCCGACTGGCAGCGTGACGAGCGCGGTGGCTTCGGCGATGCGGGTGAGCGGGGCCCGCCAGGTCGCCTTCGTGAGGCGCAGGATCGCCGAGACGACAGCCCCCCCGTAGCTGACACCGATGAACGCGACGAGGTCGGCCTCGTAGACCGCCCAGAAGGCTTGGTTGTTGTAGCCGGCCACCCCGAGGCCGTCGACGACTTGTACCACCCAGGCGACGATCCCGAGGATCACGATCGCGCCGAGGACGAGGACCGTTGGCCACCACCACCGGGGGGTCTCGAGCACGGGGCGCATCGCCGCGGCACGCACGTCTGGTCGTACCGCCGGTTCCGGCAGTTGCACGCCGTCCGCACCGGGTGAGCCACCGGCACCAGTGGAGGGGTTGTCGTCGGACATGACCTTCCCTTCTCTCTTCACGCGGCCGTGGCGACGGATGCCGCCACGACGCGGCGGGCCTGTGGCTCGGGGCACGATCGGTACCAGGCGAGCCCGGCCAGCACGAGCAGCGGCCCGGTGTTGGGGTCGGTGCCCTGGCCGGTGAGGACCCCGCCGAGGCCTTCGGGGAACACCCAGATCAAGATGGCGAGGATCGTCGCGACCCCGAGGAGCGCTGGCGCCTGCCAGCCGAGCGCCACACCGATACCGACCAACGCCATCTCGGCGGCGAGAGCGAGGGTGAGGGGCACGCCGTAGGGGCCGAGCACGTGCGCGGTACCCGAGAGCAGGCTCGCGTACCACCCGGGCTGCCCGGCCTTCGCCGCGAGGAGCGCGTTCCGCAGCGCTCCCCCGGCAAGGTTGGCCGGCTGGAGGAGCGCTGCGGCGCCCCCGACCCACAGCCCCGCCCACGCGACCCGGGCGCCGGTCCCGCCGAGCAGCCCCCCGCCACCCCGCCTCCATTGCTCGCCCTGCCGTTCCTCGCGGACCGGCCAGGCGAGCAGGCCGACGAGGACATAGAGCAGTACTGCCCCCGGCGCGCCGCTGAGAGGCGAGGCGGTACCGGTGAGGAGCCCGCCGAGACCCTCGGCGAACCACCAGACGGCGAGCGACCAGATGAAGGAGACGGCGATCGCCGGGCGCACGGTACGTCGGACGAGCAGGCCGGCGCCGATCGCGAGCTGGGTGGCAGCGAACAGCGCGTTCCAGGCGGCGACGTGCGGTTCCAGAAAACGGGCCATCGCGGTGATCGAGGCGGCCACCGGGGCAGGATTGCCCGTCGCGGTGGGCATGAGCATGCGCGTGACGAAGCCGCGCCCGAACATGAAGGGCTGGAGCTGGAGGGCGCCGTCGGCGAGCCAGACGCACCCGAGGAGGATCTGGACCAGCCGCTGGGGCGACGCGGTGGTCGTCCGGTAGAACCGGAACCTCCTCCCGCCCGGATCGCCGGCATGTCGTCCTCGGTGCATCTCAGCCGTCCGCGGCGTCGGTGTCGAGGGCCTGGCCATGGCCGGGTATGTAGAAGACCCGGGGGTGGGTGCCGTAGGACTCCTTGAACGTGACCGCGTCGTTGTCCGCCAGGAACTGCGACAGCTCGACGGTGTTGCCAAGCCCGTTCACCGCCACATCGGTCTCCAGGTCGCCCAGGTAGAGCACCCCCATCGGGCAGTGCGAGACGCACTCGGGGAGCTTGCCCGAGGGCAGCATCGCCGCGCAGTCCACGCACTTGCCGACGGTGCCCTCCACTTGGGGCACCGGCCAGGCGGGCTCTTGGGGGAACGGCTGGCGCGGAGCCGGCCTCGGAGCGCGCCAGTTGAAGTAGCGGGCCTGGTAGGGACAGGCGTTCATGCAGATCCGTGTGCCGATGCACCGGCTCTGGTCGACCAGGGTGAGGCCATCTTCGGTGCGGAAGTTGGCCTTGACCGGGCAGACCGGTACGCAGGGCGGATCCTCGCACATCATGCACGGTCTGGGCATGTAGTAGCTCTCGCCGGCCGCGTTTTGCATCGTGAACACGTTGATCCAGGTCTGGTCCTCGTGCAGGTAGTGGGCGGTCTGGCACGCGGTCGTGCACAGCTTGCAGCCGTTGCAGTTGCGAAGGTCGATCACCATCGCCCACTGGTGGACAGCCTTCGCCGGTGCATTTCCTGCAGCGGACGCCGCGGACGAGGAGGGCGCGGTGCCGAGAGTCCCGCCGAGGACACCCGACGCGGCGAGACCGAGCCCACCGAGCGCCGCGCCGCGCAAGAAGCCCCGCCGCCCGACGGTGACCGGTACCTGGCCGATCTGGCAGCCTGGCTCGTGCTGTTGTGCTTCCTCCTGGCTCACGCCCCGCTTGACCTCCCTCATGGCAGCACCCGGACGGTGCCTTCCATCCAGCCCATCGTTGACATCGGCCCGCCCATGGAGTTCTCTCCGGACCCGCACGGCGCGTAGCACTGCCACGTGAAGGTGCCGCTGCGGGTGGCGACGAAGCGGGCCACGACCGTCACGGTGCCTCCCGTCGGTGCGGCAGGGATCGGCAGGTTCAGACCGAGGCCGACGACCGTGAAGGTGTGGGTGATGTCGTCGTTGGGTACCGACGTAACGGGTGCGCCGTCGACCGTCTCGACGCCACCCACCGTTCCCAGCACCTTGTCGAACATCATCTGGGCGCCCGTGAGCGGTGCCGGGCCGTCGTCGTAGCTGGTGATGCGGAGCA
This sequence comes from Actinomycetes bacterium, assembly GCA_021820665.1. Lineage (GTDB taxonomy): Bacteria > Actinomycetota > Acidimicrobiia > Acidimicrobiales > RAAP-2 > JAKADK01. The sequence goes on along the minus strand of JAKADK010000046.1, from coordinate 16,240 downwards.
CCACCATGTTCCCGGCGTGCACTGTCCAGGAGGTGTTGGTGTACATCGGGCCGAAGCCGACGCCGTAGGGGGTGACGATGTGGCGCTCGCGTTGCACGGCCCCGGTTAGGATCTGCATCGACTCGGTCACCGTGGCGCGACCGACCACCGGCACGGGTCTGGCCGGGTCCGACCGACCGGCCGCTGCATGCACCGCCCCGGCGATCCCGGCGACCACCGCCACCGACACCCCGAGGCCGACGAGCACGCTCACGAGCGCACCGACCACGATCGCCGGCGCCCGAAGTCCGCGGCCACGGCCGGGAGTTGGTGCCTCGCCCGGCATGCTCACGAGAACCTTCTCACGTGCCGAGGGCCACCCGGAAGGCGACCACTGTCGAGAGCCCACAGCTCGGCCAGGAACACGTCGAGCTCGTCTGCCGGCGGGTCACGGCGCGAGCCCCGGTGACGCAGCACCGTCCAGGCCGTGACGGAGAGGAAGATCACCACGTAGGCGAGGATGGTGGCCAGCGACGCCACCATCAACACGCCCAGGACGATGCTCAGCACGTCGATCATGGCTCCATCCTGGGCGTTGCGAAGGCGTGGGGAAACCGAGATGTCACGGGGTGAGCACCCCAGATCTCACGGGGCAGCCCCGTGAAATTACGGGGATCCTTTCCCGGTTCCCGGGTGGCGGTTTGCCCCGGCAGGTCGCAGACTGGGCCAATGGAAGGCGCTGCGCACCACGTCGAAGGGGCCACCGCCGGCGCAGAAGCGCCCGTGGACCCGGGAGCGCTTCCACCCGGGCACGGGCCGCCGGTGCGCGTGGTGCTCATAGACGACCACGCGCTGGTGCGTGAAGGAACGCTGCAGCTGCTCGAACAAGACCCCGGCGTCGAGGTGGTCGGCCAGGCGGGAAGTGGCGAAGAAGGACTCAGCCTGGTCGAAGCGACCCGCCCAGACGTCGTGCTCGTCGACATCAACCTCCCCGGGATGAGTGGGCTCGACTTCGCCCGGGCGATCGCGGGCGACACCGAGGTACGGACCCTGATCGTGAGCGCGTACGACGACTACGCGTACGTGACAGAGGCGCTCGATGTCGGAGTCGGGGGCTACCTGCTCAAGACCGCGTCGGGGAAGGAGCTGCTCGACGCGGTGCGCGCCGTGGCCGGCGGGGTGTTCGTGCTCGACCGGGCAGTCTCGAGCCGGCTCTCCAGGCGTCCACCGCCACCGGGTGGGGCGGCGTTGACCCCCCGTGAGGCAGACGTGCTCGGCCTGCTGGCCAAGGGGCTGGCGAACAAGCACATCGCCATCGAGCTCGGTCTCGGCCTGCGCACCGTCGAGAGCCACGTCTCGAACATCTTGACCAAGCTCGGAGTGACGTCGAGGACCGAAGCGGCCCTCTACGCGCTCAGCCACCACCTCGTCGCCGGTGACGGCCATGCTGGCTGAACCCGATCGTGCCGAGTTCGCCGCTGTGCTGCGCCGAGCTGCGCACCCACCTGTGCGCGACGGCCGCTTCTGGGTCATCCAGGCGCTGGTCATCCTGATCGCCGCTGTCCATCTGCTCGTCGACATCCATTCGTCGGTGGAGACCGACGCGTTCCCCACCGGCATCCCCGTCGCGTTGCTGATCATCCCCGTGAGCTACGCCGCCCTGCGCTACGGGCTTTCGGGCTCGGCCTCCACCGGGCTCTGGGCGACCCTCCTGTGGCTGCCTGACCTGTTGTTGCCCCACGGCGAGGGACACAACGGTGCCGACCTGATCAACCTGGCGCTCGTCGACGTCGTCGCGTTCGTGATCGGCCAGCGCATCGAGGCCGAGCGCCTCGCCCGCGGTCAGGCCGAACACGCCACCGCCGGCCGTCTCGCCGTCGAGGCCCGTTACCACCAGCTCTTCGACGCCAACGCCGCGCCGATCCTCGTCCTCGACGACCGGAGTGTCGTCCTCGATGCCAACCCTGCAGCGCAGTCGCTACTCGGCGAGGACGTCATCGGCCGTTGTAGCGGGGCGATCTTCGGCGACGAGATCGCTCTCCGGAAGCAGGCTGGCAGGGTGCTCCACCTACCCGACGGCCGGGACTACCGGGTGGGGGTGGCGGCCCTCCCCGGCGACGGCGTGTCGACCCAGGTCATCTTGGAAGACGTCACCGAAGAGCGGTCCGAAGGCCGCCGAGCCACCCACTACGCCGCCCTCGTCGTCCAGACCGAAGAGGACCAGCGACGGCGCCTCGCCCGCGAACTGCACGACGAGCCACTTCAGCTGTTCTTGCACCTGGCCCGCCGGCTCGAAAGTCTCGGTGGGACTCCAGGTGTCCCTCCCGCGGTGGTCACCGTGCTCGGCGAGGCCCGGCACCAAGCGCTCGACGCCGCCCGCCGCCTGCGAATCCTCTCCAGGGACCTGCGGCCCCCCGCCCTCGACCGGCTCGGCCTGGTCGCCGCGCTCTCCAGCCTGCTCGCCGACGTCGAGGACGAAGACGGCCTGGCCAGCGAGCTGCAGGTGAGCGGCGACAAGGCACGCCTGTCCCCCGAAGCGGAGCTCGGGGCCTTTCGCATCGTCCAGGAGGCGGTGCGCAATACGCTGCGTCACGCCCAGGCCCGACATCTGTGGGTGGCCCTCCGTTTCGGACCGGATGAGGTGGGGATCACCGTCACCGACGACGGGTGCGGCTTCTCGACCGAGAACCTCGACGATCTCGCACCCACGCACCTCGGCCTGCTCGGGATGAGAGAGCGTGCACACCTGCTCGGCGGACGGCTTCACGTCCACTCGACGCTGGGCGGGGGGACCGTGGTGGAAGCGTTGATCCCGCTCGGTACCCGCGGTGCCAGTGACAGTTCCAGTAGCGGTGCCAGTGACAGTTCCAGCAGCGGTGCCAGTGACAGTTCCAGCAGCGGTGCCAGGGCTGCTGCGGTTCGCCACGCCTCGTGACCGCCATCGACGCGGCACGTGCCCCGATCATCGCAGCCGTCGACGAGACGACCTGGTCGCACCGCTAACGCAGCAGCTCGGTCAGTGACGCTGCCAGCCCGGCAGCGTCGAGGAGTGGCGCGAGCACTGGCCGGAGGCCGGCGTTCGCGACGTCAGCCGCCTCGTCGGCGTCGCGCTCGTCGATGAGGTAGAGGTCCACCAGACCCGGGTGGCGGCACCCGTAGTGTGTGGCCACCCCCGAGGGCGAGTCGGTCTGACCTGACGCGGCGAGCAGCTGGCGACGCGCCAACGCGTGATGGGTGATCGTCCCGTCAGGGGATCCGACGGCGCTGACCGTCGGCGAGACAGCGATCCTGCGCGGCACGGCCGCCGCCGCCTCCGCCATGCCGTCGAGCGCGAGGATCGTACCGATGCTGGTCAACGGATTGCTCGGTCCGAAAACCACAGCGGCAGCGCCGTCGAGCGCGTCGAGCGCGGCCGGCGCGGCCGCGCCGGTGCCGAACACGACGTCGCGCACGGCGGGTACCGCACCCATTCCCACGTACCACTCCTGAAAACCGATCCGACGGCCGTCGCCAAGCTCGAGCACCGTCGGACAGGGTTCGTCCGACGCCGGCAGCACCGCTGGGCGGCGCACGCCGAGCCGACGGGCCAGATCCATGGTGACCTCGGTCAACGACCGACCCGCTTTGAGGAGGTCTGAGCGCACCAGATGCGTGGCGAGGTCTCTGTCGCCAATCCCGAACCACGCCGCTTCGCCCAGCACTCCCAGGGCGTTCGTGACCGTGAACGTGTCCCCGGTACGCCCCCAGCCGCGTTCACGATCGAGATGGCCACCCAGGGCGTACAGCACGGTGTCGAGATCAGGGCAGACACGTAGGCCGTGCCAGTCGAGGTCATCTCCGACGTTCACGATCACGGTGAGGCTCACCGGACCGAGCGCGCGGGCGAGGGCCGGCGCGAGCTGGGCACCCCCCAGACCACCCGAGAGCAGCACCACGCCACCGACAGCGGGCCCGTTCCCGGTCGAGCCATGTGCCGATGCGTCGGTGCCGGACATCGGGCGCCGGGCGGCGGCCATGACGGGTTGGCTCATGACGGTCATGGTGGCACGCCCCGGCACACCCCGGCACGCCCCGGCACGCCCCGGCACACCCCGGCACACCCCGGCACACCCCGGCACACCCCGGCACACCGCATGTGCTCCGACAGTCTGCCTCCCGTTGATCAATGAGTGTTAGTGTTCACGTTGTGTCCTTCACTTGACGTGTGCGCAAGGAAAAGGAAGAAGACGAGGACGTCGCGGTATCGATGGAAGGTCCTTCGGAACCCCGGACAACGCTCCGCCGGTACATCGGCTCGCGTGGAGGCCGGGAACCCCGGGTGCTTCCGTGCCGGTGCCGGTGCGTTCGACGCAGGTGCGGAGGGGACGCAGGTGAGGAGGGGGAGCCATGTACGCTGAGGTCCCGACCGGACTGGCAGACGACCAGCAGGCGATCTGCGCGGAGGTGCACCGGTTCGGTGCCGACGTCTTGCGGCCGGCGAGCCTTGCGCTCGACCTGTTGACGCCGCCAGAGGTGGTGGACCGTGGTTCCCCCCTCTGGAAGGTCTTCGCAGAGTGGTACGCGCTCGGCAACCACGCAGCGTCGCTCCCTGCCTGTTACGGAGGCCTCGAGCTCGGCGCCGCCACCCAGCACGGGCTGTTCGTGGAGATGGGCTGGGCCGCCGCCGACCTGGCCATCAGCCTCGGCGTCGCGTCGATGCCCTTCCAGCTGGCCGCCCAGGTCGCGCAGATGACCGGGAACGATGCTCTGGTGGATGAGATGATCCGTCCCTTCGTCGAGGACCGCGAGGCACGCTACGTAGGTTGCTGGGCGATCACCGAGCCCGGACATGGCTCGGACACCTTGGGAGTCGGGCGGGCCGAGTTCCACGATCCCGGCGGAGCCGGTGCTTGCCGCGCACGGCGCGATGGCGGCGATTTCATCGTGAGCGGCCAGAAGTCGGCATGGGTCTCGAACGGGTCGATCGCCACCCACGCCTTGCTCTTCTGCACGTTGGAGGAGCACCGGGGCATGGCCGGTGGCGCGGTGCTGATCGTACCGCTCGATCTTCCCGGTGTCAGCCGCGGCGCGCCGCTCGACAAACACGGCCAGCGGGCTCTCAACCAGGGGGAGATCTTCTTCGATGAGGTGCGCGTTCCGGGCTACTGCCTCCTGGCCGACTCCGACATGTACCCGTTCGCTCTGGAGATGACGCTAACCCAGGCCAATACCGGTATGAGCGCGGTCTTCACCGGGCTGGCCCGCGCTGCGTTCGAGCAGGCGCTCACCTACGCACGCGAACGGGTCCAGGGCGGGAAGCCGATCGCCGAGCACCAGCTGGTCCAGTCCAAGCTGTTCACGATGTTCGCCCGCTACCAGCAAGCGCGGGCTCTGTCGCGCTCGGTCATGGTCGGCCTGTCCGAGCTCGAAGGCCTGGGTGGGTTGGCCCATGCCATCAGCGCCAAAGTCACCTGCACCGACACGGCGTACGCCCTCGCCAGCGACGCGGTCCAGATCCACGGGGGAAGCGGCCTCGTGCGCGGGCTGTTGGTGGAGAAGCTGCTTCGCGATGCCCGAGCGTCGCTGATCGAAGACGGCGTCAACGACTTCCTCGGGCTGGTCGCGGCGCGCCAGCTTGTGGACTCCTATGTGTGCTGATCCGGCCGACGACGGGTCGGCGGCGCTCCAGCGTCCCGGTCGCGCGCCCTGTGGCAGGTTGCGGCGGTGACCCGGGCGCGTTCCGCGATCGAGCTCATCGTCCGGGAGCGGGCCCGTGCTCACCCCGACGCGGTCTGGCTGGCGTTCGCCGATCAGACCTACCGGTGGTCCGAGGTGCTGAGCAACGCCAGGCGAGCGGCCAACGGCTGGCTCGAGCTCGGCGTCCGCCCGGCGGACCGGGTCGCCATCCTGCTCGACAACGGCCCCGAGTTCATCTGGGCCTATCTGGGGCTGCTGTTCATGGGTGCGGGAGCCGTACCGGTGAACACCGCCCAGCGCGGCGCCACGCTCCACCACATCCTCGCCGACTCCGGGGTGCACGCCGCGATCGTCTCCGCGTCGCTCCGACCCGTCTTCGACGAGGCACGAGCGGACTGTCCCAGCCTGCGACACACCGTCGTCGTTGGCGGGCCCGCCGGAGGAGGTATCGACTGGGACTTCGCACGGCTGATGGCCGCCCCGGACACCGAGCCGGTCGTGGACGTCGTCGATGCGCCGGCGGCCGCGGCCATGCTGTACACCTCGGGTACCACCGGACCACCCAAGGGCGTCGTGACGCGCGGCTACGACGGCGGGCCCATCGGCGTGCTTCTCGGGGCCGCCGGGGTCCAACCCGGAGAGACGATGTACACCCCGTTGCCGCTCTTCCACGGGAACGCCCTGTACGTCTCGATGATCGGCTCGATGATGCTCGATGCACGCTTCGCGCTCGGAGAACGGTTCAGCGCCTCCCGGTTCTTCGACGACTGCAGGCGCTACAACGCGGTGGAGTGCAACGCGCTCGGCGGCATGATCTCCATCCTGCTCAAGCAACCCCCACGGGCGGACGATGCAGACAATCCGGTGAGGACCGTGTTGTCCGCCGGCTGCCCACCGGACAGGTGGGTGGAGTTCGAGCAGCGATTCGACCTTCGGCTCATCGAGTGGTTCGGCATGGTGGACGCCCCGGGCATCCTGGTCAACACCGAGGGTCGGGTCGGGTCGATGGGCAAGCCGGTTGCCGGAGTCGATTTCGCCGTCGTCGACGAGGACGGTGCACCGGTACCGCCGGGTCAGGTCGGTGAGCTGGTCTTCCGTCATCCCCAGGGTCAGCTGACCCACTACCACGGGTTGCCCGACGCGACCGAAGCCGCCTACCGGGGCGGGTGGTTCCACACCGGGGACCTGGCCAGCCGGGACGCGGACGGCTACTTCTACTACCAGGGGCGCAAGAAGGAGTCGATCCGCCGCCTCGGAGAGAACATCTCGGCGTGGGAGATCGAGACCGTCGTCAACGCGCATCCTGACGTGCAGGAGTCCGCGGCCTACGCCGTACCTTCGGACCTCGGCGAGGATGAGGTGAAACTGGTCGCGGTGCCCAAGCCCGGGGGACACGTGACGCCCGAACAGCTCGTCGCCTACTGCGAAGGCAAGGTGGCACGCTACGCGGTCCCCCGCTACGTCGAGATCGTCTCCGAGATCCCCAAGACGGGGACGCAGCGAGTGCGCTACGGCGTCCTGAAGGAACGGGGGCTCACTCCCGGCACCTGGGATCGGCTCGCAGCCGGTGGGGAAGATGGAGACCGAAAGGATCGACATGCGTGAGGTCATGGTCGTCGGGGCGGGTATGACCCGGTTCGGCAAGTTCATGGACCGGAGCGTCCGCTCGCTTGCAGAGGAAGCAGTGGTTGACGCCCTCGCGGACGCACACGTCGACCCGCGGGAGATCGAATTCACCGCGTTCGCGAACGCGGTGGGTGGCATCCTCCAGGGTCAGGAGATGATCCGCGGACAGTCGGCCCTCCATCACACCGGCCTGCTCGGCTCTCCGATCGTGAACGTCGAGAACGCCTGTGCCTCGGCGTCGACGGCCTTCCATGTGGCATGGCAGGCAGTCGCGTCCGGGTCCGCCGAACTGGCCTTGGCGGTAGGGGCCGAGAAGCTGACCCACCCGGACAAGATCCGGTCGTTTGCCGCCATTGGCACCGCGCTCGACCTGGAAGACGCTCCCGCTGCACGCGCGTTGCTCACGGCGGTGCTGCTTGGATGGCCTCCCCCGGCCGATCCCGCCGCCGCCGAGCATGGCGGCGCGCCCGTAGCCGACCCCGCGCTCACCGGCAGCAGCCTGCAGAGCTCACCGTTCATGGATGTCTACGCCAAGATGACCCAGCTGTACCTGTCCAAGAGCGGTGGCACCAGCGAAGACTTGGCCGCGGTATCGGTCAAGAACCACCGGCACGCGGCGGAGAACCCGAAGGCGCAGTACCGGGAGCTCGTCACCGTGGAGGAGGTGTTGGCCAGCCGCCTGGTCGCCGATCCCCTCACGGTCCTGATGTGCTCACCGATCGCCGACGGCGCCGCCGCCCTCGTGCTGGCCTCGCCCGACGCCGTGGCCAGGCTGGGGGTTCCCGGGATCCGCGTGCGTGCGTCTGTGCTCGCCTCCGGTCGTGACCGGATGCTCGAGGAGCCAGGCGTGGCTGAACGTGCTGCCCACCAGGCCTACGAGCGGGCCGGCGTCGGTCCAGAAGACCTCGACGTCCTCGAGGTGCACGACGCAGCTGCCACCGCCGAGCTCCTGCTCTACGAGGAGCTCGGGCTCTGCTCCCCTGGTGACGGCCCGAAGCTGCTTGCCTCAGGGGCGACGGCGCTCGGCGGCCGGGTTCCGGTGAACCCCAGCGGCGGGCTGCTGTCACGGGGTCACCCGATCGGTGCCACCGGCTGCGGGCAACTCGTCGAGCTCGTGGACCAGCTGCGCGGACGGTGCGGCAGTCGACAAGTCGAGGGAGCGCGCCTCGCGCTCGCCGAAAACGGAGGGGGCTTCATCGGGGCCGATGCGGCCGCGACGGTCATCACCATCCTGTCCGTCTGACCCCTCCGGTCCAGGGCGGGGTCAGAGATCGGGTCGGATTGGAGGCGGTCATGGCAGCTCACGACGTCAAGAGTCTCGAGAGACACAGAGAGGGGATGACCCATGGAGTTCAACAGAGTGGTCGGAACGAGGCGCAGCATCCGGTTCTTCAAGTCGTGGAGACCGGTCGAACGAGCCAAGATCCAGGTCATGTTCGAGGCGGCGAACCGGGCATCGCGATCGATGAACGCGGACTACTTCCGAGCCGTCGTGGTCAACAGGGACGACCTCGACGCCGAGACCCGTGACGCGCTGCGCAACCCGACCACGACGGCTGATCTCGACCTCGCGCCGACCTACATCTTCTGGTACATCGACCTCGACTACGTGGCCGGGGCCCAGGACCGTCTGAAGGAGCTCGTCGACCAGCACGCGCTCCCCGCCGCCCACGGCTGGTCGAAGGCCTACGTCGACAACTTCCTCTGGCCCCAGGTGCTCGAGCCGATCTCGAAGGACCCCAACGCCGTCATCTTCATGGGAGCGGTCGAGACCGGTATCGCCATCTGCAATGCCATCAATGCCGCCGTGGACCAGGGACTCGGTACCTGTATGCACGCGTTCACCGCCAATGACAAGATCAAGCCGCTCCTCGGTGTGCCCGATACGTGGCTCCCGGTGTGGCTGCAGCTCGTCGGTTACCCGGCAGAGGAGCGCGAGGCCGGGGGTCAACGGCCGCGGCGACCCCTGTCAACCTTGTTCTTCGAAGGGAGCTGCGACCATCCTTGGGACGAGGACCTGGACGTGACCGAACAGTTGACGCGCGAGGGAATGATCCAGGAACCGGGCCCGTTCCCCTACCGCGCCCAGGAGGTCCGGATGTTGTCTCGCATGTACGGGCTGCCGGAGTGACTGGCGCGCTCCGCACGGGGCACGACGCCGCGATGCCACCGGGACCGGGCGAGGGACCGGGCGAGGACCTCTTTGACGGGTCACCTGCGGTCCAGCGCTGGTTGGACCAAAGGGGCGACGGCGGGAGTCCTGCGGACCTGATGAGCGACCTGCAGCTGCTCCGCCGCTTCTGTGCCGCGGAGCGGGCGACCCCCGACGAGCTGGTTGCCCGATGCCTGCGATCCACCACGTCGGGGGACACCGCGATCAGCGCCGCGGGCCGCCGTGCCGCCGACCAGGCCATTGCCGCCTTCGCCGCCGCCGAGGGACGGTCCGGCCGGGAGGCCGTCGTCGTCGGCAACCGGCTGCGCTCGTTCCTCATCCACAACGGGATCTTCCTGCAGGGACCGGCCTCGATCGTCTGAACGACTGCCGACCTTGGCAGACTTGGCAGAAAGGAAGGTGACTCGTGCGGGAGAGCCATGCAGCTCGTGCAAGTGACACCGGTCGGGTCGGCTGCCGGGCGGCGCGGTGACCTCCTCACGCCACGTCCGAACGCTCCTTGCGTGCGACCTCGCCACGCTCCAGGCAGAGGCCCGGGCGGTCAGGGCCGCGGCCTTCGGCACCCGCGTCACCTTCTGGCCAGCGCTGGTCGTCGCCTGCACGACACCGTACGAGGATCACCCAGACGGCACCTGCATGGGCGACACGGTCGCCCTGACCGGTCCCGACCTCGACGCAGTGGTCGACGTCGCCCGTACCGGACAGCGAGCCGGCTGCCACGGGGCCGTCGTCACCCTGGGTGAGCACCCCGGGGCCCACGTCCGCGTCACTCGGCCCCGGCTGACCGACCACGGCCGCGTACCGATGATCGACTCCCTGATCGCTGTCTGCCGTGCCATCCTCGAGGGGACCGGGCTCCTCCCGCACGCCGATGGCGGCGTGCTGTCCTTCGAAGAGCTCATCCGCCTCCGGGAGGTGACCGCCGGCCAGGGGATGGACCTGGCATTCCTCGCCCACGGCTCCTCGATCCACCGGTCGGTCCCCAACAGGCCGGACAGGACACCCGAACGGTTCCTGGCCACTCTGGAGGCCGCCGGCCGGGCCGCCATCCCCTACAGCGTCGGGCTCCCGATCGGACCCGATACGAGCCGCGAGGACCGCGTCGGCGCCCTCGAGGCGATAGCCGCCAGCCACCGACGCTTCGGACATGTCCAAGAGGTGGTCGTCCGGAACGCGTTACCCGAGTCGGGCACTGCCGCCCACGGGACAACAGCCTCCCCGCCGGGCGAGCTGGAGTGGACCATCGCCGTGGCCCGTCTCCTCCTCCCCTCCGACGTCCACCTGCAGGCGCCCCCGGGTCTCTCCGGCGACCCGGCATCGCTCCTCGCATCGGGCATCGACGACTGGGGGGGCGTGTCCCCGATGGCTGTGGACCACGTCGGCCCCGGGCGGGCCTGGCCGGCGGTCGAGATCCTCCGGGTCGCGACCGAAGCGGCCGGGCACACGCTCGCCCCTCGGCTGACCTTGTACCCCGAGGTGGCCCTCGATCCCGAGCGATGGCTTGCGCCCTCGCTCCGGTTCCCGGTGCTCGACGCGTCGGACGCGGAGGGGCTCGCGCGCGACCATCCCTGGTGCACGGGTGGCGACATCCCTCCCCCCGATCTGCTGGCCTGGCCCCCGGTCGCGCTGCCCGCGTCGGCGGGATCGCCGGTGGCAGAAGTGCTCGCTGGCGTAGCGGCCGGGCAGCAGGTCGGAGAGGACGAGATCGTGACCCTGTTCTCGGCCCGCGGCGCCGAGGTGCGGGCGGTCGCAGCTGTGGCCGACCAGCTCAGGCGGGAAACGGTGGGAGACGAGATCACCTTCGTGGTCAACCGGAACATCAACTACACCAACGTCTGCACGTTCAGGTGTCGGTTCTGCGCGTTCTCCAAGGGCCCGCGGTCGCTCAACCTGCGGGGGGCGCCGTACCGGATGAAACTGGACGAGATCACTGATCGGGTGGGTGAAGCGGAAGCCCGCGGAGCCACCGAGGTCTGCCTGCAGGGTGGGATCCATCCCGACTTCGACGGCGACTACTACCTCGACGTGATCGCCGCCGTCCGTCGAGCGTCGACGACGATACACGTGCACGGCTTCTCCGCGTTGGAGGTCACCGAGGGGGCACGACGATCCGCCGTGTCCCTGTCGGAGTACCTGACGCGGCTGCGTGACGCCGGACTGAAGACCCTGCCGGGCACGGCCGCGGAGATCCTCGACGACGACGTGCGAAGGCTGCTCTGTCCCGACAAGATCGACACCGACCGCTGGCTCGACGTCCACCGCACCGCGCATCGGGTCGGGTTGCGCTCCAACGTCACCATCATGTTCGGGGCCGTTGAGCACCCCCGCTCGTGGGCCCGGCACCTGACCCGGACGCGCGCGCTCCAGATGGAGACCGGTGGGTTCACCGAGTTCGTCCCTCTCCCCTTCGTCCACATGGCCACGCCCATCTACCTCCACCACCGAGCCCGGCGGGGGCCGACCTTCCGCGAGACGGTCCTCATGCATGCCATCGGCCGCATCGCCTATGCGGGACACATCGACAACATCCAGGTGAGTTGGGTGAAGATCGGGGCCGATGGCGTGCGCCAGATCCTCCAAGCCGGGGCGAACGATCTGGGCGGGACGCTCATGGAGGAGAACATCGCGCGCGCTGCGGGAGCATCCCACGGGCGCCTGATGGAGGAGCCGGACCTCGCATCGCTTGTCGGCCCCATCGGACGGACCCTGGCTCAACGCACCACCCTCTACGACAGGGTCCTGGAGACCGCGACGGGGCAGGGGTGAGCGACCGGGCCGCGCACCCTCGGCACCCTCGGCACCCTACGACCTCGACCGCCTGACCGGCGCATCGGAAGCCTGTCGGTAGCTGGCCGGTGCTGGTGGCAGCGCGTGGCCTCCCGGCCGCTCCCGCGCGGGCCCCGGTCGGTGTGCCTGGCGGCAGCGATGACCACGAAGCGCTCCCGGCCGGGCGTCCCTCGGCGAGCAGGGCTTCGCCGAACGTCGCCTTCCGGTCGCTTCTCGATACGACGTCCAGCTACAAATTATACTTCAAGTGATGAACTTGACGCTTTCGAAGCGGGGCGACTACGTGGTCCGCTCGGCAATCTGCCTGGCCCGCGCCTACGAGTCGGACAGACCGAAAAAACTGCGCCAGGTCTCGGCCGAAATGGAGGTGCCGCGCACCTTCGTCTCCCAGATCCTCGGTGCCCTGGTCCACGCCGGCCTGGCCGTCTCCACCTTCGGCTCGAACGGCGGTTACCGCCTTGCCCGGCCACCGGGCCAGGTGAGCCTCCTCCAGATCGTCGAGGCCGGCGAAGGCCCGCTTGCCCCCGCGACCTGCACCCTTGGGGAGGGGCCGTGTCGCTGGGACGCGGTCTGCCCACTGCACGACAGCTGGAGTGCAGCCGGCGAGGCGATGCGGGCGTTGCTCGGGTCGACGAGCCTTGCCCAGCTCGTCGAGACGGACCGGGCGATCGAGGCGGGGACCTACTCCGTGCCCGTCGACGCACATCGCCTGGCGGCCCGCAGCGTGGCGGTCGCCGACTCGGTCCACGTCGAGCTGCCCGCCTCGACGGTGGTGGTCAGGCTGCGAGCGGGGGGATCGTGGCTTGCCCCCCACCTCCAGGCTGCCTCGGCGGAGGGCGATGCGATCCGGTTGCGCGTCGGGCCGGGCGGGCCGGCCTGGCTCGGCAAGACCGTCGGCGTGCACCTCGGCGAACCCGAGGGTGCCGACGAGGCTCTCGTCGTTCCCCTCGCATGGGAGGCGACCGGGCCGAGCGGGCTGTTCCCCCGCTTCGAGGGCGAGCTGCGCGTCAGCGCCCTCGACCCCGAACGAGCCGAGCTGCGTCTCTCGGGCCGCTACCGTCCTCCCCTCGGGGCCGCCGGCCAGGTGCTCGACGCGGCGCTGCTCGCCCGCGTCGCCCACGCCACGGTCCGCGCACTGCTTCGCCGAGTCGCCCGGGCCCTCGAGGAGGTACCGGCCTAGCGGCACCCGGGCGCCTGGCCCACCCCGGTCGGGCCGGAGGCGCAGCGGACAGGGAGCGACACCGCCCCGGGTCAAGCCCCGCACCGTGCGATCATCAAGCGCCGCCTGGTCGACCTGGCACTCCACGGGCAGCTACGACGCCGTCGAGCACCGCAGGTTCTGCCGGCGCTGCGACAAGAAGGGCGAGTCCACGGTGATCTTCGTCGTCGCCTCCTCGAGGCTCGGCACCAACTGGCACCCGTTGGGCAAGCGTCCGACTGTGAGCCCGACGACGAGTCGACGTCGGGGACCCCGGCTCGGATCGGCTCGACCGGCGCAGGGGCTGCGGGGTGGAGGCTCGGATCGGCTCGACCGGCGCAGGGGCTGCGGGGTGGAGGCACGGCGGCTTGACCACCGGACGATCCGGGCGCGCCGCACGAGACGCCTGTCAGCCGGTGCCGGTGTGGGTTGGAGTCCGTCCTCCCGGAGCCAGGATGTCGAAGCCGTCAGGCTCGTTCAGCATCCCTGGTGCCGACCCGGGTGTGTGGGTGATGCCGTACTGCCACACGAGGGCTCCTGTCGCGGGGTCGATGGCGATCATGCGGTCGTTGTGGTCGTCGTTCAGCATCAAGATGCCGTTCGGGAGCATCTCCACGAGCGACGGATGGTCGAGCATGCCGGGGCCCGAGAGCGGTTGGTAGTGGAAGAGGATCTTTCCCTGGCGCGTGAACTCGAGCAGGCTGCCGGGCTTGGTGTAGCCGGCGATGAGGTAGCGGTTCGGCCCGATCTGCTGGGGGTCCGACGGGTAGGAGATCGGCAGGTGGACCGACCACAGTGGCTTGCCGCTCGGGGTGAACTCGTCGACGTAGGAGCCGTTGATCTCCGACACCAAGATGTTGCCGTTGGGCAGCGGGGTGTCGCCGTTGGGGGAGCCGAGTGCGATGGGCGGGTCCATGTCGTGGATGCACCGCCCGGTGGTGCCGATCTGCGTGACGATCTGGTTCGTCTTCGGGTTGAGAACGATGACGCGGCAGTTGGCGATATCGGCGGTGATCACGTTGCCATCGGGAAGCACGTAGGCGTCGTCGGGGGTGTTGAGATAGCCGGGTGTGGCTCCTCGCACTCCGAAGTGGCCGTAGGTCCACAGAAGCTTCCCTGAGGGGTACGCGATCTCGGCCAGCACGTTCTTGGTCTCCTCGTTGGTGACGATCATGGATCCGTGGTGGGCGAAGAAGGCGTCGTCGGCGCTGAAGCCCCCTGGTGGTGCGGGGGCGGTGGCGGACGGGTACTTCCAGACGATGGCGCCCGTGTCACTCAGCAGCAGCAGGCGGTCGTTGCCTTCGTCGGCGACGAGGAGTTTGTTGCCGAAATAGGGTGACCCGGCGCCAGGCACGCCGGCAACGCCGAATGTCCGGTTGGGCTCGACCATCTGCACGGCGGTCACCGGCGCGCCGCCGGTCGACGTGCCGCCGACGAGCCACATCCTCGAACCGAGAACGGTCATTCCAGCGTGGGCAACGGGCACCCGGAGCTGCCCGGCCGGGAGCATCCGACGGGTTGCGGGGTCATAGGCCCAAACGGTGGCCACTGGGTGCTTTCCTGAGGCAGCGGAGGCGGTCATCCCGCCGGCGACGTAGACCACCCCTCCGAGCGTGGCGGCCGCCGCACCGTAGAGCGGTTCGGGCAGGCTGCCCACGACGGTCGCCTTGCCTGTGGCCGGGTCGATCTGTTGGATGGCCGTGGATGGTCGGCCGGTCTGCGGCCCGCCGACGTCCTCACCGCCAAAGACCAGGATGTGGTCTCCGAGCGCGGCGACGGCGGCGTAGCGGACGGCAACGGGGAGCGATGCGACAGTGCGGAAGCTCGTCCCTGAGGTGGTGGCGAGCACCGAGCGGTCGCCGGTGGTGCCGTCGTAGCCTCCGACGACGTACGCCGTGTTGCCGATCGTCACGGCCGAGGAGTCCGAGCGCGCCGCGGGCAGCTGGCCGGTCACCGACGCCCGGAGGGCCGGGGTGGAGCCTGGTGGCTGGCTCGAAGCGGTGCCTGGAAGCGATTGGACGGTGGCGACCGAGCCGCCGGCGTTGCCCCCGCCGAAGAGCACGTCGTGTCCCGCGAGCACGACACCTGACGCGTCGTGCAACGGGCCTGTGAGGTTCGCCACCCATGCGAGCTGGCCATTGGTGGTGTCGAGTGTGTAGACGCCTGCGGCTGACGATCCCGCTGCGTCGACGCCGCCGAGGATGACGGCCTGGTTGGGGGTAGAACCGGCGAGCAGGACGAGCCGGCTGATCGGGTTGGGGAGCGACCACGGGAGCTGGCCGGCCTCGGCGGCCGGTAAGCCCGACGTCGTGAGGACGCCCGACGCACCGGGTCGGGACGTCGGCGCTGCGGTGCGGCCGTGGCTGGTCGTGGCCAGCGAGCTGACGAGGACAACGGCCGTGACGATCAAGGCGAGGAGCACGACAGCTCGCACCCTCCGGTAGCGCAGCGAACGTCGCGCTGGACGATGACGATGCCTGGGAGGCGACCGGCGGGGCGGCGCGTTCATCGACACGTCTTCGGTCTAGCTGATGGCGGCACCGTGGAGATAATCGCACCGCCGCTCATCTCCGTCGAGGGCCTGGATGTCTTGGACGCCACGCTCGGGGTCAGCGCTGGTCGGGTCGTTGGGGAGGAGCGCTGCACATCTTTGCTATTGCTCTCCCGGGTTGCTCGTGCCCTTCCGGGACGTGGAACAAACGCAGCGCAGTAACCGAGATCCTCTCGTCGAGAGAAGGACCAGTGACACCGTGAGTGAGGTCGTCCCCCGAGCGGGGCTCCGCCCGTCGCCCTGGCCCGAC